>JBHJOR010000020.1:0-42680 GCA_050329585.1 Methylacidiphilales bacterium | reverse complement strand
TCCCCACTTGCGGGCAAGCTTGATCAAGGCCTCGTTGGCTTCCGCCCCGCTGTTGCAGAAAAAGACCACTCCCGAACCGATGAGCCGCACCAGCTTCTCGGCCAGTCGGCACTGAGGTTCATTATAAAAAAGATTTGAGGTATGAAGGAGGAGCCCAGACTGTTCCATCAGAGCACTCCGAACCGCAGGGTGACAATGACCTAACGAGTTGACGGCAACGCCTCCGGTGAAATCGAGGTAACCCTTGCCTGTTGAATCCCAAACACGCACGCCTTCACCCCGCACCAAGGTCAGGGGCCGATCCGCGTAGGTTCTAGCTATCAATCCGGCGCCGGAGGGCGCGGTGCTTTCGGTGTTCATGTGAAATTATCAGTATAGGCGGAAAATCCGGCGTAAAAAGAAAAATTCCACTCCCATCAAGGTGGCGACGCGCCATTCATTAAAGTACGATTTCCGTTCCGATACCCCGGTCGGTCAACAGTTCAAGCAGCAATGCGTGGGGAATGCGTCCGTCGATGAGGTGGACTTTTCCCACACCTTGAGAAAGTGCTTTGAGACAGGATTCCACCTTGGGCAACATCCCGCCGGTGATCACCCCTTCGTCTTTTAATTGTGCCACCTTTTCTGCGTTGACGGTAGGGATGCGGGTAGAGGGATCGGAGGCATCACGTAAGATGCCGTTGACATCGGAAAGGTAGATGATTTTGTGAGCTTCGAGGCCGACTCCGATTTCAGCGGCAGCGATGTCGGCGTTGACGTTCATAATCTGGCCGTTTTCGTCCATACCCAGCGGAGAGATTACCGGCACCACTTCCTCGCGGATACTTTCAATGAGTTTAAGAACGCGGCACCCGATGACATCACCGACGTATCCCAGATCCTGCTCGCAGCCATCAACGAGGACTGGTGGTTTGCGCCGAGCTCGCAAGAAGTCCTGCCCGCGGAAGGATTCGGCACGTCCACCAAGACTCCGCATGCGGGCCACAATGCCGGGATTGATGACACGGTTCAGGGTTTCCTCGACCAACGAAATGGAGCGCTCATCGGTGACGCGCAAACCACCGACAAAAGTGGCTTCCAAGCCCGCTTCTTTCATGCGACTGCTGATGGCTTTCCCGCCACCGTGAACGACTACTGGATTAATGCCCACGTTTTCGAGAAAAACGATATCCCTCAACGCAGATTCGACCAAAGCGGGATCATCCATGGCACTGCCACCGTATTTGATAACCATCGTTTTGCCGCGGAATTCCTGGAGGTAAGGCAGTGCTTCGACCAGAACGGAAGCTCGCTGGATATATTGTTCGAACGCTTCATCCATGAGCTAGTCTCCCATATTGAATTTGACGTAACCGGGGGTGAGGTCGTTGACCAGCAATTCCGCTTTGCCCTCCAGCAGGTGAAGATCCATAGTGATGGAAAAGTTTTTCTTTTCGACGACGCGTTTGATCCGGTGGGCCGGGACGTTGGCGGCCACCCCACCCTTGACCGCGCAAAGTCCATCGTAGTAAATATCGACCAGCTCTTCACGAACCCGGGCTCCCGAATAGCCGATGACGTCCATGATACGGCCCCAATTAGGGTCGGCCCCCGCCCACGAGGATTTGACCAATGGAGAATGCGCCAAGGCGTCCACGATTTTCCTGGCATCGGTATCGCTGGCTGCTCCTTGAACTTTCAGATGTACAACGTGGGTGATGCACTCACCATCCTCGACGATCATGCGCGCCAACATGGACATGACAGCCTTGAACGCTTCGCGCACTTGAGGATAGTCCGGATGTTCGGCATGAATTTCCTCGTTGCCCGCCACACCATTTGCGAGAACAAAAACGGTATCGTTGGTGCTGGTGTCTCCATCCACGGAAATCATATTGAAGCTTTCCTGAACGATTTCGCCAGTCATACGTTGGAGAAGCTCTTTTTCGATAGCCAAGTCGGAAGTGAGGAAAGCGAGCATGGTGGCCATGTTTGGATGGATCATACCCGCACCCTTGGCCATGCCGCCAATGCGGACGGTTTTACCTCCCACTTTGATTTCTACAGCGCCCTGTTTAGTCGTGGTGTCGGTGGTGCGAATGGCTTTAGCCGCAGCGTCTCCGCCCAAGTGGCTGAGTCGCTTGAAAGCGGTTTCTATTCCGGTCAGCACATTCTCTATTGGTAACGGAATACCAATTTTTCCGGTGGAGCAGACCAGAACTTTGCGGCGTCTGCAACCTACCAACCCCGCCACTTTGTCCGCCATGGCACGTGCATCACGAATGCCGCGGACACCGGTGCAGGCGTTGGCGTTGCCGCTGTTGGCGACGATGGCTTTAACAACGCCCTGACGTGCATGCTGCATACTGAGCTTAACGGGTGCAGCTTTAATGCGGTTGGTGGTGAAGGTGACACCGACCCGCGCTTCCACTTCCGAGACGATCAAGCAAAGATCTTTTTTCTTTTTTAGTTTGACCCCGCATGAGACGCCCGCAGCGGCGAATCCCTCTGGGCTGGTCACTCCTCCTTGTTCGATCCACTTGAACATGATATCGCTCCTTTTATTATTCAGCCTTCAGACCGGCTGTTTCCTCAAACCCGCAAACTAGATTCATGACCTGCACAGCCTGACCTGAAGCGCCTTTGACCAAATTGTCGATCACGCTGACCAGCTGCAGACGCCGGGTGCGCTGATCCACCCGGGCGGCGATGAAGCAGGTGTTGGTATACACCACATCCCTGATTTCCGGGGATTGATCACCATGAGCAATGCGGATAAAAGGTTCCCCTGCATAAACCGTTTGCAAGATTTCTTCGGCCTCTTCGGTAGATAGATCGACAGCCAGCGGAGCGGAAATGGTGGACAGCATGCCTCGCCCCCAAGGCAATAGATGAGGCGTAAAGGTCAACTTCATGTCCCGTCCGCTATGGAGAGATAATTCCTGTTCCATTTCGCTGAGGTGACGGTGTTTCGGCCAGCCGTAGGCGGTGGCGTTGGCTTCGCGTTCGCAGAATGAATAAGTGAGGTCGGCTTTTTTCCCAGCACCACTTATTCCGGACATCGAGTTGACCACGATGCCATCGGAGGCGATTTTAGCCTTCTGCAGGAAGGGTGCAAGGGGCAGGATCACACTGGTGGGATAACAGCCGGGACATGCCAACAGACGGCAGCCTTTAAATGCATCGCGGTGCCACTCGGGCAACGCATAAACCGAATGTTCCAGCAGACTGACGGCCGGGTGATCATGTCCATAGAACTCCCGGTACGTATCGGTCGACTTGAGACGGAAGTCCGCACTGAGATCAATCACAGTAGCTCCAGACTCCAGAAGAGGAACCGCATACTCCGATGCCACGCCATGGGGCAAGGCCAAGAAGACGATCTCCGCTCTGCCCGCCAATGACTCGGGTGTTAGATTTTCAAATTGAAGGGCGTGTAGAGACTTGCCGACTCCACGAACGGAAGACAGGGAAGTGCCAGCCGACTGCCGGGATGTTACAGCGGAAACCTTGACCAAGGGATGCCTAGAAAGCAGCCTGAGAAGTTCCTCCCCTGTGTAACCCGATGCTCCCACCACCGCCACGCTCACCTTTTGAATCATAGTAGTCGGTCACACTGTAGGAAGCCTCTATCAGGTTCAAGTAACAATCGACGCCAGTGTGAATAAAGCAGCGAGTACTTCGCGGGGTTAAGTGTCGCTTTAAATGGATATGAGCCTGACACTCTTTTCGAAAGCCTACTCACAACCATATTGGCACCAGATTGTTACATCAACGCATGTTGAGGTGTGCTAGACATTTGAGGTTGATAAACCTGAAAATTAATCTGTGAAGCCCCACGACCCCACACAGGCCGTAAACGACTTGATCTACGTTTATAAGAACGGTTTTCAGTCGGGCCCATTTGGCGAAGCCGAGGCAGGAGATTTGATTGAGGCCATGGGGCACGAAGGGCTCTTTTTTTGGAGGCCCCCCATGGTTCATTGGCGACCAGCCTCTGAGTTCAAGCGCGCTACCGATCAGCCCTCCTCGGTGAATCTCTATGCGGATCCGCGCATTTTGGTCGTGGATGATGATGCCATCATGCGGGAATTGATCAAATTACAGATCAGCTCGGTAAGTCGTCAAATTGAAACAGCTGATAGTGTTCGTGAGGCGCAGCAAATCCTTACCCGCCAACCGAGCGATCACTTTTCGTGCGTTATCAGTGACTATATGATGCCAGGTCAGACGGGCTTGGATTTGGTACCCCTGATCAAAAAGCACGCACCCCGTCTGGAAGTGATTCTACTGACGGCGCGCGATGATAAAGAAATCATCAAAGAGGCACTGCGGCTGGGTATCTTCGACTTTTTAGAAAAGCCTATTAGCGACCAGGAGTTGGTTCGCACGGTTTTAGCGGCTGTTGAGAAAACCCATTCCAACCGGAAAAGCAGTAGTGACCGCTACCGTATCGAGCATTTGGTAGGCAAGGGAGGAACAGGATCGGTTTTTAAGGCGTGGGATCTCCATTTGGATCGTCCGGTGGCGTTTAAACGATTGCATGCTGATGAGGGCTATTCGTTACTTGAAGATCAAGCTTTGATCGAAGAAGCGCTACGGCTGGCTAAACTTCAACATCCACATATTGTGAGTGTGTTCGACTGTGGTACCGATCAGAACGGTCCTTTCATGGTCATGGAGATGATCGACGGGATCACTTATGAACAGGTTATTTCATGTGGGGAAACCCTGAGAGGTGAATCTTTACGGGTCATGATTTGCCAATGTCTTGATGCGCTGGAATACGCGCACAACAAAGGCTTTATCCATCTGGACTTGAAGCCTTCAAATATCATGAATGCCAAACTTCCGGGACAGCCCATCATGACCAAAATTCTCGACTTCGGAATCGCAAAATTTGTGGGATCAGGCAGTTCCAGCTCCATTGAGGAAGGCGCGATTCTGGGATCGCCTTCCTACATGCCACCGGAACGCTTTGCGGGCGAGGAAGTAGACGGGCGTTCAGATCTCTATTCGCTTGGCTGCGTGCTCTATCATTTGGTGAGCGGTATCGATCCGTTCATAAGTGATGACACCAAAACGACTGCATTGAATCACTTTGAGAACCGGATCCGGCCGTTGAAAGAAACAGCCAAACAAATCGACTCCACCACCGCTCAGTGGATTATGTCCCTGATCCGACCCTCGATGAAAGATCGCCCGTCCAGTGCCGCCTTGGCTAAAGAACTATTAATAGGCAAATCGTAAGCGAGTTTTTTGGGGCACTTCGATCTGGAGTGCCTGTTAACCTAAACGCAGAAGAAACGACCACTGATAACGTTTCCGTTCCAGTCGGTACTCCACCAATGTGTCAGGACCACAACTCGCGGTGCCCAAGCCTCGTTGGGCACAATCGAGATACAGCAGCGTCTCCGGCTTAGCAACCAAGTCCGTGGTATGACGGGCCTCAAAGAGATCTTCGGATGAGTAATGAGTGGCATTAAAATTCAAAGGCTCCCCGATGTTTTCTACGGTCAAACGATTCTTGCCATTGGCCAGTGCCAGCCAACGCACTCCGGTTTTATGCCCATGCTCCTGAGGCATCACATAAGGAACATATTGGCCTTCCACAGTGCTTTGGTAACGGGAAACCATAGCAGATTGATTTCGATCGCTGTAGTTCTCCCAAGGACCGCGCCCGAACCACTCCAGTTCTTCAAAACCCGCAGGCAGTATCATGACTACGCCGACACGGGGGAGATCCATAAGCTCAGGATCCACATCAAGGCGGTTTTCCACTCGTAGTGATCCGTCTGCTAAGAGCGTGTAGATATGCTCATGACGGAAATCAGTGAAGCGGTTTCGACCTGAGGCGGAGTGGATCACCTTGATGGAAGGAAGCCCCTCTTTTTGCGAGACGCGCAAGGACTCAAGTCGGTGATCGATGCGATGCAATCCCGCCTTCAACCAACGGGTGAGGGCTTTACCGGTCTGATCGGAGCGAAGTTTGAGTCCATCGTTATCCGTGGCGGCTCGCCAAATCTGGAGCCGAGGACCAGAAACCAAGAACTCGGTTTTTCTACGCTGTAGGGAAGAAAGAAATCCCAGACTGCGATCCATTGATACGCTGTGCGCATCGGTCTGCAAAATAATACGATCGGCATGCTCGGTCATGGATACGTTTGACACTAGAGCTTTCGCTTTACCCCGCTTAGGCGGGGTTCGGAGCTGAATCTGGGCCCGTGCCATTTCATGCCCCTTACTGCACCATGACGTGGCGGCGGTGCTAACAAAACGGAACATAAGCCATGATTCTCCAAGAGAGCTAGCAGGCAGTGCCCCAGGCAGTTTCCAAATAAGCGAAGCCCCGGGAGCGATGTTCAGGCGGGGCAATTTACCACCGCGCACACGCTTGCCATCGACTTGCACCTCCCACGTTCCCGCTAGATCGGCCAGAGAAGTGAACGTGCGGCGGTTGGTGATACGCACCCTTCCCGAACCGGCTGATTCAATCCGAACGGGTGAAGCAAGATGTTTGTATTCAAACAAGGCCGGATGGGGATCTCGATCCGGTCCCACCAATCCATCACAAACAAAGTTGGCATCATTAGGCAGATCACCGTAATCTCCACCGTAGGCGAAGTATTCGCGACCGTCGGGGGTGTTGCGGGCCAGCCCATGATCACACCACTCCCAGATGAATCCTCCTTGAAGTCCCCGGTCAAAGTATTGATCAAAAAGCGCATAGTAATCATGCAAACTACCATTGCTGTTGCCCATGGCGTGGGAATATTCGCACATGATGAAGGGCCGCTCTGAACGAGGTTGTCGGCGGAACCACTCCTGTATTTCTGCGATGGAAGAATACATGGGGGCGATGACATCGGTGGCGCGGCGACCGTCGTTCCAGTCCCGCTTGCTCTGCCAGCGGGATATAGCACCTTCATAGTGTAGCAGCCTTGAGGGGTCATAACCGCGGATCCAGCCGGCAGCCGCATCGTGATTGGGTCCGTAGTTGCTTTCGTTGCCAAGTGACCAGAAAATAATTGAGGGGTGGTTTTTGTCCCGCTCAACCATGCGCAGGGTGCGCTCCAAGAAGGCGGATGCATAGCGTGAATCACGGCTAAGCAAGTCAAACTGATGGCATTCGATATTGGCTTCATCAATGACGTAAAGCCCATGGCGATCACATAATTCATACCAATATGGATCATCAGGATAGTGTGAGGTGCGCACCGCGTTGATGTTAAACTGCTTCATCATACAGATATCGCGTTCCATATCGGCCCGGCTGATGGCCTTGCCCGTTCGGGCATGATGCTCATGTCGGTTGACACCGTGAACGCGGATGGGACGTCCATTGATGAGGAGTTGCCCTCTCTGAATTTCCACGCGGCGGAAGCCCAGTTGGCCGCTGACGGATTCTTCCGATCCATCGGGCGACTCGAGAGTGACGACCCAACGGTAAAGGGTGGGAGATTCCGCTGACCAAGGCCGGACTTTTTTGATGATTTCTTCGAATGGAGCGCAATACCAATCCTGAATTCTTTCATTTCGCCGGGTTTCAACTTTAGAGAGCAGCGGCTTGGAAAACAGTTTACGTCCTTGAGAATCCAAAAGTTGAAGCCGCACACGGCAGCCGGGAAAAGAAGCACCTGGAAATCCGACCCGAACCAAGACATTTAAAGAACCCTCTGAGCGGGATGCTTCAAAATCACCTCTCACGAACACGTCGGCAATGTGAAGTGAGGCGGTTGAATAAATAAAAACATCGCGGAACAATCCACCCATCCACCATTGATCTTGATCTTCAATGAAAGTAGCGTCCGACCATTTAACCACTACAGCACAAAGCTCATTTTCTCCTTCCCAGTTCACGCTACCTGTCAGATCAAATTCAGATGGCAAGCGTGAGTCCTTGCTGAGGCCGATCGGTTTTCCATTGAGATACACATAAAGAACACTCTCGGCACCGCCAAAGTGAACGATGACGCGGCGGCCGCGCCACGTGGGAGGGAGTGTGAATTTTTTCAGGTAAATACCGGTTGGATTTTCTTCAGGAACGGTTGGCGGTTCCTGAGGAAAGGGCATTTGGACGTTGGTGTAATGAGGATAGCCGTAACCTTGCATCGTCCAGTTTCCCGGGACGGCAATGGGTTTTGTATGTGCTGAGGAATCTGCGGTTGGAGAGTTTAGCATCTCAGCACGAAGGGACTCAGGGCGATCCAGCATGCGGAAGTGCCATAAGCCGTTAAGATCCAGTTTCCACGGTGAGTGATCCCAAGAGGTTGCTGTGGCAGCGGATCGAGCTTCAGGAAGTGGAAGAAACGAAGCCCGGGCAGGCAGGCGGTTAAGTTGGATGCACTCGGGCATCATCCATGAAGGTCGAGTGCCAAAAAAAAGCATAGAAGGAACCCGGGAGTTTGATGAAGCATCTTGAGACATACAGAAATAGAACCATACCTTATTTAAAAGGCAATCTGAAGGGTAGCACCGGCTTAAATAACGAAAAAAAGCAAACTGCTTGTCCATCTTCATACTTCTTGGCTAGTTTAAAGGCGTGGAGAACATCTCGAAACGTGCGGGTATTACCTTATTTACAACCGTGCTACTTCTCGGTGCCTCCCTTGAGATATGGGGTAATCCTGAAATCGCAGCGGGAACCGGGCACCGGATCGACTGGAACAATGAGGAGCTGGAATTTATCCGCAGCACACCAGCTATCCGAGTGGGAAGCGAGCCCGACTGGCCTCCCTTTTCTTACTGGGATGGCGATCATGGAATCCGCGGTATTGATCACGATTTATTGATCCAGCTTGGCAAGATCAGCGGGCTGCGCTTTGAGTTTGTCCAAGGTGAAAACTGGGAGGAAATCGAACAGAAGGCCCGGGACGGCTATTTTGATGTGCTAACCGGGATCTCGCGCACCGAGGCGCGCGGTGAGCAGTTTTTGTTTACCCGTCCTTACGCTTCTTTTCCGGTGGCGATTATCACGCGGGCGGAACGTCCCCTATTGATCGATCTGCGTTTTAATCCGAATATGCGCGCGGTTCTTCCCTCTGGACATGTCACCCTCATGCATTACCGGCGAGATTACCCAAACCGCGTGGTGCGCGAGGTTGCTTCAAGCAGAGATGCGCTACTGGAGGTAAGCCGTGGACGGGCGGAGTTTACATTGGAAAATCTAGTATCCGCCAGCACCTTGATCCGTCAGGAAGGCCTGTCAAATTTAAAGGTGGCCGGCATCACCGACTATCGGTTCGAACTTCATCTAGCCATCCGGCGGGATCAACCTGTTTTGTTTTCAATTATTGAAAAGTCGATCGCATCCCTTTCAGATCAGGAAAAGGATGAGATCCTCGCACGCTGGGTGAGAGTAGAACATCATGACTTTATTGTGTGGCAGCAGTTCTGGGTAGCGCTGTTACCCGTCCTGCTTACGATGGCCGTGTCTCTCATTTTGATCACATTGGGCATCATTCGATTAAAACAAGAAATCCGCCAGCGATTTCAGGCAGAGAAAGACCTCACTCTTGCCAATGAAGAAAAGGATCGGCTGCTTTTTACCGTGGTGCATGACGTCAACAATCCCCTTACTGCCATCAGCATGCTGGCTGAAAGCCTTCAGGGAACCGAGGATGATCAGCCCAGAATACAGAAAATCCAGGCATTAACCCAACGGCTGGCGCGGATGATCCGCAACCTCATCTCGATCCGTGATGCGGGATCATCCGACAGCCAGATTATGAACAGGACTTTGGAACTCAAAGAAGTGATGGCTGGAGTGGTGGATTTATGTTCTTTGCGAGCCCAGAGCAAGGGCATCGATATTCAAATGCGCCTACCTGATGAGCCCGTGCTGGTGAGTGCCAATCCCGATGCTCTCTGTCAGGTATTGGAAAACCTGATATCCAACGCCCTTAAATTTTCTAAAGCGGGTGACCGCATTAAAGTGGTGCTGCAAGCTCTGGAACAAGAAGCCATCTTATTCGTGATTGATGAGGGCCCGGGTATATTGCCCGAGGATCAGGAAAAAATTTGGCAGCCCTTCACCCGACTTGGCAACCGTCCCACAGCGGGAGAACCATCCATGGGGCTTGGACTTTACATCGTTAAACAGCTTGTTACCCAAATGGGTGGCACCGTGAAATGCTCAAGCACCGAGGGCAAGGGCAGTTCATTTTCTGTGCACTTAAGCAGAATCGACCCACCAGTCTCCTAATACCCCCCATTTCCGGCTTTCACAACAGGTAAGCAGGCAGCTTGTCCTGATGGATTTGCCTGAGAGCTGAATCCATCACGCATGAGGTTTGCCATGTGGATCGCAGAGGCATGATATCGCTTTGTTTCAATCCTTCACGCAGACAGCGGTGAACTTCCTCAACCTCATAGCGAAACAAGCCTTGTTTCTCCTCGAAGCGCTCGGGCCTTCCTTGCAGGGGTATGAAATCAACTGCCGAAGCCTGATTAAACGAATCAAAATGCAACCTGCCCTCTGTTCCCAAGACTTCCAGAGAAACCGGAGCCGGGCAGGAGATGGCGCAATGGGTGGTAGCCACCGCACCTGAAGGATAGCGTATATTCACCACGGCTTGATCCTCCACGCCGGTCGTGCATACCGAGCCGACTGCACTCACGGTGACCTCGTCTAACCCCAAAAACCAGCGTGAGGCTTCGATGCCGTAATAACCAACATCCAGCACACATCCACCCGCTTGCCTCGGGTCAAAGAGTCTGCTGTCGGCACGCGGAGTGACCTTAAAACAGAAGGAGGCCCGGAGCTGCCGCACCTCTCCCAGCCTGCCCTCAGATTGCCAAGCAAGCCCTTTTCTGATGGCCGGCAAGTGGATCGATTTCATGGCCTCCATGGCGAAAACACCTGTCTTCTCCACCGCATCCATCACGTTTTCCACGCCTCCCGGATGAACTCCCAGCGGTTTTTCCGAAAGAACTGCCTTGCCTGCATGGAGGCATGCCAGGGTCTGTTCCACGTGCAGCGGATGGACGGTGGCAATATACGCGGCATCGATGTCATCGCGCTCCAGCATCTCATCCAACCCGACGCAGACATGGGGAATTCCGTATTGTTCTGCAAAGGCACGGCCCCGTTTTGAATCGGTAGAAGACACCGCGTGGAAGTTGACTTCAGGATGCAGGGACAACTCACTAACAAACCGGTGCGCGATGGCCCCAGTCCCCACCACTGCCCAGCGAACCCGCTCAACGTTCTTTTTTTTCCAAAACATGCTCCAAAGTAGAACTTAGACCGCATGAAGGAAATCATGAATTTGAAGGCACCGGCGCGGTATTCTTGACAATTCCACCCACATCCCGAATCTGAAGCTGATATGCCCGCACTGTCTTTGGAACGACTTGAAGCCATCTACCACCAACCCCTCTTTGACCTTATCGACGAAGCGCGGCGCGTCACGGCTTCGCACTGGAAACGCAATGAAATACAGCTCTGCACGCTGTTGTCCATCAAGACCGGCGGTTGCAGTGAGGATTGCGGATACTGCTCTCAAAGCGCACACCACCACACCGGGCTCGGCAAAGAAAAACTGATGACGGCAGATGAGGTAATGCCTTATGCCCGCCAAGCCTTGGAAAAAGGATCCACCCGTTTTTGTATGGGAGCGGCATGGCGGGGAGTCCGGGAGGGCACACCGCAGTTCGAAACCGTCAAGGAAACCATCCGCGAAGTATCTAAACTCGGCATGGAAGTCTGCGTCACGCTCGGCTCCTTGACCGAGCAGGCAGCTATGGAATTGAAAGAAGCGGGCGTCACCGCCTATAACCACAACATCGACACCAGCCCCGAATTTTACGACCGCGTCTGCACCACACATTCTTTCGATGACCGGTTGCGCACCATCGAGCACGTTCAGAGTGCTGGAATGGATGTCTGCTGCGGCGGCATCCTGGGCATGGGTGAGACCGTGGAGGATCGCCTGAAAATGCTTCGTGTGCTGACCGGCTTTGATCCCGCTCCTGAGAGTTGCCCCATCAACTGTTTAATGGCTATGCCGGGCACTCCCATGGAAGATCAACATCCTGTTGAGACCTTTGATTTGCTACGGATGATCGCCACCGCACGGATTGCGCTACCGACCACCAAAATCCGCCTTTCCGCCGGACGCACCAGCATGAGCCGTGAAACCCAGGCATGGTGTTTCTACGCCGGAGCCAATTCGATTTTTTACGGAAACAAGCTCCTCACTGCGGGCAATCCGGAAAATGAGCAAGACGAAAGACTACTGCGTGATCTGGGGCTGGGCAAACAAGCTCCTTACAGTGATCTTGCGCTTGCCTGAGGTTTACTACAGCCCAGTTGGACTAAGGGGTAGGCCGCTGGGTCAGGCCTAATGTTTTGATGTTTTTCAAATAGCGGGTTTGTTGCCCCTGCATGGTGGTTTCATCCAAGGGCGGAAAACCAAACAACCTGTCCCACATCCGCTCCAGCGTATAGGGGGCATCGGGATCGCTCAGACAATACGCAAGTGCTTTTTCATAAAACGACAGGGGGCGCGATTGCCATCGTTCCGCCGTCACACTAAATTGTCCGCCCGGCACGAATCGATATTCTTCCGGCCCCTCCTCTCCAAAGAGATCGTAATGGGCGCGGCGGATATCGATTTCTCTGCGCTCGGGGTTTTTGCTCCAAGGGACAAAAAGACGATGCCCCCATCGGTCATCGGTGTCCTGAATGAACCCCCACCATTCAAACGCCTCGGGGTGATCTTGAGGAGGAACACCCAGTGCCAAAGCCTTGAGAAGCGCTAGCGTGTCTTGAAGATGATCAAAGGGTCTTCCTTGAAGAAAGACCGTGCGATCCGCAGGAGACGTGTATCGACAGATCAGATGGGTCAACCACGTGTGGGCCTCGCGTCCGATGTTCGGCAGCGCAATGGTTTCAACACGGCGCCTCAAAAAGGAAAGATCCGGCACTTGATCTTTGTAGTAGACCGTCAATCGCAGTGAGGAGGGGACATTTTTCAGCCAGCGCAGGTCCTCCCGATAATGACTGACGACGATTTCGGTCACCGTTTTTCTTCGCGGCTTTGATTACAAGGTGGGCGGTGATGCGGCAGCTTTGTCCACGTAGAGCTGATCGGCCAGCGAAAGACCGCCGCGACCGGCGCGTTTTTTAATAACGCGTTGAAAAAAAAGATTGTTGGGTATCAGCACTGACTGGCCTTCATCGTTTAGCAGGGTGGTGTAAACAAAATTCAAATCCACCACCCGGCCCGAAACTGGTTCTCCCGCAAATTCAATCTGATCGTCAATTTGGAAAGGTTTGAGGAGAATGAGCAGAACCGTGCAGGAAATATTGCTTAGGATGCTCCAAACAGCCACAAATCCAATGGCCACCAGACCGAGAATGGACGCGATGTAGGCACCAAGACTGATGTGGAAGCGATCCAGACAAACAGCCAGCACGATCAAGATTCCCACCCACCGGATAAGTACCTGCAGAGGCTTCATGGCCAAAGGCGCAAAATGAAGCCGACGTCCCAATTCCACCACACCGCGTTGCAGAAAAACAACCAGTATAGTGCCGATAAAAAGTGTGATAGCCAGATCCACCAACAAGCGCTGGCTTTCGCTGAGAAGTTCCATGAAAGCAGTATCCGCTTAACCGACTAGAGGATCAAGTTTATCCACCCGACACAACGGGTGGCGAGGTAGCAGACTATTTAGCTTGATCAAAGTATTGACGGATATCACGAAGTGAAAGACTGGGAATGTTAATGCGTTGGTTGAATCTTTCGACCACGTTATCCAGCCCGACGCTCATGAGGTTCAAGTGCCTGCGCAGGGATTCGACAAGGAATGGATTAAACGTGTAAAAACCTGCGAAGATTTTCTTATTGAAATCCGAACTGCTTTCGTTGACCTGACGACAAATCAATGCGGCATGCGTCTCAGAGCTGGCGAATAAAACCACCCAGTAACGCTTCATTTCTTCACGATGAACAGGAATGAAATCAATTTTACCGCATCCTGTAGGAGGAACGCCCTCACCCCAAACACGAACGGCGTCCAAATCTTTGGCGAGACCGAGGTAACGCTTTTTCTGTGGCTTGAAATTTTCGAATTTTTGGAAGGTTGAAATGAGTTCACCTTCTCTTGTTTCCGACGCGAGGTCTTCTATGGCATGACTGACTGCCAGCATAGCTTGATTGTTAAAAAGATGGGTGATGTCCGTCTCCGGAATATGAACGCGATCCCCCAGTTGAACATGCTTTGCTTTTCCGGATTTGGCATGGGGTGCCACGGAACGAATATGGCTTTCCCCGGAATCTAGATAAGGAGTCAGCACCTTTTGGAACCGCTTACGAGTGCGTCGCTCTGAGGTGGTTTCAATGATCATATCTAGTTAATGATTACAAGGGTGCTATCACTTCTGCAAGCGCACTTATGCAGATTTCGCAGCGGGAATCACCCGATCTAAAAGTTTGGCAGATGAAAGCACGCCCGGCACCCCTGCACCCGGGTGGGTTCCCGCCCCGACGAGGTATAGCCCGTCTACATCCTCTGAAACATTATGAGGGCGGAACCAGGCACTCTGGGTCAGCACCGGTTCAAATTGGAAGGCGGAACCCTTGTAGGCGTCCAACTCCGTTTCAAAATCCTTAGGGGTCATAATGAGTTTGCTGACTAAGTGCTTTCTAACTCCGGGAATAAGTGGTTCCAACGATTCCAAAATGGCATCTGCGTAACGCTCTTTGACGGAATCCCAATCAATATCTCCATCAAGGTGCGGAACGGGTGAAAGCACATAAAAACATTCATGTCCTTCTGGTGCCAATGAAGGATCGGTGCGCGTGGGGGCATGGAGATAGAGGGAAAAGTCGTCTGCCAGAGTTTTATTCTCAAAGATGTCATCCAAAAGTTCGCGGTAACGCCGGGTGAGGACAATCGTGTGGTGAGCCAGTTCCGGATAGGTTCGGTCGGTGCCGAAATAGATAAGGAAAAGCCCCATGCTGTAGCGCATTTTTTCGAGACGTTGGTCGGTCCATTTTTTTCGATACTGAGGGGCCACGGCTTTGCGGTAGATGTTGGCGACATCGCCATTGGAAACGACGACCCGGGTGGGAAAGATTTCTCCGGTATTGGTTTTCAGTCCGGTAACTTGCCGATCCTCAATCAAGAGTTCCTCGACTTTAGTATTGAGCCGAATTTCTCCCCCTATGTCTTGAAATAGTCGTGATAACCCTTGCACCAAGGCTCCGGTTCCCCCCATGGCGAAATGAACCCCCCATTCCCTTTCCAAGTAATGGATCATGGAATAAATCGAAGAAACAAAAAAGGGATGGCCACCTACCAACAACGGCTGAAAGCTGAAGACTTGCCTTAAATGCGGATCCTTGAAACAAGAAGACGCCAGCGCATAAACGGATTGATCAGAGCGTAGGCGGGCCAGATCGGGTGCCACTTTAATCATGTCCCAAAACGTGGAAAAAGGCTGGTCGGAAAGATCCAAAAAAGCGCGTTTGAAAATCTCCTTGGTTTTTTGAACGTAACGATGATAGCCCTCCACATCCGCCGGGTTAAATTTTCGAATTTGTTCGATCATCCGATCTGTATCGCCGGTGTATTCAAAGGTTCTACCATCGTGGAAAACGATTCGGTAGAAAGGGTCGTTGGGAACCAGTTTGATGTAATCGTCCTTATTTTTACCTGCCAGTTCAAATAACTCATCAATCAAAAAAGGAGCGGTGATAATGGTCGGGCCTGCGTCATAGGTAAAACCTTTGTCTCGATAGACATACGCTCGTCCGCCGGTCATGTCCCGCATTTCAAAGAGGGTGGTCTGGTAGCCTCTGGCTTGCAGGCGGATGGCGGCACCAAGCCCTCCAAACCCGCTGCCAATCACCGCTGCGGGGGGGCGTATTGTAGAACATTTTATTTCCATACTTGAACCTAGCATGTTTGCAGGGATTGCAACCACGCTGAATAAAACAATTGAATCTAGCGGTCACGACGCACGTCATTAAACTGGATATTGCCTCAGATCGTGGTAGTTAACCTCTTATGACTTTAATCAATCGTTCCGGAATTTCTGTTATCCTCATCCTCTCGCTGCTGTTCACAGTGATAGCAGGATCCACGGCCTCCGGAGCCGACTGGTGGCCTTTTGGCAAGGGAAATGGCTCAGGGGATAAGAAGAAGAAGCAGGTTGCGGAGGTGGTCATCAATGAAGCACCCCTTTCCCGCAAAACACAGTTGACGACCAGTTTTTCGAGCGTCATTCATTCTGTGAGTCCTTCGGTGGTAAGCATCAAAACCGCTGCCTTCATCAATCCGCAGCAGATGCATCCGTTCTTCCGTGAATTTTTCAAGATACCGGAAGAGGCACCCACGGGTCAACGTCGGCTACAGCCAAGAGGTATTGGCTCTGGAGTGATTGTCAGCAAGGACGGTTACATTTTGACCAACAATCATGTCATTGCCGATGCCGACGAGATCTTGGTCGATTTCAATGAGAAGAATGGCAAGGAGTATCCGGCGACCATTGTAGGAACCGATCCCCGTTCGGATTTGGCGGTGCTCAAAATCGAGATCGATAAAGAGCTTCCTTCAGCTATTTTGGGGAATAGTGATCAGATTGAAGTGGGAGATATCGTGCTGGCTCTGGGCAACCCATTCGGTCTGGGACAAACCGTCACCATGGGCATCATCAGTGCCACTGGAAGAAACAAGGTCATTCCCCAACAAACCGGAGTGATTTATCAGGATTTCATCCAGACCGACGCCTCCATTAACCAAGGCAATTCCGGAGGTGCCTTAGTGGATGCGGAAGGAAGGCTAATCGGAATTAATACCGCCATTTTCAGCCGCACCGGAGAGAATCTGGGCATTGGCTTTGCCGTTCCCATCAACATGGCCCGCACGGTGATGCAGCAACTCATTGAACAAGGCCGGGTAAGCCGCGGCTATCTCGGCGTGAATATTGATGAGGTTAATTCGGAATTGGCTGAATCCTTCGGCTTGGAGTCGGAGCAGGGTGCCCTGATCACTTTTATAGAAAGTGGTTCCCCCGCTGAAAAAGCCGGCCTCAAACGTGGCGATGTAATTTTGAAAATTAACCAAAAGGACATCCATTCCGTGAGCGATCTGCTGCTCACCGTAAGCCAGCAAGCTCCAGGTTCGGTAGCTGATGTTCACATTACTCGTGGAGGCAAAACGCAAATCGTCAAAGTCACCCTTTCTGAACGTCCCGACGAAACGGCACAGCAACTCGAATCCCCGTCAGGCAAAAAGACCGACGAAGAGGAAGCGGTAGGGGGACGCTTGTTTTCAGGCATCATGGTTCAAGACATCACAGCGGCCGCTCGAACCCAGCTTTCCATACCTGAAGATGTAAATGGTGCGCTGGTCACGCGGGTAGAGACTGGTTCACTGGCCGAAAAAGCCGGAATGCGTCGTGGTATGGTGATTCTTGAGATTACGGCAGACGGACAGACTAAAGTCATTGAGCGAGCTCAAGATGCCATCCGTTTCAGTCGCACCGTCAAAGGCAAGTCGGCCCGTATTTACGCGTGGACACCCCGCGGTTACACGTTCATCATACTCAAATAAGCCCCGCTGGAACTGCGGTCGTTTAATGAATCGGCCGCAGTGAGCTGCGCTATTCAGATTTAAAAGCCGAAAAAGCTTCGGGCGTTTCGGTAACATACGCCTTCGACCAATTCGGATAAAAGGTTCCAGTCATCCGGAATCTCTCCACGTTCGACCTCGGCTCCAATGAGGTTGCACAGAATGCGCCGGAAATATTCATGTCGGGGATAGGACAGAAAGCTACGTGAGTCGGTCAACATTCCTACGAAACGGCTCAATAGACCGAGATTTGATAACGCATTGATCTGCCATTCCATGCCCTCTTTTTGATCCAGAAACCACCAACCACTGCCAAACTGAATTTTGCCAGCCTGGGTGCCGTCCTGAAAATTACCAATCATGGTGGCCATCAGGTAATTGTCGGCAGGGTTAAGATTATAAAGAATAGTTTTGGGAAGTTCGTTGGTGATATCCAGAGCATCCAGATAACGCGATAAGGACTCCGCTTGAGGGTAATCACCAATGGAATCAAAACCCGTATCTGGTCCGAGTTTTCGAAAGAGGCGGGTATTGTTATTACGCATGGCACCCAAGTGAAGCTGTTTGGTCCAGTTTTGCGCCGCATCCCATCGTCCGAATTCCAGCATGAGCACCGTGCGAAATTCCTCCACTTCCAATGAGGACGGAACTGCGCCTTCACGGGACTTGGAAAATGCGTGGTTGGCGGCCTCCATGTCCCCCTTCCCCATCGGACAGCGGCTCAAGCCATGGTCAGACAGTCTTCCACCTGTTGCATGAAATGCTTCATGCCTTGTCTTCAAAGCCTTAAGCAGCCCTTCGAGCGAATCACATTTCACGGCACTGCGGGTCTCCAGTTTTTTAAGATACGCGTTCCATATCTCCGGTTGATCTGCGGCCAGCGCCTTGTCCGGGCGGAAGGTGGGGAGCACACGAATGCCCGACACGCCGGCCGCGATTTCCTGATGATAGTCCAGGCCATCTGCCGGATCATCCGTGGTGCAAACCACTTCCACCCGGCACTTTTTCAACAATCCATGAACCCGGAATTCCTCCGATACCAGCATCTCATTGGCCTGTTGCCAGATTCGCGGTGCGCTTTCTTCGTTTAATAACTCTTTTATTCCGAAATAACGGCGTAACTCCAAATGTGTCCAGTGGTAGAGTGGATTGCGCAGCGCCTTCGGCACCGTGCGGGCAAAGGCCAGAAATTTTTCATACGGCTCGGCGGAACCCGTGCAAAACTCCTCCGAAATACCGTTAGTGCGCATGGCCCGCCACTTGTAGTGATCCCCCTCCAGCCATGCTTCAAACAAGTTACCGAATCGCCGATTAGAGGCGATTTCACTCGGAGCCAGATGGCAGTGATAATCGATGATGGGGAGTTCTTCCGCCACCTCGTGGTAGAGACGGCGCGCAGTAGAAGTGTGAAGCAAAAAATCCTCGGTGATCCATGTTGACATGTCTGCGTATTAGCCCAAGACCGGGATCATGACAATCGACAATCCAGATGCCGAAGCTGATCCGCCGGAAATCTTTTCCTGGGGGCACCAACCTACCCGGCTTTTCTTCAGTCTGACCCCCGATGTGATTTTTGATGCGGTAGAAAAGCTGGGGCATCGCTGCACGGGCCGTTGCCTGCCGCTCAACAGTTTGGAAAACCGGGTGCTGGAAGTTGGCGTGGATGCACCCGAGCCGGTGCTGTCTGAAAGCGAGAAATTTCGAGTGGCTAAATTTTACCGCCCCCAACGCTGGACCGCGGAACAAATCCAAGAAGAACACGTGTTTCTTCAGGATCTGCGCCATCACGATGTGCCGGTGGTGGTACCTGAGTCTGACTCCTCTGGACGGACACTTTTTTCGATCGGTCATCAGGAGATCTTTTTCTGTGTTTTCCCCAAATTCGGAGGACGCAATCCGGATGAATTGAGTCGTGAACAACTCGAGTGGTTAGGCCGCTCACTGGCCCGCCTGCATCATGTTGGAGCGCTTTCCAATGCCCCTCACCGGATGGCTCTCACCCCAGATTCCTATGGCTTGGCCGCACTCGACTTTCTACTTGATGCTGAAGTAGTGCCTGAAAACCTCGAAGACCCGCTGATCGATGTGGTGGAAGATCTCTGCGAGCAATCAGCCCCATGGTTCTCAAGATTTCCCGCACAGCGCGTTCACGGGGACTGCCATCTGGGTAATATTCTGTGGTCGGCGACAGGACCGGTTTTCGTCGATTTTGACGACATGGTCAACGCGTCGACCATTCAAGATATCTGGTTATTAACACCCGGTCGGGATTCTGATGGCTTGGCCCAACGTGAGGTGCTTTTGGAAGCTTACGAGTCTCTCAACGCGTTCGACCGCCACAGTCTGGCTTTGGTGGAACCGCTAAGAGCTTTGCGCTACATCCATTTCGCGGCATGGATCGCCAAGCGCTGGATCGATCCTGCGTTTCCGCGGGCGTTTCCAGAATTCGAACGCGAAGCGTATTGGAACGAATTGATCCAAGATTTGGAGGAATGTTTGGAACTGATCCCCCCAGCTTGACCTGACCCACCTTGCCCGCTTAAAATCTCAGGAGGGCAGCCGCCGTTCGCTGACCTCACGCACCACGCTGTCTAGAAAGGCATCAAAAAGCATCACGCCACGATCTCCCCCCGAGCGGGTGCGAACCGAGACTTCACCGACCTCGGCTTCTTTTTTGCCCACCACGGGCATGTAGGGGATTTTTTCCAATTGGGCGCGGCGAATTTTGGCACCCATTTTTTCGGATGCTCCATCCACGGAGGCGCGCAAGCCGCGAAGGCGGCAACGTTCGGCCATCTGCTGACAGACTTCGTTCTGATCATCGGTGATCGGTATAAAACGGATCTGTTCCGGGGAAAGCCAAAGCGGGAAGGCACCGGCAAAGTGCTCAATGATCACACCGACAAATCGTTCCAGTGATCCGAAGGGGGCACGGTGAATCATCACTGGACGATGCGGTTTATTGTCGGCTCCGGTGTAATGGAGGTCAAAGCGCTCGGGTAAATTGTAATCCACCTGAACCGTGCCCAACTGCCACTCGCGTCCGATGACGTCCTTGACGACGAAGTCGATCTTCGGACCATAAAAGGCGGCTTCTCCGGCCTCTTCGGTGGCTTGAACACCCAAGGATGCCGCCGCATTACGGCAAGCGGCTTCAGCCTTGTCCCAGAACGCCGAATCACCGGTGAACTTTTGAGCGTCCGGATCTCGGAGACCAATGCGCACCCGGTATTGAGAAATGCCCAGAGTGCCCAAGACTTTCTGCACCAGAGATAGGCATCCCTGAATTTCAGTTTCGACCTGATCTTCGGTACAAAAAATATGGGCATCATCCTGGGTAAATCCCCTCACCCGGGTCATGCCACCCAACTCGCCGGACTGCTCCCAGCGATAAACCGTTCCAAACTCAGCCAAGCGCACGGGCAGATCCCGGTAGGACCGCGGCTGCGAATCAAAGATCTTGATATGAAACGGACAATTCATCGGTTTGAGCAGGTAACCGTCCACATCGCCACTATCCAGCAAATGGGTCAACTCCGCGCAGGCGGTGCCTTCTTCACTGAGCTTTTTGAGGGTTGCTTTTTCCACCAACGGGGGGAACTGGGATTCCCGGTAGTAGGGGAAATGGCCCGAGGTGCGGAATAATCCGAGCTTGCCAATGTGAGGCGTGAATACTTGGGAATAGCCTTGGCGGGTCAATTCTTCGGTAATGAAGTGCTGGAGCTCCTGACGCACCACCGCGCCTTTGGGAGTCCAGAGAATCAACCCCTGACCAACGCTTTCATCGATGTGGAACAATTGAAGATCGCGCCCCAGTTTGCGGTGATCGCGGGATTTAGCCTCCTCGACCTGATGAAGATAGGCCTCCAATTCTTCTTTGGTAGGAAACGCCGTGCCGTAAATACGCTGGAGCTGTTTGTTTTTTTCATCACCCCGGTGATAGGCTCCGGCAATCGAGAGCAGCTTGACGGCCTTGATTTGTTTGGTGTAGCGGATGTGTGTGCCTGCGCATAAATCCTTGAATTCCCCATTTTGATAAAATGAGATCGGTTCGCCTTCGGGAATATCCGCCAGTCGGCCCAGCTTGTAGCGATCCTGACCCATGGAACGGATGATTTCAACCGCCTCTTCGCGGCTGCATTCAATACGGTCGAATTTCTGATTTTCCTTTGCAATACGCTTCATTTCCTCCTCGATTTTTTCCAAATCATCGGGGGTGAGTTTGTGCTCCAGATCGATGTCGTAATAAAAGCCGGATTCAGTTGGAGGGCCGATATCGAGATGGGTTTCAGGATAAAGTCGCAAGATGGCGGTGGCCAAAACGTGGGCGCACGAATGGCGCAATTCTTCCAACGGAGACATTTCGGGTCGTTTCATGAGCATCGCACCCTAGACTCCGCTGGTGACAAACTCAAGTTCCATGCTTCCTGCCCTAAAAATAATGCTTAAGCACAGGCCGTCACACTTGCCAAATGAAGTATGAGGTTTAATTTCTCAACATATGGCTAACTTATATCTTCCTCGTTGGGTGGTCGTGTTGGCAGTGATGTTCAGTCCCTTTGTCTCGTCCGGCTGGGGACAGACTTATGAGATTGATCCTGCCCATTCCTCGATCGACTTTAAGATCCGGCATTTGGGTATCAGCTGGGTGCGTGGCAGTTTCGGAGAATTTTCCGGCACCGTCAGCTTAGACGCCTCACAACCTGAAAAAAGTCGTATCGACGTCACGGTTAAAGCGGCCTCCATTAACACGAACAATGACAAGCGCGACGGCCATCTACGCTCTGAGGATTACTTCTCCGTCGAAAAACACCCCACGCTCACCTTCACGGCTACTTCCATTAAAAAAATAGCTGAAAACACCTACGAAGCGGTCGGTAATTTCACGATGCTGGGAGTGAGCAAGCCTATCACAATCACCCTTACCGACGCAGGCGAAATTGAGGCCCAAGGGCAGACCCGCCGGGGTGCTGAAGTATCTGAATTCACGATCAAACGTAGTGAATTCGGCATGAATGAAAACATCGGGCCCATCGGGGATACCGTTCATATCTACCTTGCCTTTTCTGCGGTCAAAAAGTGACTGTTTAGCTGCGTCCAGTTCTTGCACTCAATGGCGCCCTTGTTTGGATCAAAACGGCGCGTGTTGTCAGTAAATTATTATGGTTTGGCAATTGCCTCTTGATACTTTGCTCAGCAGGGGGAAACTCTCACTCCGATGAGTTTCCCCAAAAATCTGGTAGCCTACGAGATCGCTCTAGAGAGGGCTTTCCGCATGATGTTGGGGAGCCAAATGGATACTCACGTTCTGCCCGACCAAAACTCAGTGGGAGACGCCTTTTTTCGTCAACTTGAGCCTGGTGATTTTGCTCGTCAATGGTTGCAGGAGGAGAAATACCGCTTTCATGAAAGTCCCGCTCTTGACGCCGGCTCGGGAACGGTGGAGCGGCCCCCTGGAGAAGATGAGCTTTTTTAATTCCCCCCATTTATGAATCATAAAAAATACGATCTGATTGGAGTAGGCGCACCTATACTCGACACCTTGGTTCGAGTTGAAGAGGCGTTTTTAAAGCAACATGTAAGTGGACAAAAAGGAGGGATGGAATTGGTCGACAACGAGCAGCTGCAAGGGCTGGTTTCCGTCCTGCCTACATGCAGCACCGACTCTCCGGGAGGCTCAGCCGGGAATACCACATTCGCTCTGGCTCGCCTCGGTTTCCGCACTGCTTTTATCGGTAAAATGGGCAATGATGAAGCTGCTCAAATTTTCAAGTCATCCTACCAGCAGATGGGCGGAGACACGTCATTGCTCAAGCAGGCAGACGCTCCCAATGCCCGCTGTCTCTCACTGATCACCCCGGACTCTCAGCGCACCATGCGCACGTTGCTGGGAGCTTCGGCTCTTTTGTCTCCGGAAGAGATTTCTGTATGTGATTTCCAAGACACCGCCCATGTGCATGTGGAAGGATATCTCCTTTTTAACCCCCCTTTGATTATAAAAATTCTGGAATCGGCCCGTCAGGCAGGATGCACCATCAGTCTCGATCTGGCGTCATTCGAAGTCGTGGCCGCGGCTGGGGATCGCCTGCCGGGGCTGCTAGAGGAATATGTCGACATTGTATTTGCCAATGAAGACGAAGCCGCAGCCTGTTTTCCCGGGGAGAAGGATGCCGACCTCCAAGCTGCAGCTTTTACCCCATGGTGCCGCATAGCTGCGGTTAAGATTGGATCCCAAGGCTCATGGATCGCTACTCCCGAATCGGTTCTACGCGTTCCATCCGTGCCGGTAGAATCGCCACTCGATACCACCGCAGCGGGTGATTTATGGGCGGCAGGTTTTCTATGCGGATGGCTGAAAAACCTCCCTCTTGATACCTGCGGGCGATTCGGCTCCAAGCTGGGCGCGGAAGTCGTTCAAGTCTTAGGAGCCGCTTTGCCCGAAGAGCGCTGGCAAGCCGTGCTGCGCGACTTCTCTGATTCGCGCTGACCTCCTCACAATCGTCACACGAAGCGCACTTTTGGCTTTGGCATCCGTCTGGCAAAGGTTACATTCCCCCCATGGCTGAGCACGTTACACTACAGATCGGAAACCAGTCCTTTCAATATCCACTTCTGGTGGGAACCGAAAACGAAAAAGCAATTGATACCAGAAAACTGAGGGCCGAGACCGGCTTGATCGCATTTGATGAAGGCTATGGAAACACTGGATCCTGTGAAAGTGCCATAACCTATATCGATGGCGAAAAAGGAATACTACGCCACCGCGGTTATCCCATCGAAGAACTTGCTGAACACTCGAGCTTTCTGGAAACAGCCTACCTCATCATTTACGGTGAACTCCCTTCTGAGGGCCGCTATGAGAGATTTCGCTCACTTATTATGGGTAATGCGTCCATCCATGAAGGCCTGCTTAATCACTATCAAGGATTTCCCCCCGATGCGCATCCTATGGCGGTTCTTTCCTCCATGCTCAATGCCCTGGGCTGCTACTATCCGGAAATGGCGTCGAATAATCGCCAGCGCGATCTGGAACACTTTGACAATGCGGCAACTATTCTCATCTCCAAGGTTCGAACGCTGGCGGCCGCTACTTTCAGGATGAAAAAAGGACGCCCGTTTATTCATCCCAGACGGGATATGAAATACTGCTCCAACTTTCTGCACATGATGTTTTCAGAACCCTACAATGACTATATCGCCGGAGAGGAAATCGACCGCGCTCTGAACCTGGTTTTGCTTCTCCATGCTGATCACGAACAGAATTGCAGCACCTCCACTGTTCGCATGGTCGCTTCAGGTGGAGCCAACCTCTTTGCCTCGGTATCCGCAGGCGTGTGCGCCCTATGGGGGCCTGCGCACGGCGGGGCGAACATGAAAGTTATCCAGATGCTCGAATCCATCAAAGCAGAAGGTGATGATGGTAGCCGTTTTCTCGAAGCTGCTCGCAGTGGAGACTCTACCAAACGTCTGATGGGTTTCGGCCACCGGGTTTATAAAAATTTCGATCCGCGGGCAAAAATTTTAAAGGAAGTATGTCAAAGTCTCTTGAAGCAAACGGGAACCAGTGATCCTCTACTTGACATTGCGCTGCGATTGGAAGATGCCGCCACAAGTGACGACTATTTCCTTCAGCGCAATCTCTACCCAAATGTCGATTTTTACAGCGGCATTATCATGCGCACCATTGGTATTCCGTTGGATATGTTTACGGTCATGTTTGCCATTGGTCGGCTTCCCGGATGGATCGCCCATTGGAAAGAACTGGCTGAAAATCCCAAGGGCAAAATACACCGCCCACGCCAGATTTATTCCGGCCACACGCGTCGCTCGTTTGTGCCGATTACCGAGCGCTAAGCATCTTCCGTCCTTGGTGTATTTTTTAATAATTAAATGCAGGATCCATGAAAACGCCCATCAATCGAGTCGATCAGTTCCGTTCCGAAGTCATTTCCCGTTTCCAGTTTGAAGTTCCCACACTTTTACTGGGTTCAGCCATTTTGGATAACGAACCGGTTTCCGATACCCCGGTGCGCCTTCCTCTTCGCATGTTCAACCGGCACGGCCTGATTGCCGGAGCCACGGGCACCGGGAAAACCAAGACCCTGCAAGTTCTTGCCGAGCGCCTTTCAGAACAGGGCGTGCCGAGTTTGATGATGGACATCAAAGGAGATCTGAGTGGCATTGCGGCACCCGGAGAGGAAAAAGATTTTATAACCAAACGCCAAGCCTGGATTGGGGAAACTTACCAATCCAGCGGTTGCCCGGTTGAATTGATGAGCCTCAGCCGCGCCCCCGGAGTGCGGCTGCGAGCGACGGTTTCAGAATTCGGCCCCCTCCTCTTTTCCAAAATGCTGGGCCTCAACGATACCCAAACCGGCATGGTATCCATCGTTTTTAAATACGCTGACGACCACCGCCTTCCCTTGATCGATCTGGATGATTTCCGTGCTGTCATCAACTACGTAAGCGGCCCGGCTAAATCCGAAATCGAAACCCATTATGGTCGCATGGCCAGCACCTCGGTAGGAACCATTCTGCGTAAACTCTTGGAGCTGGAACAACAAAAAGCCGATGACTTTTTTGGCGAACCCTCCTTCCAAGTCGCCGACCTTTGCCGAACCACTACCGAAGGACGCGGTGTGGTTTCCATTCTACGTCTGATGGATGTGCAAGACAAACCAAAGCTGTTTTCATCTTTTATGTTGGGACTGATGGCGGAAATTTTTGCTGAATTTCCCGAACTAGGTGATCCAGATCGCCCCCGGCTCGTCTTGTTTATCGACGAAGCCCACTTGGTTTTTCAAGAAGCCAGTAAGGAACTCCTCGCACAATTGGAAACCGTTATCAAACTCATACGTTCCAAAGGAGTGGGCATCTACTTCTGCACCCAGTCACCCACGGATATCCCTGAGGCCATACTCGGGCAGTTGGGTTTAAAAATTCAACATTCCTTACGTGCCTTCACCGCCAAAGACCGCAAAGCCATCAAATCCACCGCCGAAAACTACCCGCTTAGCCACTTCTACCAAACCGATGTTGAGATCACTTCACTGGGTATAGGTGAGGCTTTGGTGGTCGGACTCGACCCCAAAGGCCGACCCACCCCGCTGGTGCGCACCTTGTTGTGTGCCCCGCGGTCGCGCATGGACGTCCTTTCAACGGAAGAGCAAAACCACTTGATCAGCCAATCCCTGCTAGCCGCCAAATACAACACTGATATCAACCCCCATAGTGCCTTTGAAATTTTGCAAAACAAACTCCAAGCCGCGGCGGGCGACGCCCCCACCACTCAGATCCCGGCTCCGGCCCCGCTTCCTGCTACGCGGGATTCCTCACTTAAAGAAGCTCTTGGCGGCACCAGCCGACGCTCCGCTCCCAGACGGGCCGAAAAAAGCATGGTCGAGCAAGTGCTTACCAGCACCACCGCTCGTCAGGTAGCCCGCACCGCAGCACGTGAAATTACCCGCGGTTTGCTCGGAGTGCTCGGCGTCAAGGCCTCCTCCAGATCCCGTCGCTGAATTGTTTCACATCTGACTTAAATTCCACACATAAGAACAGCCAGCATTCACTATGACCTTCAACGACGAACAACAAAAGTATTTCTCCTTCCTCATCGAAAAAATTATTCCCAAGCTTCGGGAAGCCAATCAGCCCAAACTCGAGCAAGCGCTCGACAACCTCCACTATAACACCCGCAAAGTTCAAGCGGGGGAGATCGATATCGCCACCTACGTAAAGTGGACCAAATTTGATTGTTTCACGATTGTCCAAGCTGCACCTGAAAGTCTGGAAGGCGTGGCATTCCTCAAAGAGGTTCTCGGAAAAATCAACGACTTTTTTGGAGTCAAACTCGAGGAGGCCGACATCGACGCCCTGCTGACCGAAAAAGCCAAAGGTAAAAAACTCGACTGGGACAAATCCATCGTGGATTTGCTGAAGCTTCTGGACAAGGACAGCAGTCTGAGTGCCAGGAAAAAATACGCCTTGGCTCTTGGCTACCCTCAAGAAGAAATGGGCAAGGCTGGCAGTGCCGAATTCAATATTTGGCTCCATTCGCGCATCAAATCCGAGCTGGCCTACAACGAAGGTCACTGGCCCGCCACCCTTGATTGAGGTCTCGATCAATGGATCGGCTCTGTGGCCGACGCGGCTTTGAATCAGCACGTCTAGAAGCGATGGGCATTTGACTGGCTTACAGATCCGAACACGATCCTTTTCAGATCTATAAGTAGCCACTTGACCGCCACCCGCTTATCCCTAGTATTCAGTCTATGAAAACTAGGGAACTACTCCCCTTACTAGTCTGCACACTCGTCACTTCAGTGGGCCAAGCTGCACTGGTCTGGAGACCCGGCGAAGGCTGGGTCAATGAGAGCAGTGGCCAGACTTTGGCCGCCAGCGATGCTAAAGCTGCTTTGGAAATCGCCCGTAACATGGAAGCCAAGGAAGCTTGGAAAGAAGCTGCCGACGCGTATCGGACGATCGTGCGCCGCTGGCCGCTATCTTCCGCCGCTGGAGAATCCCAATTCAAACTTGGCTACATGCAGGAGCGAATGGGCGAATTCTGGCCTGCCTACAAAGCCTACCAGCTGGTGGTGGACAAATATCCCGGTAGTCCTTTCTTCGACCTGGCGATTGAACGCCAATACAGCATCGGAAACCTCTACCTCTCAGGTGAGCCACAACGCATCTGGAAAATACCGCTACTACCCTCCATGGATAAAACAGTAGAAATTTTTGATAGCGTCATTAAGAATGCACCTTACGGATCTTACGCCGCAGCTGCCCACTTCAAAAAAGGCTTGGCACGGGAAAAACAAAAAAATTGGTCGCAAGCCATCGAAGCCTACGTCGACCTGATCGACCGCTACCCGCGCAGCGATCTCGCTGACGACGCCCAATACCAGATCGGTTATGCCTGGTATCAAGCTTCCAGTGATCCGGATTACGACCAAAGTGCCGCTACGAAATCCATTGAGGCCTTTCAAGAATTCACCATCCGCTACCCCAACAGCGAGAAAATTGCTCAAGCTAATACCTACATCAATGATCTCACTGAACGACGTGTTCAAGGTTCATATAATATAGCGCGCTTTTACGAAGGGCAGAACAACCTCAAGGCGGCTTTGATCTACTATAACGAAGTGGTTCGCCAGGATCCTGAATCCAAACAAGGTCAAGACGCCCGCAAGCGGCTCGAAAATCTGCGCGCCAGGCTCGGCCAAGATGCTACTCTAGAGCCCCCCACTCCTGCCCCTGCTACAGAGGCTGGAGTGGTCACCACTAGCGGACTCTGATCTTATCTCCTCACACTATGTCCACTCGCAACACCCTTGTAACCCTCTTTCTGGGTTTTGCTCTACTCACTTCATGTGCGGGTTACCGCGTGGGTAACATCCCTTATTCAGAGATGAAAGGGGTAAAACGCATCTATGTTCCCGTTGTCCACAATAAAACGTTCGAACCCGGATTACAAGTTGCCACCACCAACGCTGTTTTACGCCGCATCGACCAGGACGGAACATACCAATCGGGCCGCCTTAAAGAGTCCGATGCCACCCTCGAAATTACGCTTACCCAATACCGACGCGAGGCATTGCGGCGGGCCCGGGATAACTCGCTGGTAACCGAAGAATACAAACTGATACTCACTGCCGAAGTCACCCTGATTAACCATCTGACCGGTCAAAAATTTCTAGATAAGGTTTTGGTCACCGGTGACACCAGCATCTACGTCAATGAAAACCGCTTTCAGGAAAATGAACGCCAGGCTATACCGCTGGCCACCGAGGCTCTTGCCTACGAGATTGTTCGGCAAATCACCGAAGGATGGTAACTACCCACCCAGCATCGGCTTAAGTCACGCTGAAGCTCATGATCCGCATTATCGTACTCACGCTGCTTGGTGCCTTCTTCTTCTTTTGGATCGGGCACCGGATCCGGAATCTCGTTGCCCGCCTGCACCAGAGCGACCGCCCCAAGTCTGATCCGCTTTACAACACCAAAAAAGCTGACGTGATTGACGTACGTTAACAACGCACCATTATCTTTAGACAGCACCATGACCAAACAAGAATCCATTCACCGACTTCTCAACCCGGGAGTCGTTGCCGTGATCCGCGCTGACTCTTCCCATCAGCTCCAAGACCTTTGTTCCGCTTTGGCTGAGGGGGGGCTTACCGGCATGGAAATCACCATGACCACACCCGACGCACTGGAAAGCATTCGTCGCGTGACCCGTGCCATGGGTTCACAAATCTACATGGGAGTCGGCAGCGTAACGGATGCCATCACTGCCCGGATGGCGATCGACGCGGGAGCAGAATTCGTGGTAACTCCGGTCATGAAAGAAGAAATCATTCGCTGCTGTAACCGCTACGGGAAGCCTATTGTCTGCGGTGCCTACACCCCCACGGAAGCACTCACCGCTTGGGAATTGGGGGCTGATTTTATTAAAATTTTTCCTGCCGATGGACTCGGTCCCTCTTACATCAAAGCTCTGAAAGCGCCGATGCCGCAACTGCAGATTATTCCTACAGGAGGAGTCGATGTGGACACCTGCGGAGAATTTATTAAAGCCGGTTGTGCTGCGGTTGCCGCCGGAAGTTCACTGGTTAAAAAAGACTTGATCGCAAGTTCGGATTGGAAAGGCCTCTCCACGTTGGCCTCCCGCTTTGTTGCCGCAGTTCAGTCCGCGCGCGATTCCCTTAAAACCCACCAAGTTTCTTGATTTAATTACCATACGGATTACTTATCAATCTATGCCATTCGATCTCAAAAAATTAGTCGCCGAACGTCAGGGGGAAAATTATGACCTGCACGAAAAGCATCTCAATCGAACCCTGGTTCAGGTTCTTCGCACCATCGGATTTGATAAGGTATACACCCGGGCATCGGGAGCCTACCTTTACGACGAGGAAGGTCGCGATTATCTCGATTTTTTGAGCGGCTATGGTGTTTTCAATATCGGACGCAACCACCCTGTGGTGCGAAAAGCTATTGAAGACGCCCTCTCTCTTGACCTTCCCAACATGGTGCAAATGGATTGCGCCCTGCTAAGTGGCCTCCTGGCAGAAAAACTCATCTCGGTCACCCATCCACGTCTGGATGCTCTTTTCTTTTGCAACTCGGGAACAGAAGCAGTTGAGGGTGCCATCAAATTTGCACGGGGAGCCACCGGACGCACCCGCGTCTTATCACTCCAAGGGTCATACCACGGCCTTACTCTTGGAGCGCTCTCTTGCACCCAAAACAATAATTTCAAAGAGGGGTTTGGTCCGTTACTTGCGGGAGTAGTTCAAATTCCACGCTATAACCTTGAAATACTCGAGACGGAACTCAAATCGGGCGATGTGGCCTGCTTCATCGTGGAGCTTGTCCAAGGTAAGGGTGTCCATTTCCCCTCAGGCCCCGATGCGGATTTCTTCCCTAAAGCTCAAGCGCTTTGCCGCCAATACGGTGCTCTCTTTGTCTGTGACGAAGTTCAAACCAGTCTTGGCCGCACGGGTAAAATGTTCGCTTACGAACACTGGAATCTTGAGCCTGACATCCTCACAGTGGCTAAAGCTCTAAGCGGTGGATACGTTCCCGTTGCTGCATTCCTCACCACTCGTGAAATCCACCAGAAGGTCTATTCACGTCTCGACCGCTGTGTGGTTCATTCCACCACCTTTGGGCGCAACAACTTGGCCATGGCCTGCGGCCTTGCAACTCTCAGCATTCTTGAGGATGAAAACTTGGCAGAAAATGCGTTGATTCGAGGTAAACAGCTCGAGTCGCGCCTTCTTCAACTCAAAGAAAAATATGATATCATCAAAGAAATCCGCGTGTTGGGACTGATGGCCGCCATTGAATTTCAAGAGCCTTCCTCCTTAGCCCAAAAAGTGGCATGGAAAGCATTGCACGCCGCCGACAAAGGTCTTTTTGCCCAAATGATCGTCACTCCATTGCTTCAGAATCACCGCATCCTAGCTCAAGTGGCTGGCCATCATATGGACGTGGTAAAAATTCTACCTCCTTTGATCATCGGAGAAAAAGAAATCGGGCGTTTTGTGAATGGTCTTGAAGATACTATCCAGCAACTCGGTAAATTCCCAGGCCCTATGTGGTCATTCGGTGCCAATTTGGTTAAAGCGGCAGTCAAATCAGGTTACCGCCGTTAACCGGAGGTTCGGCCTAGGTTCAATGCTGTTTAATCCCCCAAGGCCATTCTGAGTTTCTCGGCCGCATCATCCGATCCCGCAGGGATCGGTGATCCCACCAGCACCTCACAACGCGCAAACGGTTTCGGTATTTGAAAACCATCCCAGCTTTTTGCCTCCCACTTGCGGCTTAAATGATACGTTACGGGAATAAGAGGACAGCCGGAAGTCCGGGCCAGAAATAGAACGCCTTCCTGAACCGTATAACGCGGACCTCGCGGCCCGTCAGGAGTCACTCCCACATCACTGGTTCCCTTCGATAAATCTCTTGCCAACCGAATCAGAGCGCTGGTTCCTCCCCAACCGGAAGACGACCCGCGAGCAGCTCCAATTCCAAAGCGTTCGGCAGTTGCCGCAATCATTTGCCCGTCGCGGCTTCGACTGATCATGACCACTAACGTGCGCTCGGTGGTGTATTTTTCATAAAGATAGGGCATGAGCAAAATACGGTTGTGCCAGAAAGCAAAAACGCATGGCCCCCGGCCTTTTGAACGGAAAAGACCCGCCTCATCACGGATCTGATAACGAAGTGTGCAGCCGATCAGTCGAATCAGAGTCGCCACCAGAAAGGGGCCACAGACCGGCAGTATATGGCGGTTGAACCAGCGTCTTAGCGATTTCACAGCATCAAACCTTGGGCCGCATCAAGGGGAAATAGATCACATCCCGAATCGATTCCGCCCCGGTAAGCAGCATAACCAAACGGTCAATGCCGAGTCCCAAACCACCCGCCGGGGGCATCCCGTGCTCCAGTGCCAACAAGAAATCATCATCCAGCTTTTGCACTTCCTCGCCCGCCTGATCCTCCAGCCGAGACCTCTGTTCATCAGGGTCATTCAGCTCCGAATAACCGGGGGAAAGCTCTTGTCCATTAACAATAAGCTCATAAACATCTACCAGATCCGGATTCTCTGCATTTTGTTTGGCCAAGGGCACCAGTTCCTTGGGTAAGTGGGTAACAAAAAGGGGATCCATAGTCTTGGCCTCCACGCATTTTTCGAAAACTTGATTGGTCACTTCAAAATCTTCAAGGTGCGGAAGAATTTCAAGCTGGAGTTCGTTTTGAGCCCGATCTCTTCGTTGATCCGCTGAAAGATCAAACCAGTCGGCTCCCGCCACGTCGCGGATACAATCATGGTACGTTCTCCGCTTCCAAGGTCGAGCCAGATTGATTTCCAGAACAGATCCATCCGCTTTTTCATGACGCAGCGTCGTGCCTCCACAAAATTTTTCGGCCAGATGCACGATCAACCCTTCCACCAGATCGGCCATTCCTTCGAAATCACTGAAAGCCTGATAGAGCTCCAACATAGTGAATTCGGGATTGTGCTTGCGGGACAATCCCTCGTTACGGAAATTACGGTTCAATTCAAAAATCCGTGTGTATCCGCCAACCAGCAGTCTTTTGAGATAAAGCTCCGGGGCAATCCTCAAGTAGAGATCGATGTCGAGAGCTTTGTGATGCGTAACAAACGGATTGGCAGCTGCCCCACCGGGCACCGCCTGCATCATCGGAGTCTCAACTTCTAAAAAACCTCTTTCGATCAGATATGCACGAATCTCGGCGACCATACGGCAGCGCAGCGTCAACACCCGGCGCACCTCATCATTGCTTATTAAATCTAAATACCGCTGCCGATAGCGCTGTTCCGTATCGGTCAAGCCGTGCCACTTCGCTGGCAGAGGACGTAACGCTTTACTTAAAAAAGTGAACTCACGCGCGTGGAGGGTCGGCTCTCCAGTTTGCGTCTTGAAAAGAGTGCCTTGCACACCAATGAAATCCCCCAAGTCCACCTGTTTAAAAGTTTCCAGTGCCGCCTCGCTCAACTCATCTTTGCGCAGATAGATTTGAAAACTCCCATCCTCATCGGCCAGATGCATGAACTGACTTTTGCCCATCTTCCGATGAGCCAGGATTCTTCCGGCAAAACATGCCTTACGTCCCTCTTCAAATCCCGCCAACAGTTGCGAAGAACGCTCAACAGGGCCAAAGGCAGAGCCAAAGGGAGATATACCCGCGTTTTTTAAGGCCAGCATTTTAGATCGCCGCACCGCCATCAAGTCATGTGATTCATCTTCCGACATACGTAGAGACAGTAAGCAATCAGCCTGCATGCCGCAATCCCCAATCCGGAAGCAGGGTTACCCTGTTTTAAAATATCCACGGAAGCTTACCTGCTACTCTTCTCAACTTCTTAAGGAATCAATTAAAATTAATGCTTGCCATAGTTCGGTTGCTACGCAAGATGGCACCAAGACGAAAGTGACTTTGGGAACTGGTGATTGTGGTGTGCGACCTTGTTGAGGAGACAGATCGAGACCTGATTACAGATCAGCTCACAAGGACGCTCTCATCTCAGATGGAAATTAAAAAATTTCCACTGATTAGAAAGAACCACTATGAAAATGTTTGTTGGAAACCTCCCCTTCAAAGTTACTGAAGGAGAACTGCAAGACCTCTTCGCCCAATACGGTGAAGTTAATGATGTATTCATCCCCCTCGACCGCGCTACGCGCCGTCCACGCGGATTCGCTTTTGTCACTATGGATGACGATTCGGCGGCCCGCAAAGCAATCGATGGATTGAACGGCCATGAACTGGGCGGACGCGCCATCAATGTCAACGAAGCCCGTCCTCGTGACGACCGCGGCGGACGCTGATCGAACTTTAGCATCAACTCTTAAACCACCGCCTCCGCATCCCGGAGGCGGTTTTTTTTTGCCCTCATATCCCACTTAAAAAACGTGACCCCAGAGCTTCTCCCAAACGGCGCGCGCTGAAAATGTCGTTTCGGCTAAACGACGCGCTTCAAGGCGGTGTTCTGGAAGATGGTCTTCAACTTCCCGTATTTTTTCCGCCAGATCCTCTGCATCCCGAAAACAAACCAATCCTTTTTGCGTAGGATACGTTTCCTGCCAACCTGTGTCCTGTAAAAGCACCGGATTTCCACAGGATAGATATCCCATACTACGATCGCTCATCCAGCCGCTGCGGGTAATAATATAGCCCTCCTTGGCGATTCCCAGTTCACCGCGGCTTCGGGAAACGTATGCCACATAGTTTTCGAGAGTGTCGCACACCAATCGGTTGCTCCACAATTTCCATCCCCCTGTCTCAAAGGCTTCGAAATCTTCCCAACCGGATTGAATATCGCTGGCGATTCCCAAGCACGATTCAGGCACCATTCGAGGCAACCCGACCAAACGAATCAGACTGGCTCGTTTATCTCGCAAAGCGGACCCATTCCAAGCCACCTCACCGTATCCGTGCCAGTGGGTGATCGTCGTCCATGCATCCAAGGATTGACTGTGAATCTCCGCTAGGCAGGAGTTAGATACCTCTTTAAGCCGATCCCATAAAGAAACACAGGCTGGGGGAGGCACCGTTTTCCAATCCATTCCACACCACGGAATCAAGCTGTTTTTGGGGGTCAATCCCAAGCCTACGGTTAGATGATGCGTGTGGCCCTTAAAATTCATGTCGCACCCGTAGGCCTCGGCCCATACTTGGGTGTAGGCAGGATCTACGTCTAGATAAACCCGTCGAGGACAACTCATCATCCATTCCAATCGTTCCCACTGTCCAGAAAAGTTAACGAAAAGATCCGCCGAACTGACAAAATTTTGGAAATCTTGTATATTATCAGCCGTTCCATCAATAAACAGGGAGGCTTTTCCATCCGGAATCCATCTATCGCAGAATGCCTTCCAGTGTTTTTCGTTCAAGCTTGCCGGTTCGTCATCACCCTCAATCTTCTCATAGATCAATTCATCCCGCCGCATTTCCTCAACGACCCAAATTTCCGCACCAGAAGAACGGAGACATTCCAGCCATTGTAGAATAGCCATGACATGCCCCGCTGCATAGCGGGGTGAATGGGCCAAAACGATTCCGAATACAATCTTCAATAGGTGCGAACTATGATCGCCCTAAAGTCGGGCACAACTGAAATCATTCGGCATCTAATAAATAGGAGATGGGCCTCTTCCCCATATCTCCAAATTCAATAATGGCCCTTAAGACCATCAAACTAGCCACGGCATCAAACAGCGCATCATGCCAGTTCAATACGGGACAGAGTTTACGGAGATGAGCTTCCACGCCCAACCCTGCCACCACACTTCGGAGATCATATTTCCCAAATCCTATGCAGCATTTACGGGCTAGACCCAAAGTGTCCAGCCAAGGACCGAAACCGTGAGTGGGAAAGGCCCGAAGGAATCTTTTTTCCGTCCCATGTCCATGGGCTACCACAACACTCTGCGAAAAATCACGATGAAGATCAGGCCAATAAAAACTTAAAGGTTGAGCTTTCTGCAAATGTTGAGAGCTAATCGCGTGAACCTGAAACGCTTGCAGGGTGATCTGCTGGTCGGTTTTCAGGAATTCACGACGAAGGCTGGAGGTATCAATCTCACCACCCCTCATCCGTGCCCAACCGATTTGAACGGGAACATCGGGATGACCTTGGCTGGCACCGGTAGATTCGAAATCAATGGCCGCAAAGGGGACTTCGTTTATTGGTACTCGAAAATCGGTGAACATCGATCGGACTGGATACTAGTCCATGACGACTTCCGATGCCATCACTCCCTTGGGAATGATCAAGCCAGGGCGTGGGGTGAGCACCTCCGGCTCGCCTTCGGTGACCAACACGGTATGCTCAATATGTGCCGAGGGTTTTTTATCAGCCGTCACTACCGTCCACCCGTCAGACAACATTTTAATGGAGGGCGAACCCATATTGACCATCGGTTCAATAGCCAACGTCATTCCGGGTTTTAATTTTACTCCATGTCCTGCACGACCATAATTGGGAATCTGTGGATCTTCATGTAACTGACGTCCAACTCCGTGGCCAACAAATTCTCTTACCACAGAATAGCCATGATCCAGCACGGTTCGCTCAATGGCATTACATATATCGCCCAACCGATTACCTGAACGAGCTTGTCGTATCCCATTCCAGAGTGCCTTTTCGGTAGCATCCACCAATTTTTGAACCGGCGGTTCCACCGCGCCTACTGCCACCGTGACAGCGGAATCACCCACCCATCCATCGATTAAAATTCCAACATCCATTTTAACCAAGTCACCGTAGATCAGTCTGCGGACACCACCTATTCCATGAACGATCTCCTCATTAACAGATATACAAATAGATCCAGGAAAACCACGATAGCCCAAAAAGGCACTGATTCCCCCTTTTTCTTTGATGAGACGCGCCGCCTCCAAGTCAATGTGGCGGGTGGTCATTCCCGGCTCAAGCATCCGGGTCAAGGCATGTAACACTTCACCCACAGCACGGCCACTGGCCCGCATCGACTCGATCTCTTCATCGGTTTTGATGATAATCATGGAATTAAAAACGTATCGTATTCTCGCTGCGGGGAAAAGCGAAAATCAAGTTCGTTCGAAATCAGCGATTATGAAAGGAATCCAGCTCCAGACAAATGCGCTCGACTTGGCGGCGATGTATGCGCTGGTGCATGGCACCTAAAGCTACCCACTGGTATGCATTCAGGGGCCCAAACCAAGGATGCTCAAAAACTTGAGTGCTTTGACGATCCTCCACACGTTCTTGTATTTCCCAAACGTAGTCATCAACAAAGGCCCGAAAAATTTCAATCCCCTCATGGCCATATCGCCCCACCGGTTTAACCGCTGCAATATCCGCCGGAGTCTCCGGGAGTTCCCCATGACTTAGCGCCACGATAATTTCCCTGATTTTTTCCCCAACAATCATCAAATGTTCAATCGTCATAGAGACCGACCAGTAACGTGAGCTGTCTTCGATGCCAAATATTCTAGGAATCAAAACCGGAACCACCACATCGTCCGGATGCAAATGCACACAGGCGTTCAGGATTAAGTCACTTTCTTCTTTATAAAGCATTTGGGATCGATCCCACGGGTGGAATCCACAAAAGGCCGGAAAAAAAATATGACGGCCCAACCAAGCTTGAACGATGGGCAAACCCGAACCGGGTGCTTCAAGCTTCGGCACTTCAGATGGTAAATACTTGTCGTTTTGCACTGTATAAAATTAGCACCAAAGCCCGCTGCTTGCCAAGAGGCCAAAAAAGGCAACTGCTTGATCAAATGCTATTTTTTCATTTGGAAGATGCTTTTTATTGGAAGAAAAGGCAGAGATGCTTATGATTGTATTCATGCCTAATTCAGCCTCCTTCTTTCTGTTTTGGATAGCCATGGCTACCTTTTTGTTAACCTCCATGCCCGGTCACTCCCAAACCACAGATTTATCCACGGTGACTGAAAAATATGTTCGAAATATGAAATTATTGGAGACGATGACTCCGGAAGCGGATATCAGGGCTCAAATGGCGGTAGTTGCCGCCCAAGCAGATGACCTCGGACGCTTCTTTCGCAGCAAAGGAACTGCGGCAAAACGTCGCTCTCTTTTTGAGGAAGAGGAAGCCATGAAATCCAAAGAGAGGCTTTCTAAAAACGACATGGAAAAACTCAACAAGATCCGTGAGGAAATCAAGGCACTGGATCCCGATAATTATTTTCAGCGCGCACGACCCCTCTACCAAAGTTCAGTGGGTGAACTTAACAAGCTGCTAGAACTGGTGCAAACCACCGATCCGGTTCGAAAAGACGTTCTGCGCCTGACCCGTCAGCACATAGAGACCTATAACCGCGTCTTACAAGCTTACTGAAAATGAAGCTTCGCCATCTATTCTTACCGGGGCTGTTCATCATGGCCTACTTCAACTTACATGCCGGCATGGATGACATACCGCTTCCAGTTGAAAACGGGCGGATCAATGTCGAAAAATACGGTGCCATGATCCAGAAAGAAGCTCAGGCTGCCATGAAACGGATTGAGGAAATCGATGACCAAGTAGGCAAAGCCTACGCCGAAGCCGCTGTGCGCATTTTTGGTATTAGCAAAGAGGAATACCTTTTTTTGCACCGCCAATCCGAGGTGGATTCCAATACACTTTCTCAATATTTCAGATCCGGACGTCGAACTGCGCTGAACGTTGTCGAAGAAGCAGACCGCTATTTCGAAAATGCTCATAAGGCGATACTGGCCGGGGAATACTGGTTCGGAAGAGAAGAAAGTCTACTGGCTAGGGATAAAGCGGTTTATGACATGATGAACCAGAAAATAGCAGTGGAATTGGCCACCACCGAAGAAGGTAAAAAAATCTTTGCGCTGCAGGACGAGAAAAGAATGCTACAGGAATCGTTTAAACTTCAGCAGCCTTTCTATGAATATTTGGTTGAACGTCGCCAGTGGTGGCGTTATTACCCGGAATACCAATCCTTAGTCGAACAGTTGCAAACCGAAAAAGCAGCTACCCCATAACTTGCCGTTCCCGTGCCGCGAGGGCGGATAGAGTCTGTCGAAGAAAATCAAGGCAACCGCCAAGCTGAACGCATCTGGTTGTAAACTGATTCTGGAAGAAGGACATAAAGAGGATTTTTTGCCGGATTCACCCACGCGATTAAACTTTTGAGTTGGTCTTCATCCATCACGGTACAGCCCGAGGTGGCCGCCTCACCATTTCTCCTCCAGATATGGAAAAAGATGGCGCTGCCAGCTCCCGGTACCACATGGGGTGGGGGATTATGACCAATGAAAAGTTTAAGTGCATGAGCAGGATCATTAAGACGCATCTGGGCCTGACGCTCCCATTCGTTTTGGGGCCCGCGGCCCTCCAGTTTGATGTGATGGTTATAGTAAGGTGACTTTACATCCTCTACCCAGAGGTCGGATTCTGTGATTTGTGTGTAAGGTAGTGCCGGTAAACGCAGAACATCAGGCGCATAGCCGTAGGCATTTCCGAGTCTGAATACTCCTGCGGGAGCGCGTTTATCACCTTCCACTTTCCGTATTCCAGGCAGGTCTGCAGGATGAAGTCCTAGTCCCCATGCCAAACCACTGCTACCTAGGCGTCCAGGCCAGGGAGTCCCGGAAGCTTTCCAAACTCCGTCTTCCTGTCTTATCCAGCGCTGAAGAAGTACTTCGGAATCATCCCAGCTTTTGGCCACACCCGTTATTAATTGACCACAGTTGGCAGGAATCTCAAAAGCCTGCCCCGTCTCGACACCTCCCAGTGCGACAAGGCTCAAAAAGAAATAGATCAAACACCTCATGTTGAAATGTTTCTTCCTATTTATCATGCGGTTATTCTCCTTCCTCAAAACGTTTTCTCCTCTTTCGGGCCTCACGAGTGCTTTGTATGCTTCCCCACCAAGCAGGCAGAATGTAAAGTGCACAAGGAAGCAGGCTGGCCACGATCAACGCACGTAGATCAGGCTGCATCAGGAAGGTGATCAATAAAATAGCTCCAAAAAAAAGTGCTAGCCACTTTACTTTAATCGGGATCGGCAGTGGAAATAACATCATTTCTTGGTTGGGATTCAAACTGGCAAAACAAAACAAAAAAGATTGCAGGAAAAACAAATTGTAGCCTGTGGTGCCCGTGACAAAGGACATCACATTGATGCTCACCAGTCCCAAAAGCAGGTAAAGTGTGAGCTTGAAGCTACCCCATGCCGATTCCAACGCATCACCTACAAACCATAAAAATAAAAAAAAGATTAAGAGAAAAAGCGGACCAAACATACCCGTGCCACTGGAAGGAACAAAAAGGAACGTCACCGCACGCCAAAATTCTCCTGCCAAAATCAAGCCCGGCTCCAAATGGAGTGCCCGAGTGAATCCCGGTGACCCCAATTCCATTAGATAGGCCAAGGCATTCAGTAGAACCAAACCCCGCACCACATGTGGGATGGCCCAGTCGCCCATCCGTCGTTCCAGCCGATCCGTCCACTCGGGAGGTTCCATGTTAGCTCAGGGTTGAATGGTGATTTGTGCCCAGTCGAGTCCTCGTGATTCCGCGTAGGCACGAAACTCATTTTCATGACGAATCAAAGCCGCCCGCGTTACCACCGAGTCATCAAGGTGACCGAACTCCTCCACACTATCTGGAATCAAATCGATCACTCGATGCGCATAAATGAGGGCGAAAACCGCTTCGGTGATAGAACAATAGGATACATGGGGCAGTTTTTTCTCTGCAAAATCCTCGACATATTCGGCCAAAAAATTGAGCTGCTCGACCAAATGGGGGAATTTGGGATCATCTATCTGGGCAAATTCCGCTTTTAACAACGGAAGCTCTCGGAGCATCCGATCCACTTGGGCAGGTGTTACCCGGGATGCCCCCTTTTGAAGAAACGTAACGATTTCGGACATCACACTAACGTGCTGCATTGCCAGTCGATTGACAAGCCCGATCGAATAACGCCCCGATTGATCCCTTTAAACGGAAAGTGAGGAACCTTGATCCTCTGAACTTATACTTAAGATGAATGGCGCGGCTCTCCGTGCCCATACAGCCGGTTTTTCGTAGCCGGATGCACCCTCTTCCCAGCATTGACGAAGCATGTCTGTATCAATTATTCCCGGATTTAAGGCCACTGCTGTGATTCCATGGGGTAGCTCCTGCGCCAAAGACCGGGTTAATCCTTCAATAGCAAATTTGCTGGCACAATAGGCTGCCACCTCGGGTGAGGTGCTTCGACCCCAACCCGAACTCATATTGACGATGACTCCAGCTCGGCACTCTAGCATTGCCGGAAGGAATGCATGAAGAACATGGAATACTCCTTTTATGTTCACATCGATGACCCGCGAGAAATCATCGGGAGTCACTTTCCATAGCGGCATAGGATCATTAATGACCGCTGCATTATTGATCAGTAGGTCGGGCTTACCTTGGGTTTCGCATAGTCCCGCTGCCCACTTCTTAACCATTACGAGGTCGGTTACATCTAAAACCGAAAACGAGGCCCGGCTCTTCGGATAGAGCTCGCTCAATTTTTTTATCTCTTGTGGAGAACGCCCACAACCTGACACGTAATGCCCCCGGTTGGCAAACTCATCCACTAAGGCTCGTCCCAAACCCCGAGTGCATCCTGTCAAAACGATATGCTTTGGCCTTACTTCAGCCATAACTATTCATTTAAAATCTGAGCCGCTCCATCAAAGCTAATGCCGTTTGCTCAATGATCTCAGCCGATGTCACCTGCGCAAAGCGATTCGCTTGTCGTTCTCCATACCGCTGATTAAAACCAAACAACGTGTCCGAATCGATTTGCGCCAGGAGACGCCCATCCGACAGTCGAACCGCAGTGGCGGTTAACGCCATCCTGCGCTTGGTTTCGTCCTGACCGGATGGTTTGGGGATAGTGGTCGTGTGCTGTCGCACTAGTAATTCGACGACCACATCTGTAGAAGCCTTCAGACTGGCAAGTTCCTGACTTTCTGCATCACTCGGCAAAGGCGTTAAAAAACGATCAGCTACCAATACTGCCGATCTTTGAGAAAGCTCTGCTACACGTTGATCCACCAATTTGGCTCTCACCTGTAAAAATGATTTCTGGAAAGATTCTTCAACAGCTCGGGCCTCCGCCTCACTCATAGAATCAACTCCCAAAGCCCGATCCAGATCAGTGCGCACTCGTTCGGTAGAAGTTTCCAAACGCTCACCACCCATTCCGCTGGATTCAGTGGCACTTGCACCAGATTGATTGCCAGAGCCTATTTGCAAACTGGGGTTTGATAAAGGCACCGAATCTCCTTTTGTCTGTAGGGAACTTCGTGTTTCAGATACGGGCAGCATTTCTCCTCGAGGGGCCAGAAGCCGACGGTTAACATATATCAACAAACGGGGCTCTTCTGCGGCTACATAGGCCTCGGAAAAATGAGACATCACCTCACTAGGATTTGTCACAGGCAACTTCGGTCCGCTCACCTCAGCATGAACCGCCGAAGCCGGGATCTCCACAACCGTCGGTGAAGGCGCAGATAAATCGGCCTCCGCTTGGGGTGCTAACATCTGCACGATGCAGACCAGCCCGACTACTGATTT
>JBHJOR010000018.1:0-119141 GCA_050329585.1 Methylacidiphilales bacterium | reverse complement strand
CGTTGCGATACTTGAGAAAGTTTTTCAATGTATTTACAATGTATAGTAATTATTCTTAAAGGTCAATAAGTTGATTGCTTATCAGTTAAATGGGCAGTCTCCTTGCCCAAACCAGGAGGGCAGAGCAAGACGGAAAAGGCGGTGTAGGCGGGGCCGTTCTCCAAACGCACCAGAACGGTGTTGAAGCCTTTTTTAAAGATGACCTTGCGGAAGCCCTCGTCCAGATTCCAACTGGATTGTCCAACATCGGTCCAAATGACCTGGCCGTTGAGCCAGACCTTGGCCATGTCGTCGGAGGCCACCGCCACCAACATCTCGCGGGTTTGATCGGAAAACACTTCCGTGTAGGCGTAGTAGGTGGCGGAGTAGGTGGGGTTGCGGGGCTGGATGGCAATACGGTCGGACTGGACGAAGTACCAGCGGAGCGGATTTTTTGGGCCGTTTTTCCCATCGGTATAAACCGCATCGAGATCGATCCGCTGTTCGGGCGGGTGGACGATTTCGAAGTCGGCGCGGCTCCAGTTGTCCCAAGGGCCGATCATATACCAAGTATCCAGATAGAGGTAGCCCATGCGGGAGGAGCTTTCTGTCAATTGACGGCCGGGGAGGGAATTGGCGACGACCTCGCGGGTGTTGAGACGGATGGTGCGGTTGTCTTTTCCTCCGATCATTTCGCCCCCTCTGCCAGTTTGATCGGCCGTCAGTCCGTCCATCCCTCCTTCGCCTGTGCCTCCTGAAAAATTCCCCAACTGCAGGGAGGTCATATCAACCACGCGACCTTCGGTGCCGCGGGTGCTGCGGGAGAGAGTTTCCATGGCGCGCTGAGACTCGGAGGTGGCGCTGCGCGAAGATGCCGGGCGGGTGACGTCCCCGGTGATGCGGGCCGCTTTGCGTGCCATGTCGGTGGTTTCGCTGACAGCCTTGGCGATTGCCTCTTTGAATTCAGTGACGTCTCCGACGGTTTTGGGCCCGTCCGATCCGGAAGCATCGGAAGCGGAACTCTCGCCGGATGGATCGGAGCTTGTACCTTCCTTGCCATCGGTTTTCGCAGCATGGCTGAGAGGCTCCGACAAGTCCGGTCGACCGGTGTCGGGTGTCTCCATTTTTTTGAGACTTTCGGCGATGGACGTTCCCTGCGCCTCTGCCAGCTCGGCTGCTCGTGTTTGTTGATCCGCCTCGACGATTTCTTTTTCAAGCGCTACGGCTGCTTCGTACAAGTCGGCGGGAGGCGCGTTGTTTAATTCGGAAGCAGGCGCGTCTTGGAGGGGATGCTGTGCGGTTTGCAGCTCGGGTGCGGCATTGAGTTCCTGCATGTCGAGTCCTTCGGCCAAGGGGGCTGCGGCTTTGGCCAGATCCTGGGAGTGATTTTTGGCTTCCATGGAGCGGTGTTCCGTGGCTCCCGTTGATTCTAGCTGCCATTGTTTGTATTGCTCCGCGTGTTCCTCGGCCATTTTTTTGATTTCATTGGCCAGAGCCGACGGATCAGGGGCATGTTCGGGATCTTCCACCAACTTTTTTTGCAACTCGTCGAGTTCCTTGAGCTTGGCTTCAACCTCCTTTTTCAATTCGGTCGGCTTGTTTTCAAACTTTCCCGATCGTTCTACTTGATGGGCGGCGTTGACCATGCGTCGCATGGCTTCTTTGACCCGCTCGATCTGGTCGGGTAGGACTTCTATTTTCTCGCGCTTGGCAATTTCTTCCAACGCCTTCTCGCGCTCGGCCAGTGCTTTCTCGCGTGCCTGGCGGAGCTTGAGCAGGTTCTCGACAAGGGGATCGCGCCGCTTTTCGTTCTCGCGTTTGACCAATTCTTGGGCGTGATCCTTGGGCATCTCGATTTTTTTGCGCCACTGGCGCAGCTCCTCGCGGCGCTGTTCCTCGCGCTCCTGCACGAGCTGGGCGCGGTCTTTTTCGGCCTCCTCATCGAACTTCATTTGGGTGCGGAGGTGGGGGATGATGAAGATGGCGGCGATCACATGGAGGATCAGGGAGAAAAGCAGGATACGGCGGAATCCATTTGGGTTCTTCTTCGCCGCATCAGGGGCTATGGAGGAACCCGGCGTGACCGGTTTGATGATTCGAAGTGGTTTCGGCTGGTTCATTGGGTTTCTCCTCATCGGTTGTATTTACTGTCGTACGTTCGGATACCGATGTTGGTCATGCCGTTGAACTGGGCGAGATCGAGAACCTGAACGACGGCGCGGAAGGGGGTCTGGGCGTCGGCGTCGAAGCGGATGCGGCGGTCGGGGGTGGTGACGGCTACTTCGCGCAGGCGGTGGTGCAGCTCGTTCAAGCTGAGGGGAACCCCCTCCCAGAAGAGATCCCCTTCGGCATTGGCTCCCAGCACCAGCATCTCATCGTCGGGCACCAGCTTGACGGCAGAACTGGATTCGGGGGGGATGATATCGATGTCTTTTTTATCCTTCTTCAACATGGTGGCCACCAGAAAGAATACGAGGAGAAGGAACACCGCGTCGATCATCGGGGTCATCATGACCTCGGCTTCCTCCCTGGCTTTGGCTTTGCCGATTCTCATGGGCTTCCGAGTTTTCCATTCCGCATGCGAGAGCGCACCTGGTCGAGTCCCGCCAGTTGGAGGCGGTCCAGCAAGTCGATCACCGTTTGGAAAGGGGTTTTTTCCTCCACCACCAATTCGATGGGGGAGTTGGCACCGCGTTGGCCGATGAGTTCGGAGATGAAAACATCCACATCCCCCACGTCCGTGAACTGCAGCACCCCATTATCGTCCCGTCCGTTTTCTTTGAACACGCGGTTGTCGCTGCTGAGGCCCATGCTGAAGGCGTCGGAGCGCATCTCGGCAGAAACCGAGGCGGTGGGATCGGCCAGCGAAACGGGGATCTGTCGCTCCCAGCGTTTAAGCTGGCTGGTAACCAGGAAGAAAATCAGCAGCAGAAACACGCAGTCGATGAGAGGGGTCATGGGAACCATGCCTTCGTTTCGACCTCGTTTTCTGGTTATTTTCATGGTGTCTCGGTTTACTGAAGCGCGTTGGCCGGCTCTTCTTCGGTGCCGGGTTCCTCGACGCTGTAAAATTCAGCTTCAGGTTGTGACGGGGATGGAAATTTGAGGAACCACTGGCTGAAGAGTTCCTCCAAATCGATTTCCAATTTCTGGGTGACTTTGTGAAGTCGGTTTTTAAAGTAATAATACAGAGCAATGGAAGGTATCGCGAGAATGAGGCCGACGGCGGTGGTGATGAGGGCTTTTGAAATGGATCCTGCCAAAAGTGAGGCACCGCCTTCATCGCCGAACACCTCGACCAATTTGAAAGCCTCGATCATGCCGATCATAGTGCCCAAGAGGCCGAGAAGGGGAGCGAGGGCGGCGATGACCGAAAAAGGCATGCAGCGTTCTTCTTGGTCGCACATTTCACGTGCCACCACGTCGCTGGTGTTCTGCATCAACATGTCGGCCTGCAGGTGGCGGTGGTTGACCGCATACACTACCGCCCGGGCCAGCGTCGAAGGCATGGTCTTGCATTCCGAGAGTATCCGATCGTATTCGCCTTCTTGAAAAAGCGGAAGCAAGCGAGGCAGAAGACGGGGAGGGACGAACTTTTCAGTCTTGAACATAATTAAGCGTTCTGCCGCGAAAGCCAGCATAGCGACGCTCAATAATCCAAGTGCCAGCATGGTCACTCCCCCTTCGATCAACTCTTCACCCCAATTGACCGTGACCAGATCCTTGTGGACTCCGGGAGCATCAGTCGAAATGGGAGTTGTGGTGGAGGGAGCGGCCACATCTTGTGCTTGAACCTCCCCCCAAGGTAATGAGAACAGCAAACAACACGGCAAAGCCAGAAACGTTAAGAATCTTAGAAGGTTAAATATCATGGCGTTACAATGTCTTTTTGGGGGATGTCCGGCAAGCGACTTCTAAACTCGTGTCAATAGGGTGGTAGAGAATGAACATGCATCCTTAATGTTTGATAATGAGGATAGTGCTCTTCATTGGCTACGACAAGTCAACGCCCCTTAAGCATAAAAATTAAGGGGATTTTGACATGCCAAAAATGGAAGCGTGTGGCCGGTGCTGCAGATCAGAGGGACATCGGCGGCCTGAGGTGGCGCGGTTGGCGGAGCCTACCGCGCCACCTCACACTGCAGGCTTGTGCCTGCGCCACACTCTGGGCCTTAGTGACTGTACTTAAGCTTGGGCATCATGCCATAATTTTTATTTATATGGATTCGGACCGGAGAACCTTTTTTATCGAAGTGAATGGAGCGGCCTTCAGATTTCCCGTGCTTAAAGCCATGAGCCGCCATGACATCGATCAAGGACTTGTCCCTTGCCGTATCCATGATGCCTTGAAGGTCAGAAGGCATTTTGAGCCTCCTGAAAGTGGGATTTGCTACCGGAATTTGCTACCGTAGGAAAAAACAGCCTTAGAACAGGGCATTTAAAGGGAGCGGGTGACGAGATTCGAACTCGCGACATCAACCTTGGCAAGGTTGCACTCTACCACTGAGTTACACCCGCAGAGTGAAGAATGTGAAATATGACGCGGAGAGGTTATTCTGGCAAGGCAAAATCCGGCAGGAATTTGATTTTTTGAATCGCGTTTTATTTGGCGCTCATGAAAGCGCGGCAAAAAGCAGTTCGGCAGGGTGGAGGGAGGTGATGCCGGTGGCGTCGTGGATTTGATGACGACACGAAGTCCCCGAGGCGACGATCTGCTCTCCTGGTGCCGCCGCGCGGATCCGGGGAAAGAGAACCAGTTCTCCAATTTTTTGTGAGAGATCGTAGTGTTCGGTTTCATAACCAAAAGAGCCCGCCATGCCGCAGCAGCCTGAGGGGATAACACGAACATCATAACCGCCCAACGCCTCCAGCATTCGCACCGTGGGTGTTAGGGATGCCAGTGCTTTGTGCTGGCAATGCCCGTGTAAATGAATCACCCGGTTTTGAGGCGAGAACGATTGAGCGGAAATACGGCCCGCATCCATTTCGCGCGCCACGAATTCTTCAAACAGGAAGCAGTGACGCGCCAGCCTTCGGGCCGCAGCCTGTTCTTCACCTCGCAGCAGATCAGGGTATTCATCACGGAAGGTTAGCAGTGCTGAGGGTTCAATGCCGATCATGGGAGTATCGGCGTTGATGAGGGGTTCCAAGCGTCGGACGTTTTCTTGGGCTATTCTTCTGGCACGTCTTAGAAAGCCTTTCGATAAGGCAGAACGGCCGCTTTCAAGATGCGGGGGAACAAGGATCTGATAGCCCAAAGCTTCAAGCAGTTTAACCACCGTTTGCCCGATTGGCCCATCGTTGTAGTTGGTGAACTCATCGACAAAAAGAAAGACCGTTTTGTTAGATGTAGGTTGGGGTAAGGCATGGTGACGCGACATCCATTGGCGGAGGGTTGAAGCGCGCATGAGGGGAACAGTCCGGTTAGGATGGAAGCCGATCATCCGATTGGCTAAACGGCGGATCCATGGAGTTCCGAAGATCCCATTCCATAACCAGGGCGCCAGAGAAGCGATTCGGGCTGAGAGGGCAAAACGACTGATGATGAAGGAGCGCAATGGAACACCATGTTGGTCATAGTGATGTTGGAGATACTCTGCTTTGAGTTTGGTGATATCGACGTTGGAAGGGCACTCAGATTTGCAGCCTTTGCAGGACAGGCACAGATCCATTACCTCATGGAGCTCCGGGCTGTCGAAGGGGCGTGAGGGGTCGGGCGGATGAGTCAGGACGTGGCGAAGGATGTTGGCGCGGGCGCGGGTGGTATCTTTTTCTTCCCGTGTAGCCATGTAGCTGGGGCACATGGTGCCGCCGGAGAGGTGGGTTTTTCGGCAGTCACCGGAGCCGTTGCATTTTTCGGCCGCACGCAATATTCCCATCACGTCGCTGAAGTCAAAAACGGTTTCGTATTCAGGAGTGGGATGGTTGGGTTGGTAGCGATGGAACTGATCCATCGGCGGGGTATGGATGATTTTTCCCGGATTGAGGATGTGATGGGGATCAAAAAGATTTTTTATGGCGACCATCATCTCATAACACGCATTGCCTACCATGAATGGAATGAACTCACCGCGCAGGCGACCATCACCATGTTCACCGCTGAGCGAACCACGGTATTTTTTGACCAGTGCGGCGATGTCGGTGGCGATGGAGCGGAACATCCGGTGACCGGTCTCGGTTTTGAGATTGATGAGAGGGCGGGTGTGAAGCTCCCCTGAACCGGCATGAGCATAGTAAACACACTCGATGCCGTATTTTGTTTTCATGAGGTGGTCGAAGTCTTCGATATAGGATGGAAGATCCCTGACATCGACCGCGGTATCTTCAACTACCTCGGCGGGACGGGTGTCGCCCACCACATTGGTCATGACGCCTTGACCTGCACGGCGCAGTTCCCACACTTTTTGCACATCGGATCCGTGGAGAACGGGGAAGGCGTAACCCAAGCCGGCAGCGTTCATGTCGGCGGTCATGGATTGGAAGATCGCATCCGCCTCCTCCGGTGAGGATCGGCAGAGTTCGATGACCAAGATGGCGCCGGGGTCGCCTTCGAGGAAAAAGCGATTACGTGATTGTTCGATGTTTTTACGGGTGCACTCAAGGATGTGCCGGTCGATTAGCTCGCTGGCTGAGGGTTGGTAACGCAGGGCGAGCAGGTTGGCCTGAAGGGCTTCATGGACGGATCGGAAATGGGCGCAAAGTAAATGAGCGGGCGGGGGCATAGGAACGCAGTTGAGTTCGAATTCCACTCCGATGAATAGCGTTCCTTCCGAGCCTGCGATGAGTCGGCAGAGGTTGAAGGGTTGATCTGAAGAGGCATTAAAAACGCGGGCATCCATCAGTGCATCGAGAGCGTAACCGGTGTTGCGGCGGGTGACTCCAGGGGCGGGGAAGCCTTCGGTGATGGCGCGTTGGTTGGACGGATCGGAAAGCAACGCACTCACGGTTTGATAAATCCGAGTTTCAAGGGTATCGGGGCCCTGACATTTGGCGTGAAAGGCGTTCGCATCAAGGGGCTCAAAGACCACCTCACTGCCGTCACTGAGAAAACCGCGTGCGGAAATCAAGTGATCGCGGGTGGATCCGTAAACCAGGGAATTGGAACCGCAGGAATTGTTGCCGACCATACCGCCGATCATGGCGCGGTTGGCTGTCGATGTTTCGGGTCCGAAAAGCAGGCCATAACGTGCTAGCTCCTGATTCAAATCATTCCGGATTACTCCAGGCTGGACGCGCACGCGGTGATGGGACGCATCGATTTCCACGATTTGGTTCAAGTGGCGACCGATGTCCATGACGATGCCGTGACCCACCACCTGCCCGGCCAGAGAGGTTCCGGCAGTTCGGGTAATCAGACCCATACGATGGCGATTGGCAAAATGAATCAACGTGCGAACATCCGACTCGTTGGAGGGCAACGCGACAGCAACCGGCAATTCTTGAAATTCTGAGGCATCGGTGGCGTAACACGCTCTCACCAGCGGGCCGGTGTGCAACGTTCCATTCAGTCGCAACTCTGCCCAGGGTAGCGATGGGGATGTTTCGGCTTTGAGAAGCATCATTCGAATGTATCGAAGCGAAGTGCGAATACAAAGCGATTCGAATCTTGGAAGAATGGAGCGGGTGGGAACAGGAGACGAGGCGTGATCAGCAGGTGAAGGCAATTGATAAGCTGAGTGGGTTGACTGGGACTCGAACCCAGAACCAATACCTTAAAAGGGTACTGCTCTACCATTGAGCTATCAACCCGGAACAAATCCCCGTAATGGGAGCTAAAAAGCTGAACGGAGTTAAAAAAAAGTCAAAGAGAAAAGTGATGACTACTGGCGGCGCGATTCGAGAAGTGCCTTAAGTTCTTCGGCAGAAAGATCCGGGTTGGCCAGTGCTACTTTGACCGCCTTCAGGTGGTCGTCCAGCATTTGAGTGCTGTATTTATGCGGGTTGGCGTCCATGGCGCGCCGGATGTCATCCGGTGCGGATTTACCGGTGAACGAGTAATAGACCTCGGTGAATCCCAAGATGCGGTCACGGCTGGGATAACCGGCTTTAAGTGCGTTGCGGACGCGCAGCTCCAGGTTGCGCTGCATCAACAGGTCGAGGGTGGCGTGGTCGCCTTGTGCCAAGAGGCGGGTTTCAAGGATTTGCTGAGCGGTTTCGTGAAGGGCAGCGAAGGTGCGCTCGCGTTTGAGCATCGCGTTGTGGAAGCCGAAAATAATCACGGCACCGGTGAGAATGCCCAGACAGAAATAGCCTAATGGTTTGTTCATCATATTCGTAATGCTTAAGGCTAGCGGTGATTAAAGCAAGTGTTGAGCCGCTTCCTTGATGGTTTCGGCCATGGTGGGGTGCGCATGGATCGTTCGTGCCAGATCTTCGGAAGAGCCGGAGAAGGCCATCACGGCCACACATTCGGCGATGAGTTCGCTGGCATTGGATGAGATGATATGGGCACCGAGCAGACGGTCGGTTTCAGCATGGGTGAGGAGTTTGACAAAGCCGTCGGTTTGATCGACAGCCCGGGCGCGTCCATTGGCAAGGAAGCTGTGTTTGCCAGTGCGGTAAGGAATATCAGATTCTTTGAGTTGTTCCTCGGTAAGGCCCACGCTGGCGGCTTCGGGAGAAGTGTAGATGACATTGGGAATCAGATCCGCGTTAACGGAACCGGCTTGTCCAGCGATACGTTCAACAGCAGCGGTTCCCTCGGCCTCGGCTTTATGAGCAAGCATGGGGCCAGCGGTTACGTCACCAACGGCACGGATATGAGGGGCGGAGGTGCGCCATTGTTCATCCACCGGTATTCGGCCGCGCTCGTCGGTGGAGATTCCGGCGGCGGAAAGGTTGAGTCCCTCGGTGAAGGGTTTGCGGCCCACAGCTACCAGCAGTGTTTCTGCTTCGAAGTGTTTTTCTTTGCCGTCCTGAAGAGCGGTGAGGGTGACCTTGCCTTCGGTTCTGCGGGCGACCTGGACTTTGGTGTTGAGGTGGAATGTCAGACCCTGTTTCTCGAACATTTTTTGCAGGGACTTGGAGAGTTCCATATCGAAACCGGCAGCGATCCGAGGGAGAAACTCGATGATATCCACTTTGGCACCGAGGCGCGACCAGACGGAGCCGAGCTCCAGCCCGATGGCACCCGCACCAATGACCAGTATGGATCCGGGCACGTGGTCGAGGGCTAGGGCTTGGTCGCTGGTGATGATCTGTTGGCCGTCGATATCGATGCCAGGAAGCGAGGCAGGGACGCTGCCCGTAGCGATAAGAATGTTATCAGCAGTATGAGTGGTGGCCTTTCCCTCAGCATCAGTAACCGCCACAGTGTGGGCATCGACAAAGGATCCGGTGCCTACGAGGCGGGTGATCTGGTTAGATTTGAAGAGGTATTCGATGCCTTTGCGCAGGGAATCAACCACGCCGTCTTTGCGCTTCATCATGGCAGGGACATCGATTTCGAGCCCTGAGGTTTTGATGCCGTGCGAGGCAAAGCGATGTGAGGCGTAGTGGAAGTGCTCACTGGAGGCGAGAAGTGCCTTGCTGGGTATGCAACCCACGTTCAGACAGGTGCCACCGAGGTGGGGTGCTTTTTCGACGACGGCGGTTTTGATTCCGAGTTTGGCGGCGCGCACGGCGGCGACGTAACCGCCGGGGCCGGATCCGATGATGATGAGTTGGAAGTCCATAGTGATGATGAAGGGGCAGGTTAGGAAAAAAAGACGCGTGTGATTTAAGGATAACGACTAGAGATCAAGACCCGCCACGCCGGGTTGCTCGATGTATTCCTTAATACGAACAAGGGAGGTGACGGCCTCTTTTCCATCTACGATGCGGTGATCATAGGTAAGAGCTAAATACATCATGGGACGGATTTCAACCCTTCCATTAATGGCTACGGGGCGATCCTGGATGGTGTGCATACCTAGAATACCGCTTTGGGGCGGGTTGAGGATGGGGGTGGAAAGCAAAGAGCCGAAGACACCTCCGTTAGTAATGGTGAATACGCCGCCATCCAGATCATCCAAGCTGATTTTTCCATCGCGGGCTTTTTTGGAGTAGTTAGCGATAGCGGTTTCGATTCCTGCCAAAGAGAGATGGTCTGCATCTCGCAGGACGGGAACCATCAAGCCTTTGGGGGTAGAGATGGCAATTCCCAGATCGTAGAAGTGGTTTTGAACGATTTCATTGCCTTCGAGCCGAGCGTTAAGTGCCGGGACACTGCGAAGAGCGTGAACGGTGGCTTTGACAAAAAACGACATAAAGCCGAGCTTCACGCCGTGGGTTTCCATAAAGCGGTCTTGGAAGCGCTGGCGTATTTGCATGACGTTGGTCATATCCACCTCATTAAAGGTGGTGAGCATGGCGGCCTCGTGTTGAGCACTTACCAAACGTTGGGCTATTTTGGCACGCAGAGGGGAGAGTTTTTTTCGGGTGGTGCGCTCCGAGGGTGGAAGTGATTTCGCGTGACTTGAGGGATTGGCGGCTTTGATCACGTCTTCTTTAAGCAGGCGACCACCCTTTCCACTGCCAACGAGGGTGGCGGGATCCAATTTTTTTTCTTCGATGAGTTTACGGACGGCCGGTGAGGGGGGAAGTGCTTCAGTTTGGGGGGAGGACGTTACTTCGCTGGCGGCAGGGGCGGGTGCGGCTTTTTGTGCCGGGGCAGGAGCACTGGAGGCTGGTGCGGGGGCTGTATCGTCGATGCGGGCCACGACCTGACCGATGGCTACTTCGGCTCCTTCGGAGACCAGCTGTTCGAGGGTGCCGGAGGTGGGGGCGAAGACTTCGGAGGTCACCTTATCGGTTTCGATTTCAAAAAGCGGCTCGCCTTCTTTGACATATTGACCCGGAGTTTTTTTCCAAGATCCAAGGATGCCTGAGCTGATGGATTCTCCGACGGTGGGGACTTTAATATCTACGGACATAGGTGGGATTATGAGTTAAAAGCTTGGCCAACGAGGTCATCTTGTTCGAGTTGATGAATGGCCAAGGCACCGGTTGCGGGACTGGCAGAAGCGTCGCGGCCTGCATAACGGATGGTCTGGCCCGAGATGCGGCGCAGATGGGGTTCCAAGAAAGACCATGCACCATTATTCTGAGATTCTTCCTGACACCAGATGATCTCTTTGAGATTGGGCATAGAGGCTAGAAGATCCCGCAGTTGGGGTTCGTGAATGGGGTAGAGTTGTTCCATTCGAACCAGAGCGGTATCATGACGTTTTTGTGTTTCACGGTAATCGGCCAAGTCGTAATAAACCTTGCCTGAGCAGAGGACAAGTCGAGTAGCTCCGGTGTGTTCGGGATCGGCAATGATTTCTAGGAAGTTCTGGGATGAGAAATCCTCCAAGCTTGAGGTGCAGCGTTTATCACGCAGCAGGCTTTTTGGAGTCATGACCACCAGTGGTTTTTTTATCTCGCGGATGGCTTGGCGGCGCAAGAGGTGAAAAAAATTGGCCGGGGTAGTGCAGTTGGCAACTTGAATGTTGTCTTCCGCGCAAAGTTGAAGGAAGCGCTCGAGCCGGGCACTGGAGTGTTCCGGTCCTTGTCCTTGGTAACCATGGGGAAGGAGCAGAACGATTCCGGAGTAAACGCCCCATTTGGATTCACAGCTGGAAATATATTGGTCGATAATAACCTGGGCACCGTTGGCGAAGTCGCCGAACTGGGCTTCCCAGATGCACAACATCTGTGGGAAATCCAACGAATAGCCGAAATCAAAACCGAGCACCGCGGCTTCTGAAAGGGGGCTGTTGTAGACGCAGAAGGTGGCTTGTTGGGCGGAAATGTTCTTAAGCGGAATATAGCGCTCGCGGGTGTTCACATCGTATAGGACGGAGTGACGGTGGCTGAAGGTGCCGCGGCGGCTGTCTTGGCCGGATAGACGGATGGGAATGCCTTGGTTAAGGATGGAGGCAAAAGCAAGTGCCTCAGCAAGACCCCAATCGATAGCTTCTTCTCCGGCCAGCATTTTTTTTCTCTGATCGAGCCAGCGGATCAGTTTTTTATTGATCTGGTGTTTTTCGGGGATGCTGGTGAGGGCATTTCCCATGCGCTGGAGGTTTTCTGCAGGGATCCGCGTTTCAACGGGATTCAGGAGGGCAGGTGTAGCAAGCGGTAGTTTAATGCGAGGCTGGAATTTGGTGATAGCGATGCGGGACTCGTTGAGGGCGGCCTCAAGGGCTTGTTCGAGTTTGTCTGCGTATCCCTTAGAGGTCTCATGCGTGATGGATCCATCTTTAACTAAGCGGGGGATGAGCTGTTCACTGACCCGCGGGTGGGTGTCAATCTCGGAGTAAAGTGTCGGTTGGGTGAAGTTAGGTTCGTCACCCTCATTATGCCCGTGACGACGGTAGCAATAAAGATCGATGAAGACATCCCGGTGGAAGGTTTGGCGGAAGTCGAGAGCCAGTTCGAGGATGTAAACGGCCGCCAAGGGGTCGTCACCATTGACGTGAAAGATGGGCACACCGAGCATTTTGGCCACCGAGGTGCAGTAGATGGTGGAACGGGCATCTTGGGGAACGGTGGTGAAACCGATCTGGTTGTTGATAGCAATGTGAAGGGTTCCACCGGTGCGATAACCTTCGAGTTGGGAGAGGTTGAGAGTTTCTTGAACGATACCCTGACCAATCATCGCTGCGTCTCCATGGATGAGAACCGGAACGACTTTCTCACGCTTTTCGGTGTCGTTGAGGATACGCTGCCAAGCGCGGGCTTTGCCCTCGACGACTGGATTTACCGCTTCAAGGTGGCTGGGGTTAGGGGCGAGGGTAACGCCGACTTCTTGGCCTTCGGTGGTGAGGATCTGGGTATCGCAGCCCAGATGGTATTTGACGTCGCCGTCACCCAGCACGGTCTCCGGAATGAAATTTTCGGCGAACTTGTTGAAGAGATCCCGGTAGGACATGCCCAGGATATTGGTGAGAACATTGAGACGTCCGCGGTGGGCCATACCGAGGACGATCTGGCGTATACCACGGGAAGGCGATCCCTCGATGAGGGCGTCGAGCATGGGGATCAGCGTTTCACCTCCTTCAAGACCGAAACGCTTTTGCCCTACGTAGCGGGTGTGAAGGAAGCGTTCGAACATTTCGGCGGCCAGAATTCGGTTGAGGATGCGCCGTTTCTTACGAGGGGAGAAGGAGTCTTGATTACGACATGTTTCCATGCGGTCGCGCAGCCAGCGGCGCTGCTCGAAGTTTTGCATGTGCATGTATTCGACCCCGATGTTACCGCAATAGGTTTGTTTCAGGATAGTGATGATCTCGCGCAGAGTGCGGTGGCCACCTCCTGAAAGTTTACCAGAGTCGAAGACGGTTTCTAGATCGGATTCCTCGAGATTAAAGTGATGAATATCAAGAGGGGTATCGATGGGTTTGGCGAGTTCCAGCGGGTCAAGGCTGGCGACTTGGTGGCCTAGGCTGCGGTAGGCAAAAAGCAGGTTGTACAGTCGCGCCTGTTTGAGCCGGTAGGTGGATTCGGCTACATCATGAGCATTAGCAGGGGTGCGGGTGCTTGATGCAGCGGCTGGCGGAGGGGCTTGTTGAAGTCCGAGCTCAAAGCCCTCGAAAAATGAACCCCAGGTGTGATCTACCGAATCCGGGTTGATACGCCATTGTTCGTGTAGATCGACCAGAAAGGCGGCGTTGTCCGCCGAACCAATGCGGCCTTTGGGGCCGAACGAGGATGTTCCATTAGCCGCGGTGGCCGTCAACCGGGCGGCGTCTTCGGTCGATATGGTATGCATGGGATACTTCTTTATTAACGTTTACGGCGGGTCTGTCAACCGTCTCAGATCGCATCTGAGGCTTATGCCTTAGAGATTTCCATCCATTGATGGGCGAAGTAAGAGAAAATGAGGTCTGCGCCGGCACGTTTGAGGCAAAGGAGTGACTCGAGTCGGGCCGCTGACAGGTCGATCCACCCCCGTTGGGCGGCGGCATGAATCATGGCATATTCACCGGAAACCTGGTAAGCAGCGAGCGGTATGCGAAGGTGCTCCCGTGCTTTGATAAGAATATCGCCATACCACCCGGCGGGTTTAACCATGACGATATCAGCCGCTTCATCGACATCCAGTAAAAGCTCCAGAAGGGCTTCCCGCGGGTTGGCAGGGTTAAGCTGGTAGGTGCGTTTATCAAGGTAGCCTGAGGAGGAAGAGGATTGCACCGCATCACGGAAAGGTCCGTACCCTGAGGAGGCAAATTTGGCGGAATACGCCATAATACCCGTGGAGGAGTGACCCGCGTCATCCAGAGCCGAACGGATGGCCCCGATACGTCCGTCCATCATATCGGAAGGTGCAACGTACTCGACACCCGTTTCGGCGATCAGGCATGCCAGCTGGCAAAGCATCTCGACCGTGGGGTCGTTGGCCACTTGTCCATCGGCGTCCAGCAGGCCGTCGTGGCCGTGGGAGGTGTAGGGATCCAAGGCGACATCAATGAACAGAACCAGCTCAGGAAACTTTTGTTTGAGTTGGCGCAAGGAGCGCAAGAAAAAATGATCCGGATTCAGCGCCACCCCGCCATCGGGTGTTTTTAATGCCGCGTCCACTACGGGAAAGAGGGCGGCTCCTTGAATTCCATCTTTCAAGAGGCGTTCACAGACGTGGCACAGCGGATCGAAGCCGAGCCGATCCGTGCCAGGTAGTGAATCTATGGGTTGGCGGAGGCTGGGGGAATCAATCAGGAACAGGGGCTGAACCAGATCCGAAGCGCGAAGCTGTGTTTCCTGGACGAGCGCACGGATCGCTGAGGAGGCGCGGTTTCTCCGGGGTCGGCGTGGTAACTTCATGCGTGATGCCTGGGAAGAAACAGGAGATGGAGGTGGCCAATCGGGTAGGCCAGAAGTGCTTCCGGAGTTAGCCGATGTGAAATGTGCAGTGGAACAAGCCGGAAACGCGCTCCTCTTCCCGGCGAACAGGGGCTTTGAGAAGGGTTTCAAACATGCGCGATTCCAAGTCTCTAAGTTGGGGAAATAGATCGAGGCAGATCAGGATTGGGGAGTTATATTCAACAATGCGGAAAGTATGGGTATCTGGATCGGTTACGAATTCGCTCATATAGCCGCGTTCTTCCCGGATCTGCGCCAGCTTGCGACTGCGCGCTTCCACCGTATCCGCTTGAACTTTGGATTTAAGAGAATCGGTATCGCGTTGATAAATGTTATGTAAAATTTTTTCCGCAGCATTGGGGCCGTACACTTCGTTGACTGATTGCAGGATTTCAGTCGTTAGAGAGCTATATTCAGTGGGAAAAAAATCTTGGGCGTTGTCGGTGAGGCGATAGGCCTTTTCAGGCCGGCCCATGCCTTTAGGGCGACGCCAGGTGTCAAGGTAGCCGTCCTTTTCGAGAGCGATGCAATGTTGCTTAACGCCCATGTAAGAAAGTCCGATGCGGTCACAGAGCTCGGCCACTGATAATCCTTGGCTTCGCTTGATTTCTGTAAGGATAAGAAGCTTGGGATTTTTAGAGACCTTCTTGAGGAGCTTGTTTTTCATAAATCACTGACGGCAACGGGTATCTCGAACTATTTACTTTTCGAACCTAAAACGAAGGATGCTGTTTGCAAGACTTTTTACGTCTTAAAACAAATAAATGATTAGAAGATTTAGCACTACTATAAATGAAAGTGATGCTTGCCCGGCTCCATAGAGTTTAGTGGGCGCCGGCTGGAACAAGCTGGTTCTATTTCCGGGTGCTTGAAAGAACGATAAACGATTTAAAACGGGCTGTTTTGGACATTTCTAAGTCAGTATTTTCAGCAAAAGGGTTTAGTTTTCATCGCTTCGAAAGTGCCGTTTCAGGATCCTTTTCCGTTAGAACCCTCGAAATGCGCTTGATCACACCACTTGGAGCGGTATGTTGCCACTTTATGGCATTGGAAGGAAATTACGCGATTGATGAGCTGCAACTGACGATTAAGCAGCTCGGGAGGTATCTTTGACCTCCCCAAGCTGGAAACCCGTTTGGATGAATGCGAAGCGGAGATGGCCCGCGAAGACTTTTGGAACGACACCCAAAAGGCGCAAAAAATAAGCCAGGAGGCCAACCATCTTCGCAGCAGCCTGAAAGAGTTTGCGGAACTGCGCTCGCGGATCGATGACCTTTCGGTTCTGATGGAAATGGCTTCTGAAGACGGATCCACAGAGGCGGAAAAAGATTTCGCTACGGAATTCGAGCAAGCTAAAGCGGAGCTTGCCAGATTTGAAATCCAGACACTGCTGAGCGGCACTAATGACCGTTGCCCGGCACTGATCAGTCTTCACGCCGGAGCAGGAGGTACGGAAGCCTGTGACTGGGCAAATATCATGCTACGGATGTATCAACGCTGGTCTGAGCGTCATGGAATGAAGTGGGAGATTCTCGACATTCTTCAAGGTGAAGAAGCAGGCATCAAAAGTGCCACCCTGCGTGTCGAAGGGAATCTGGCATTCGGTTATCTCAAGGCAGAGCGGGGGGTTCATCGCTTGGTTCGCATTTCTCCCTTTAACTCGGCAGGCAAACGTCAGACTTCTTTCGCATCACTTGACGTGGTGGCGGAGGTGGATGACGACATCGAGATAGAAGTGGCAGATAAAGATATCCGCGTGGATGTATTCCGTTCGGGCGGCTGCGGTGGCCAAGGGGTGAATACCACCGACTCAGCGGTGCGCATCACCCACTTCCCCTCGGGTTTAGTGGTTACCTGCCAGAATGAGCGCTCCCAAATCAAAAACCGCGCCTCGGCTCTAAAAGTGCTGAAGTCTCGACTTTACGAAATGGAGATGGATAAAAAACGATCTGAAGCGGAAAAACATTACAGTGAAAAAGGTGAAATTGGCTGGGGCAGGCAAATCCGTTCCTACGTCCTCCAACCCTACCAGATGGTCAAAGATTTACGCACCGGAGAACAGACCTCGGATGTAAATGCGACATTGGACGGGGATTTGGATGCGTTTATCAGCTCGTTTTTAAAAGGTAAAAAGCGCTCAGATACCGATGACGATGAAGAGTGACCGACTAGCGGAAATAGTCCGACACAAGCAGCTGGAAGTGGAGGCTCTTCGCCCACTTGAGGCGGAACTCAGGCGAGCCGCGTTGCTGCGAAACGACTTCCGGGGTTTTCGCCGTGTCTTGCACCAACCCGGAACGGCTACCTTAATTGCTGAAGTAAAAAAAGCTTCACCCTCGGCGGGTGTCATCGCGGCGGATTTTGATCCGGTGCGCAGAGCCGTCGAATACGAGGCAGCGGGTGCCGATGCCCTTTCGGTGCTGACCGATGAAAAATTCTTTCAGGGATCGCTCGACTACCTGATTCGCGTCCGGGAGGCGGTAGATTTGCCCGTTTTAAGGAAAGATTTCATGGTGGAGCCGGTGCAAATCTACCAAGCCGTGGCCTATGGTGCAGATGCGGTTTTATTGATTGTGGCGGCGTTGGAGCCGGATGCTTTGCAAAGGATGTTCGACTGTGCACGGCAATTTCCGGTTGATATTTTGGTGGAGGTGCACGATTTGGAAGAAATGGACGCGGCACTTGATCTGGGTGCGGACATGATTGGAATCAATAACCGTAACCTCAAAACCTTCCACGTGGATTTGGCAACGACCGAACAGCTGGCCGAAGAAATTCCGTCGGATTGTCTGGGGATCACGGAAAGCGGCATCCAAACTGCGGCGGATGTGTCATTCTGCCGTAGTCAGGGCATAGACTGTTTTTTGATTGGCGAAACACTGATGCGTAGTGGTAACGTGGATGCAACCATAAAGGAGTTGATGGGACGCTTATGAAAACGAAAAGACATCGGATGCGGGTGGTCGCCTTACTATTAGTTTTAGGATTGCTGTGTAGCGGGCTGTTGTCGGCGGATGCAGCCCAAGATGGGATCGTTCCTGCGTTTGAGCATGCCAAACAGGGGTATTCCAAAGCGCATTCAAGCGTGTCAGCGCAGGCGGGCAGATCGGATGAGGAGCTGAGAGCATTGGGATTACTAGATGATGAAAAAGGTATGGGCGTCAAGGCAATCGGCGGGGGGCTCGTCCTGCTGGGCTTAGTCATTATCGGTGTCAGTGTCTGGTATTATTTGCGACCGGAAAAAGCTGAAGTTCGAGCCTCCGTTTAAACCTTCAACGTATGAGAGTCAAATTCTGCGGCTTTACCCGCAGGGAGGATTTGGAGGTCGCGGTGGATTTGGGAGTGGATGCCGTGGGTTTCATTCTTCATCCGTCCAGTCCCAGAAATCTATCAATAGAAAAGGCGATAGAGCTGGCGAAAGATTTGCCGCCCTACGTTACCCGGGTGGCGGTGACGGTGAATGCCTTGCCTGATATAATGGATCGGTTGACCTCCTCAGGTGCCTTCGACTGTTTCCAGCTGCACGGAGATGAAGACGGAGCATATAGTTCACGCTTGGCAGGTAATAAGTTGGTCAAAGCTGTGGGAATACCGAGCCAGCTCACGATTGAAGAAATGGCATCCTTACCAGTGAGTGCCCTTTTATTGGATAAAGCCTCTGAAAAACGAGGTGGCACGGGTGAGACGCTGGACTGGAATCTGGCGGGAAAAATCTGTGAAACCCTACGTGTCGAGTACGGCAAACCAGTGATACTTTCCGGAGGATTAAAAGAGCAGAATGTATTGGAGGCGATTCGTAGTGTGCATCCGTATGGAATCGATGTATGTTCCGGTATTGAAAAAGAGCCCGGCATAAAAGATCCGGAAAAAATGAGAAGATTGATTCACCTATGTCGAAAATAGCTATTGAGCCCGATGCCATGGGACATTTTGGTGCTTTTGGCGGCATGTATGTTCCAGAAACGCTAATGACTCCGCTGCGGGATTTAGAGCGGGCCTATGTCGAGGCCATCTCGGATCCGAAATTTATGAGCGAACTGCGCGGGCTGCAGGCGGATTATACGGGTCGACCCACCCCGCTTTATTTTGCAGAAAACATGTCCAGTCGGTTGGCTGGTGCCAAAATCTATCTTAAGCGTGAGGACTTGCTGCACACAGGAGCCCACAAAATCAATAACGCATTGGGGCAAGTCTTATTGGCCCGGCGTATGGGCAAGAAACGGGTTATTGCCGAAACGGGTGCTGGACAACACGGGGTAGCCACCGCCACCTGCGCCGCCCGATTTGGACTGGAATGCGTTGTGTACATGGGGGCAGTGGACATGGAGCGTCAATCACTTAACGTCAAGAGAATGAGAATGTTGGGGGCAAAAGTGGTGGCAGTCGAGGCAGGACAAAAAACACTGAAAGAAGCCGTCAATGAAGCGATGCGCGACTGGGTCACACATGTACGAACTACTCATTATGTCTTAGGCACGGCCTACGGATCACATCCTTATCCCATGTTGGTGCGGAATTTTCACCGGATTATTGGGGACGAGACACGAGGACAGATCATCGAAAAGGAGGGGCGACTTCCCGACCTCCTCATCGCTTGTGTGGGTGGAGGGAGTAATGCAATCGGTTTATTTTATCCGTTCTTGGAAGAACCACAGGTTCGTATGGTGGGGGTGGAGGCTGGCGGCGATGGCATTTTTCCCGGTCGCCACGCCGCGCGGTTCCAAGGGGGGACATTGGGAGTATTACAGGGAACCAAATCATACATCCTGCAGAATGAAGACGGACAGATTGAGGGAACCCATTCCGTATCGGCAGGATTGGACTACGCAGCCGTGGGGCCTGAGCATTGTTATCTGAAAGATTTAGGGCGGGTGGAGTATACGTTTGCGACCGATGTTGAAGCGTTGGATGCATTTAAAAAATTATCCGAGTGGGAGGGAATTATCCCTGCACTGGAGTCAGCGCATGCCGTAGCCGAAGCGATGAAACAAGCGGCAGCCATGAAGCCTGAAGAGTTGATCGTGATCAACCTGTCCGGTCGTGGTGACAAGGATGTGGAGCAGGCAGCGCGCTTTCTTGGAATACGTGGCGGAGTATGAAAAGCATGACCGGATTTGCCGAGGTGGAAAGTCGGCATCAAGGCGCGGTGGTGCGAGTTCAGCTTTCCTCTGTTAATGCCAAGCGAGGACTGGATATGCAGGTCAATCTGCCACGGAATTGGGCGGCGTGGGAGAACGAGGTGAGAGAGGCGGTGCAGTTGGAAGTTTCCCGTGCACGCCTTCAGATTCAGGTGAATTTTGAGAATGGCCTTGGCAACACAGCGGGTTGGCAACGAATTGATCCAGCGGCCGTTAAACATTACTTGAACGAGCTGGCAAAATTAAAAAAAGCAGGTCTAAAACCGCCGGAGACAGGCGGTACCGATATTTCGTGGCTCTTGAGGATGCCCGGAGTATGGGTTGAGGAGGAAGTCGCCATGACCGCATCGGAGCCGCTTCGTTTGGTCTTGATGAAGACGCTATCTCGCGCACTACAAGCTTATAACCAGTGTCGGGAGCGAGAAGGAAAAGCACTACAAAAAGATGTGTCAGGTCGTATCAAAACGTTGCAACGCCTTCTGGTTTCGGTGAAACGGGCTGCACCGCGGGTCAAGGAGGCGCATCAAACACAACTGCTGAAGCGGCTTGAAGGATTAGGTGTTGAGGCCTTGGCCACGGAGGAAAGGATCATGAAGGAGGTGGCGCTTTTTGCCGACCGTAGTGATATTACTGAAGAGACCACTCGTCTGGCGGCCCATCTTGAGGAAGGTTTGCGCCTTTGCGCTCAGTCCCAGCCCAGTGGAAGATCTTTGGAGTTTTTGATTCAAGAGATGGGGCGAGAGGTCAACACTATTGGCAATAAAGCTAACGCGCTGGACATTTCCCGTACCGTGTTGGACATGAAATCGGAGTTGGAAAAAATCCGCGAACAGATTCAGAATGTGGAATGAATCAGGATAATCATCAACACGTGGTGAGCATTCCCAATCCTTTGAGACGGAAGGGAATTATTTTTGTGCTTTCAGGGCCGTCTGGTAGCGGGAAATCTACTGTCTGTCAAAGTTTGCGCCGATCGTCTGATTTCTCCTTTATCGTTTCCCATACCACTCGTGAGCCGCGGTCGGGTGAGGTGGACGGAGTGGATTACCGCTTCATCACAGTTCCGGATTTTGAAGAGAAAGTCTCGCGGGGATTTTTCCTTGAACACGCCGTGGTGCACGGCAGGCACTACGGAACGCCGAAGGGCGATGTCTTGCATGAAATAACCTCGGGGAGAGATGTCTTGTTGGACATTGATGTGGAGGGTGCGCGACAAGTCCGTGAACTACTTGACGTAGAGATCAGTCAGGCGCTGGTGGACATCTTCATCCTGCCGCCCAACATGGCGGAGCTGGAGCGGCGGTTACAACGACGAGGAACCGAGTCATCCCACCAAATTGAGGTGCGCATGGAGTCAGCCCGACGCGAAATCCCGTCTTGGAGAGAGTACCGCTATACGCTGGTAAGTGAAAGCATGGAGGAAGATTTAACAAAAATCCGTTCCATCATTCGAGCGGAGCGCTACCGCACGTGCCGTCTTGCGGATGCAGAGAAAACGGGGGACTTATGAGTAAGCGGGTGGTTCTTGGAGTCACGGGTTCTATCGCCGCATACCGGTCTGTTGACATTGCCAGCATCCTCACCAAGGCTGGCATCGAGGTGGATGTGGTCATGACGGCAGGAGCCGAACGCTTTGTGACCGCTCTGACTTTCGGAGCCCTTACTCATCGGGCCGTGATAACCGATTTATGGGATGAAGAACATGTTGGCAAGCCGGGCCATATCGAGCTGGCAGATCGAGCGGATTTGGTGTTAGTGGCTCCGGCCACGGCGCATCTTATAGCGCAATACAGGTTGGGTCTGGCACCTGACGCATTAACCGCCATACTTTTAGCGACGCCGGCCCCGGTATGGTTGGCTCCGGCGATGAATGGGAAAATGTGGCTGCACCCCGCCACTCAGGAAAACGCCGCCATGCTGCGTCATCGCGGTGTACGTATTATCGGTCCGGATGAGGGGGTATTGGCCTGTGGATATGAGGGGGTGGGACGCATGTGGCCTGCGGAAAAAGTAGCGGAAATCGCACTTGATTTTTTAGCGTAATTTCCCAAATCTGATTATTGTACTATTTTAATAAGTCCTTTTGTATGCCTAACTCAAATATTGAATCCGTTTCCAAAGAAGGGCGTACACTCAGTCCCAAAGCACTTTTCAAAAAAGACGCGCTGGTCAAAAGTGAAGAAGAATACCTCAAGCTTTATAAGCTTTCTATAAAAAGTCCCGATAAATTCTGGTCGATGGCCGCTCGGGATCTGACATGGTTTAAAAACTGGCGGACTCTTTTGAAATGGAAGCCGCCGTTCTCTGAATGGTTCGTCGGCGGTAAAATCAATGTGGCGCACAACTGTTTGGATCGACACGTCGAGGCGGGAAGGCGCAATAAGGCCGCTCTCATTTGGGAAGGCGAGCCGGGTGATAAGGTTACGTTAACCTATCAACAGCTTCTCCTTGAGGTCTGCAAGTTCGCCAATGTGCTCAAGTCACAAGGAGTTAAATCTGGAGACCGGGTGGCCATCTACATGCCGATGATTCCCGAAGCGGTAGTAGCCATGCTGGCGTGTGCTCGCATTGGCGCTCCTCATACCGTGGTATTTGGAGGATTCAGTGCGGAATCGCTCAAAGAACGGATCAATGACTGTGGAGCTAAAGCGGTGGTTACGGCCGATGGTGGTTACCGTCGGGGCAAAATGATTCCGCTCAAAACAGCGGTGGATGAAGCGGTCGTAGGGTGTCCGGGTGTTAAAAGCGTCATCGTCGTGCGCCGCACCGGTCAGGAAGTAACCATGGGGCGTCTTGATCATTGGTATCACGAATTGATGACTGCTGCAGATGATCACTGTCCTGCTGAGGAGCTGGATAGTGAACATCCATTATTTATTCTCTATACCAGCGGCAGCACCGGTAAGCCGAAAGGAATTCTGCACACCACGGCGGGATATCTGCTGGGGTGCCATTTGACCACCAAATATGTTTTCGATCTTAAGGAGCGGGATATTTTCTGGTGCACGGCGGACATTGGTTGGATCACCGGCCACAGTTACGTCGTTTATGGGGTGCTTTCAAACGGAGGCACGACGCTGCTGTATGAAGGCGCGCCCAACTACCCTGAGCCGGATCGATTCTGGAAAATCATCGAACAGAACAAGGTTGATATTTTTTATACGGCACCAACAGCCATCCGCGCGTTCATGAAATGGGGGGACTCCCACGTCTTAAAACATGATTTAAGTTCGTTGCGCTTGCTGGGCACTGTGGGTGAACCTATCAACCCGGAAGCTTGGATGTGGTATTACAAAACTGTAGGCAAAGAGCGCTGCCCGGTGGTGGACACGTGGTGGCAGACAGAGACGGGTTCCCATATGTTGACCACACTTCCGGGAGCACATGCGATGCGCCCCGGCTCGGCTGGTGTGCCCTTCTTCGGAGTTGACATCGCAGTGGTGGACGAAGAAGGCCATGAAGTTCCTCCCAATACGGGGGGTAAACTAGTGATCCGGCGTCCGTGGCCATCTATGCTCCGCACCATCTACGGAGATGCCTCCCGGTATCGCAAGCAATACTGGAGCGAAGTCAAGGGTTGTTACTTTACTGGAGACGGTGCGCGTTGTGATCGCAAAGGATATTTTTGGGTGGTGGGTCGTATTGATGATGTGCTTAATGTTTCCGGACACCGCTTGGGCACCGCTGAAGTGGAAAGTGCTCTCGTAAGCCACCCCTCAGTCGCGGAAGCCGCAGTCGTAGGACGGCCCGATGAACTTAAGGGACAGTGTATTGTCGCCTTTGTCACTCTCAAAGGAGGCCAGGAAAAATCTGCCGCGCTGCGTGACGAATTGATGAAGCATGTCACCAAAGAAATTGGTGCCATTGCCCGTCCTGAATCGATTCGTTTTGCTGATGCGTTGCCGAAAACCCGCAGCGGAAAAATCATGCGACGTCTTTTGCGCAATATTGCCACAGGAAGCGATATCACCGGTGATGTCTCTACTCTTGAGGACAAGGGGGTGATTGAGTCCCTCCAGAAAGAAGTCTAAGGAAGCTTAGCCTTACCATCTCCAGCTCGGGAAAATGGGTTTGGCGTTCGCGTAATATAAGTGTTAATCTGTTTTGAATGAGTGACCCTGTGTCCATTCCTAACTCCATCCGACAAAAGATGGTGGTGGAGGCGATCAGTGCTCCAGTCATACGCTCTTTTGAGCACCATTACAGGCAGTTGGCCTCCGGTGAGCAAGGTATGGTGCCGGATTCTGATCTGGATCCGGTGGAAACGCTGCAGCACTTGGATCAAGTCAACGAGGAAACAGGGAGAATCCGCAGGGCTGCGGCCTCCATGGTGGTCATCAAACTCAATGGCGGGCTTGGCACAGGTATGGGACTGGATCGGGCCAAATCACTGTTACAGGTTAAAGACGGATTTACGTTTCTGGATCTAATCGCCCGCCAAGTCCTGAGGCTGCGCGAGACCACCCATCCCAAGTTGCGTTTCCTGTTGATGAACAGTTTTTCCACACGTCAGGATACATTGAATTTTTTGCGACATTATCCTGAGCTAGGGGAGGAGAAGACACTGGATTTCATTCAATCCAAAGTTCCCAAAATTGACATCCGCACCATGGAGCCGGTGCAATGGCCGGAGCAACCCGATTTGGAATGGTGCCCGCCGGGTCACGGGGATCTTTTCTTGTCCTTCTTCGCCACGGGACTATTGGATGGCCTGATTGCCGATGGGGTTGAATATGCCTTTATATCTAACTCCGATAATCTGGGAGCTTATCCCGATGCGTCCATTCCTGTTTTCATGCAGTCGCGCGGATTGGATTTCCTGATGGAGGTGACTCGCCGCACCGAGGCGGATCGTAAGGGTGGCCATCTGGCCATACGCAAACGCGATGGCCGGATGATTTTGCGCGAAAGCAGCCAATGTCCCCCTGAAGACAGGGATTCCTTCCAAGACATCAGCAAGCACCGCTATTTTAATACGAACAATATCTGGATCCGTCTGGATGCTCTGCGTGCCGCAGTCAGCGAGCAGGGTGGATATCTCGCTTTACCACTTATCTGTAATAAAAAACGGGTCGATGTTAGCCGTCCGGATAGCCCGGAGGTTTACCAATTAGAGACGGCCATGGGAGCGGCTATTGAGGTGTTTGAGCGTGCGGATGCCCTAGAGGTGCCACGCTCGCGTTTTGCACCGGTTAAAAAAACCGATGATTTGATGGCCTTACGATCTGACGCCTATGTCTTGACCGACGACTTTCAGGTGCAACTGGCTCCGCAACGCGGTGGAGTTCCTCCAGAGATAAGGCTCGATCCAGCGGCCTATCATATGATCCGAGATTTTGACCGCCTAGTGCGCGTTCCTCCATCGCTCATATCTTGTGAAAGCTTGGAGATACAAGGCTCAGTGGCATTTGAAAAAGACGTCTCTATATCCGGACGAGTTAAGCTTCTAAATAATACCGGTGAGATGGTGACCGTTCGCGATCTCGCATTCGAAGATGGTGAATATCACTTAAGTGTTTGATTTCGTGCACTTGCGGCTTGTCATTTTTCGCCCGTTCTCCAATTTCCAGATTTTGCTCCCTTAATTATGACCACCCCTATAAACGACACGCTAAATCCAATAAATCCCTTTGACGAGCCCCGCATCATCGAGGATCCGCAGGAATTTTTTGAAAAGCATCAAACAAAAATTGTGGGCGGAGTCTTAATTCTGATTGCGATCTTTTTAGCCGCATTGGGATGGTGGTTATGGAAACTTCAGGTTGAAGATAAGGCCATGAGGCGTTTTCATGAAGCGCGTTCTGCAGAGGAATTTCAAGCCTTGGCACAAGAATATCCCAATACATCAGCGGGTGGTTTTGCCCAGCTACAAGTTGCCCGGGATCATCAGGCTCATGCTCGCTGGGCGGAAGCTGCCGCAGCCCACCAAGAATTCTTAAAATACCACCGCAAGAGTCCGTTGGCAGGGGTGGCGGAGTTGGGGCATGCCCGTTGTCTGGAGGCTCTCAATGATACCGACGCGGCGCTATCCGCTTACCAAAAAATAATCAATACGTCGCCTCCTCACTCCATGGTGGCGGTAGCGCATCTGGGAGCGGCTCGCTGCTTACTGGCTATGAAAAATGAAGAAGCGGCCAGACATCTTTTATCTGAATTTATTGCCACTACCAAATCGTCGGCATTTTTGCCCGAAGCGGAAGAAATGCTCAGAAACCTTTCGACTCATCCGATTCGATAAGCATTTCAAATGTAGGTCGGTGGAAACTTGACCCGTCCGTTAAGGTGGACTTAACGGGTATCGTAGATGCGATCTGCGGCGTCCTTCCATTCCTGTTCAGTTGGACGGAACAGAGCGGCTTTTTTGCCTACTCGAATAATGCGCACCGTGCGTATCACATCGCCTTCTTTAATCGATTCGACCACATTCATTCCTTCGATCACATGGCCAAAAATGGCGTGTTTACCATCGAGATGAGGAGTGGGAGCTAGGGTGATGAAAAACTGACTACCATTGGAGTCAGGTCCGGAATTGGCCATAGAAAGAATCCCGCTGCGATCGTGCTTCAGGTCCGGATGTATTTCGTCAGGAAACTGGTAACCAGGGTTGCCCGTTCCGTCGCCATTTGGACAACCTCCTTGAATAACAAATCCGGCAACAACACGGTGAAACTTTAAGCCGTCAAAAAAATAAGATTGAGGTGCGCGTTCATGTTTGAGGGTGCCCTCCGCCAGTCCAATGAAGCTACCTACTGTGACCGGTGCTTTTTCAAACTCCAACTGTAGCACGATAGTGCCTCGGCTGGTTTCAATCTCCGCGTAAAGCCCGCTCGGGCGTTCGGCATTTAGGTTCTGAAAGGAAAGTGCCATCAATAAAGTGGCGGTGAGCAGAGTTTTCATAAAGGTTCCAGAGTTGTGGAGGGTATAGGTTAAGCGGTCACCTTGCTTAGTAGGCAGTCAAAGCGTGAGCAGGATCGTCTTTAATGACCCGAGCGGATAAGCCCCGGGACAGGTTGGCCATAATGGTGGTCTGATGTTCGGGCCAGATTTGATAAAGCTTATTGAAGGTGCTGCTTTTAATGCGGTAACTGAATGTGGTTTCGGTGGCGAAGACGGTGGCCGAACGCAGGGTGGGTTCGATCACACACATTTCTCCGAAGAAGTCATTTTCACCCAAATGGCCTACCTGGGTTTGTTTCGGCGTACCGTAATGCACGACGACATCCACTCCTCCTCCTCCTATAACATAAAGTTCTTCTCCCTGCTCTCCTTCGCGCACCACAACTTCACCGGCACGGTGAATTTTTTCATCGGCTGCTACAAAGATCACCAGCAGCACCTCATTAGGCAGGCCGTCAAAAAGTGGTACGCTCCGGAACGCTTGAAGGAGTTTTTCGTGTTGTTGCTGTATAGAGGGGTTCATGAGGAGAGGGGGGGAAGAGTAGTGGGGGAGGAAGCACGTGCTTTCTGATCGTTCAATTCGCGAAGGCGGCGTGCCAGCTGGCGTGCGAGGTTAGTGATGATAATCGAATAAGGATCGGGGAATTGGCGTGCAAAGCGCAGAAGGGTAGAATGGTGTATGATCATTACCCGGCTGGGCTCGGAGGCCGAGGCCTTTGCTGCTCTGCGGCGAACTTCAATTAACGAGCATTCTCCCAGAATGGAATCCTTTCCGATACGGATAGGAGGATGACCTTGTGCTTCGATCCGCAAGGCTCCTGAGATTACCAGATGAAGGGCTTCGCTGGTGGATCCTTCTTCGTATAGAATCTCATTTTCTTTGAGATCAAGACAGGGACATTCTTTAGACAACCACTCCATGGGCTGGGAGCTGATCCAGGCAAATAAGGGTTGACGGGTGAGGGCTTCGAGTTCGTTCATGAAGAGTGATTTCAATTATGCCTCATTCGGGTGGGACGGATCAAGTCCCGTCAGGTTGAGGAAGGGGAGGGGCAGGGTTTGCAGTAACGCCTTAAATGCAGTGGCTTGGAAAGGTTTGGCCAAGCAGGCGTTCGCTCCGAGGGACATGGCTTCTTTGATGAAGTCATCGTTGACTCTGGAGCTGATGACCAGAATGAGCAGATCACCAAGTGATGGATGGAGACGCACCGCGCGAATCAAACCGCAGCCATCAAGCCGGGGCATTTCCCAGTCGGTGATGAGCAGATCGACGTGATGATGATTTAAATAGTCCAATGCTTCTTGTCCGTCCTGTGCCAGCACTACCTCGTAACCCAACTTGCGTAACTCTTTTTCCTGCACTTTTCGGACACTGGGTGAATCATCCGCCAAGAGTATATGAGGGATGCGCGCCGTAGGAGGCGGTGCGGCCGGTTCGCACGGAGCGGATGCCTGGCTCGTTTTTTCAGCCTGGCCGGGCAGGCTGTCGCGGTGGTGAATCCAGTCGAGCAGGAAGGGTATTTGGATAACCGGTATCAGTGAGCCGTCGGACTCGGCGGTCACTCCCGAATAGAGGCCCACCGATGAAAACAAAGGACCGAGATCTTTCAGCACGATTTCCCGGCGATTGACAAATCCGTTGACGGCCAGGGCGGCACGTTCAATTCCGGAATCAATGATCACGGCATGAGTGGGAGGTTCAGCGGTAGCCGTATTCAGGAAGAGACCCAAGTCGAGCAACGTCAAGGGTTCCTCATCGGCATTGAAGTTGGAAATCAGCTTCCTTTCGTTCAATGAGGACGATTCGAGGCGGTGACAGCGATCCACCATCGCCAAGGGCAGCGCAGCCCTGACGCTTCCCGCTTGAATGATCAGTGCCTCGGTTGCGGAAAGTGTCAGTGGAACACGGATGTGCCATGTGGTGCCTGCTCCAGAACGATAACTCACGCCGACCGATCCGTTGAGGCCCTCAATGTCACCTTTGACCACATCCAGTCCGACACCGCGGCCTGCTACGTTGGTGACCGTTTCTTTGGTGCTAAATCCTGGAGAGAAAAGCAGGGCCACCGCCTGTTCCGAGTTGATGGACGTTACGGAAGGTTCAAGCAAACCACGTTCGATGGCCTTGCGACGGATCACATCTTCGTTAATCCCCGGCCCGTCATCGCTGACCTCGATCACGGCATGGTCACTGCGGGATTGAGCCCTGATGGTGACGGTACCGCAGGGATCCTTGCCTGCCGCACTACGTTGTTCAGGACTTTCGATGCCGTGGGCGACTGCATTGCGCACCACATGAAGCATCGGACCGTAGAGTTGATCAACCACCGCGCGATCCAATTGCACATCGGCACCCTCCACTATCCATCGAGCCTCTTTGTTCTCTTCTCTACAGGCGTCACGGAATGAACGTGAGAGCCGATGGAAAAGGCTTCCAACAGGTCCCATATTTAAATCGATCAAATCGGATTGAATACGTTTAGCTACGCGACGAAAGGATTGGTCGTCGTTTTCCAGCCGCTCGCGCAGACTGTGGAGGGTGTACCCCAAGTCATCTAGTTCGGAGCGTAGGGCGGTATCAGGTATTTGTCCTGAGATGGATTGCAGCTTCTGGCGCAACTGCTGAATCAGATGCAGATGTTCTCCCATGCGTGACTGCTCAGCGATGAGTTCGGCTATGAGGTGCATGAGTTCCTGTAACTGCGAGGCCTCTACGCGAAGCGTCTGGCGCTCGAGCGCAGGAATGGAGACATCGGGGGAAAGGGAATTCTGAGTGGCTTTAGACGTCGAGTTCCCATGGCGCAAATCCTGAATACGCCGATCCCACACCGGCTCCCATGCATAAATGCTCTTGGTTTGGGCGGTTGTCAGGAAGCCCCTCAGATCATCTAAACAGGATAAGAGGAAGGCGATGGGCGGTGTGGTACTTTCCGAGGTGAGGAGACTGCCCATGAAATCTTCCAAAGCGTGAAAATCACTTCCGAGCGCGGCGAGACCCACGCTGTTGGCGGCACCTTTAAGTGTGTGGAAGTGTCGTTTCAGAGTGGCCTGTTGCCGGTCAGCTTCCTGATCCACTTCCCATGCCAGAATGGCGGCTTCGATAGGATCCAGCAGGGCTTCAGCTTCCTCAATAAAGGTGGAGGCCATTTCAGGATCAATGGCAGGCTCGTTGGAGGTTGCGGCCTTTAAGTCGACAGACGGTGATGGAATGCCATCAAGCAGCGATGCCCAATCACCCTTCCAAGCGGCATGGGGTTGGCTGGACAGCTGGCGGGTATATTGTCTGGCTTGGTCAAGACACTGGAGAAGTGCTGTCACTTGTTGGTTTGAAGTAGAATGCGACATGCGATCCTCCAGCAAGTGGAACTGGGAGCCGAGGGCATGGAGTCCCACGCTGTTGGCTGCACCCTTGAGGGTGTGAAAATGGCGGCGGCATTCGGCTTGGCGTTCCACAGGCTCCTCGCCGCGCTCCCATCTCACCAGTGTCTGCTCAATGGATTCATAACTCTGTAGAGCTTCTTCTACAAAGGCACCCACCATCTCGGGATCAATCTTGGAGTCCATGTTTTGGTGACTGGAGGATGGATCGGAGGGATTTCTGGACGATGCGGCCAGCGCAATTTCGAGACTGGAGAAATAGAATCCCCACTTTCGCGACCAAGTAAGTTGAGGGTCGGAACCCAAGGCTTCTACAAAAAGGCGCGCATCATTCAATGCCCTCGATATGATGGAGAAGAAGACCTCAGGTGGATGAGCGGGCACTTTTGCGGTGAACTGCTGGAGGTCATGAATGCTGGCAGATAACGGTGCCTGGATAGGTCGGCAGAGTTCTTCGAGGCTTGCGCAGCATTGAAGAAATGATTCCCGACGTTCTAGCGAGGGCTCTCTTTGCCATGTTTCCAATTGACCACATAACTTGGAAAGAGCGCTGGATGCTTCGGCTATTGAGGGCGATTTTTCATCCTCTTGGATGGAGGTTTGTTCCATCTCCGTATGTAAATCAGAAAATTGAACAGGGGGGATAATATCTGAAAAAACAGGACACGGCAGACCGGCCTTGTCCGTTAAAAAGATCAAGGCTTCGATTAACCGTTGTCGCTGGGCGGCATGGCGTTCATGAACCTTGGTGACCGCCAAAAAAGCCGCGTCCTCGGCGCGGGCGGCGCGGTTACCCCAATCATTCAAACCTACGGTGTTGGCTGCGCCCTTGATTGTATGAAAGCGCGTTTTAAGTGTTTTCCAAGGTTCCTCGTTTTCAATATCGAGTGCTAAAAGCTCCAGTGCCTCGATCATTGAGGGTAGATAGGATTGCAATTCCTCGCGGAATACTTCGAGCATGGAAGCCTGTGATTCCTCCTCCACGTCAGGTGGTGTTGTCTCCACATAAGGCGGCGGTGTCTTGACGTTTTTGCTAAGTAGTCCCGGCAGGTCAGGATTGAGTAGTTGGGGGGGGCGGGCGGATTGTTTCAGTGGCGGAGGATTAACCTTGAAAACAGGCGGCGCTAGTTCGGGCTTTTGAACAGTCGGAGTGTGAGGAATAAGTGGAGTTACAGGAGGCTCTGTAACCGCTGCAGGTGCGGGCTTAACTGGAAATTTGAATGATGGAGGAGCGGGTTTGGAGCTCAGAGCGGGAGCCAGTTTGGGGGCGGCGGGTTTGATGGTATGGAAAAACACCGGCATCCCCGACGAAGAATCGTTCTTAGGAAGGGGAGAAGTGGGGGACGAGGGTGAATCCATGCCAAGAGGTGCTCGAATGGAGCCGTTTAAACGGTGGAAGATTCTCCTGCTGTTGCCGTTTCAAAATTAGCCAGTTGACTGTTAAGTGCACTGGCCAGTCTCGCCAGCTGGTCACTGGTCTGTTGAAACTCAACGGTTTTGGCTCGAGTTTCTTCGGCAATGGCATTGATGGAACGAACGCTTTCCAGCACCGCCGCAGCGCGTTTTTCCTGACCCGCTGCGGAGTCACTGATCTGCCCTGCCAGCGTAGAGGAATCCACACTGACTTCGACAATGTTTCCGAGTGATTGGCCTGCGGCACCTACTTGCCGGGTGCCTTGTTCCACTTCGCGGGTTTGGTTTTCCATAGTGCGCACCGCACCGTCTGTTTCAGTCTGAATGCCGTGGACAAGTTTTTCGATTTCAAGAGTGGCCAAGCGGGTGCGATCCGCGAGAGCCCGTACTTGGTCGGCTACAATGGTGAATCCTCGGCCATGCTCACCCGCGCGAGCGGCCTCGATGGATGCATTCATAGCCAGCACATCGGTTTCAGCTGAAATTTCGCTGATCGAACGGACAATACCCGAGATTTCCTTGGAGCGCTGTCCTAGTGCGTCGATCTTGGCCGCAGTGTCCTGAACACTCTGCCGTAAACGTTCCATGAATTCAATGGCATCGCGCACGGATCTGGCCCCGTGCTCGGCAGCTTCACGCGTTCGGGCCGCAGAGGCGGCGGCTTCCTTGGAATTTTCCGAGACGTTACGCGATTCTTCGGCGAGATTTCGAACATCCTGAATCGTGTTGTTGACTTGGCGGGTCTGGTCGGTGGCTCCTTCGGTAAGACGGTTGGCTGAGCGGGTGATCCCTGCCGCGGCTTGTTCAACTTCTGCGCTGACTCGTTTGGCTTCACCGATAAGCTGCCCGACATTTAGCAACATTTGGTTCAGCGCTTCCGCAACGTTACCCAGGACTCCCTCGGTTTTGCGTGCTCGTACCGATAATTTTCCTTCTGAAGCATCCGCCACGACAAGGAGAAGATCTTGTATGTTGTTTTGCAGGCGCCGGTTTTCGGTTGCTAACCGGTCTTTAGCGGCGTTGCGTTCGGCCAGCATTTCATTGAAACTGATTGCGAGTTGTCCAATTTCATCGTTTGAAGTGATTTCGGCCCGGGCGGATTCATCTCCTGAGCGGATGCGGCGCATGGTTTCTTCCAGTCCGACAATGGGTTTGGAAAAGATTTTTGCGAACGCTGCACCCAACACGGCCACCACCAAAATGAGGCCGGCACCGATCAAGGTGATGTAAACGTTGACCGTGCGGGCTGGGCTCAGTGCTTCGGATCGGGACTGTTCGACCAACACAGCCCAGTTCAAGAATTCATTGCGCAAGCGGCCGTGAGAGCCGAAAACAGAAATCCCACGGTAATCATCATAGGAGGACTTTCCGATGTTGCCTGCGTGGGCATTACGAATGCCTTCAGACTGAATTTGCGAGAGGCCCACCGCGTCACGAACAGGGGACATTGCTTTCATATCCCGGTCTACAAGATAAGCGTGTCCACTCTGCCCCAATCCGGCGTCGGCAGGCCGCCCGCCGAAATCTAATATGGAAAAAATGGGTTGTGGAAGGCGCTCGGTAACCAGAACCCCAGCCAGCATTTGTTCACCGGTAATCATGGGCACAGCATGAAGGAAACGGAAGTTTTGAGGACTGGCCTCTCCGGCATACCCATGCGATGCCAAGGGGATTTTCTGCTGGATGCATTTTTGCACCAGTTCTTCCAGTGGCGCGCTGTCTTCAGGACCGTATGATTTAAGCTTTTTGCCATTAGGCAGGTATAAAGAAGCGCGATGGATGCCGAGACGGGTGAAAACTTCTTGAAAAGCTTTTTGACTGTTTTGGCTTGAGGTGGTGCCTTGGGTATGTTGTTCGAAGACGACAGGGGCGGGAGCGGCGGCTTCAACCATGGCGGTATATGCGGTTGGAATCAGCGAAATGGACGTGGTCATCCATTCGGAAAGAACTTCATCGATACGATTTTGCACCAGCACCCGGGTGGTGTCGATTCGGTCGAGAGCCGATTTCTTAAGCACATCACTGTAGAGCAGGTAGGATCCCAGTGCGGTGATCACAATGGAAAGGATACCAATGGCTACAAAGGCGAGGCCGATTTTAGCACTGATATTGCCGCCGCGGGCGGTGGTCGTGGTGGCTGAAGGGGATTTCATGTGTGAGTCGGCAGTTCGAGTTGAATGGATGTATGGAGCTGGTTAAAAAGCAGGGAAAGGTCGATCATTAGGAGTGACTGTCCTTCAGGCAGATCACTGCGGCGGGTGACAATGGAGGTATAGGTCTCACAAGGCAACGTATCCTCGTGCCGCACCGAGGCCTGATCAACACCATCAGCCTGAAGTCCAATGAGTGTATTCTCATCCTGACACACCACGATGCGGCTACGAATCGTAATCGTGACCGGTTCATCCGCCGGATTGTTCAGCAAGTTACCCACTTCAAAGACAGGAAGGCAGGCTCCGCGAAAACGGGTCAGACCCACCAAGTGTCCGGGGGTCAACGGTAAGGAAGAAACTAACGGTCGTATCAAGACTTCACGCACTTTCGGCATGGGTATTCCGATGCGGAGTGAGGAAAGCTGTAAAACGCAGAAATCCATGGTTAAGAAGGCTGGTTCCAAATGTCCATGACACGGGTTTTGTGAAAAAAGAAGACCAAACGACAGAGTTCATGCCATTGAAGATTCAGTTTTTCTGCGATGGCTTGCACATTTACGCCGCCTTGTCCCAGCTGGGAGGCAAAGGCGACTTCTTCTTCGGTCAACGAAAGGTTCTGAACCCTGGAGTATCCTAGAGAGGTGAAACTTAAAACCGTTTCAGGATGGGCAATTTTTTTGACAGTCGGGCTGTGGGCATTGACACAACGCAGGCTGGTGGTGATCCAATCAATAAGCCTGACTTCAGCACCTTTTTCAGGGGCATAATCTGGGAGTGTTGCGGGTTGGAAGCGGAAATTTACCGCTGGCTCTGTCCAAGAGTCGGCAAACGTGTAATAACCGTATTGGTGGGTGAGGGCCAGACCTTGCTCCGGTGGGAGGTAGGCGTCAGCGGACATTTGTAAAAAAACGGGGTGTCCGGTTTCAGATTGAATTTTCTTAACCTTCTCAAAGTAGGGAAGCGTTTCTTCAGGAATATCGAGTTCTCCACCGGAAATGTAGGCGTCTACTTGACGTGTCGTGCAGAGAATGGGAATACCCTGGCGCACATAAAGTAATCGTTGCCCGGACGGTAAATCCAGCTCCAAACGACCGTCGGCTTTGATGTAATCGAGTGCCATAAGTACATCGAAGAGGTCGAAGTAAGCGGTGCTTCCAGAAAATAAAGGGGGAGAAAAAGAATCGGGGGTGCCGGAAGGTTGGACGGATGATGTGGCGGGAGAAGGAGTAGATGGAGATGCCTCTACAGGTTTGTCATCTTGTTCTTTCTTCAAAACATAGCTCACCCCAGCACACAGAAGTTGGGGCGAAAAAGGTTTTACCATGGAGCGAACGATATTCCCGAACTGACCTTCTGTTTTTTCGATATCAGGAGCACTGCTGCTCATCAGAATAACTGGAAGCTTGGCTGTGTCAGCATGACTCAGTAGTCGGCGACATACCTCATCACCGTTAAAATCAGGGAGGATATAATCGAGCAGGATCAATTGGGGAAGTTCACGAAGGGCCATGTCCACGCCTTCAGCACCGGTGGCAGCGGTGAGGACGGTGTAATCGGCTGAGTACGAAGTTAGATGTTTGGAAATGAATTTCCTCAGGGTGGGGCTGTCGTCGATGGCCAGGATTTTCATGGGATGTAATCGGTAGGAGGGTTAGGCGGCGTTGGCTTCGTCGATCATTCGAACAGCATCCATGAGAAGCGATTCCCATCCGCGCTTAATGGTCGGTTCGGCGATGGGCTCCTGTGATTCCTCGACCCGGCCGCCTTTCCAGCTGACGATCTCATTAAAGGCATCCAGCCCGGATTTTTGGTTCGAGCACTCGGCATGGACGATTTCTCCGCGCTGGAAGTGGATTTTTCCTGAAAGGCCGTCGTCTCGTCTGAAAGCGATGACTTGAGTAGCGCGGGCGAGACATTTAAGTTGGATGATGTCCACGGTGGATAGACCGCCGAGCGAAGCCTTAAAGCTGTCTGAGGGGGTGGCGGATGTGTTGGACGGGCCCAGAATTTTGGCCAGTTCCAGTAGTATAGCCGCAGGATCCAAGGGTTTCTGGAAATAAGCGGTGACCCCCAAATCTAAAGCGTGTTGGCGGGAGGCTTGATCCGGATTGGCTGTCATGATGAGTGCATGCGCTTCGGGGGAAATGGTCTTCACATCGCAGAGAAAATCAATGCCATTGCCATCGGGTAGAAATATATCGAGCAGAAAGATCCCGATGTCATCGTATTCACTGAGGAAGAGCTGGGCTTCTTCGACCGTCCGGGCCGGAAGGATTTTTATTTCCGGATAGGCTTGGCGGATGCCGTTGGCCAAGCGATTGGCTTGGGTCAAGTTGTCTTCTAAAATTAATATGGAGGCCATGCTGGTTCAGTTGATTCTGACGCACTATGTGGACAAACTGGTTTACTTGGAAGTCATTTCAAAGGTGCCATTCCAAGATTTAGGTGGGGGATTACTTTGGAATAGGCGTGCACTTTCGAGCAAAATCAAGGTGGCTTTGTTGTGGGGTTGTTCATTTAGACAGGCTTCAAAGAGACGGATGGCAACATCAAAACGGCGTTCCATGTAGCGGGTATAACCTTCTTCGTAGAGCCTCACCCAGTTCATATCGTAAGGTGACTGTTCTTCTTTGCCGGTTTCGCACAGGGGTTCGTAAATCTGGACACCTTCCTGTTTTCCAACCACCTGAACCCGAGCGATGGATCGGAAAAGGAAACGCTCGTGGGTGAGGTCATACATGCTTTCACCCACCAATATTTCGACCCCGAATTTTTTGGTGAGTGATTCCAGTCTGGCGGACAGGTTGACCGAATCTCCAATCACCGTGAACTCCATGCGCTGTGGTGCGCCAATGTTGCCGCACGTTACACGGCCGAAATTGATACCGATGCCCATTTTGAATTCGGGCCGGCTTTGGTCAATCCAGATGCGGTTGAGTCCTGTCAAGGCGTTGCGCATGTCGATGGCCGCCTGCAAGGCTCGCCCCGCGTCGAGGGTCGGACTGTTATTGGAGATATCACCCCAAACTGCCATGATAGCATCTCCAATAAATTTGTGCAGGGTGCCACCGTGGTTATTGATACAGCCGACCATCTCAGTGAAATATTCATTGAGCTGGGCGACTAAAACTTCGGAGTCCATCACTTCCGTCATTGAGGTAAAGGAGCGGATGTCGGTAAAGAGAATCGCCACATCTTTTTTGGATCCACCTAGCTTGAGCGCGTCAGGATTTTGGTAGATGGAATTCAGGATACCGGGAGCCACATACGCGGAAAAGGTGGTGCGCAACTCTTCACGGGCGCGGCGTTCATCGAGAACCTGTCGCCCAATTACAGAAATGTGCAGAACCACAAATGCCAAACCCGGAGCCGCCAGCGGAAGGTCTAAATTGATGTTACTGAATAAAAGAACCGACAAGCCTATATAAAGCGCCAGCACTACTACCGGGATCAGCATTTTGAGCCAGAAATCTAAATTGCGGGGCAGGATCAAGGTAGCGTATCCTACGATCAGAAAACCCAGCCACACGGCCCAAGCAGGAGGAAGGATCAGGTAGTCACTTTTCAACACATTGTCGATCACATTAACGTGAGTCATGACCAGCGGACTTAATCCGGTCAACGGGCTACGTCCGATATCGGCTAGTCCCGCAGCTACCTGTCCAATCAGAATAATTTTCCCATCTAAATCAGGAACTTTAAAGGAGCTCTGGTTATCGATATATTTTTTATGATAACCGGCTAGAATAGTAATATAGGAAACGGCGGTTTCCACTCGCAGCATATCTTCCACCTCGTAGCGGTAATTGATGTGATAATAGCCATTAATATCGATGGGGATGCGCCGTTTGACCAAGGGACTATCAATATAAACGGCATCCCCGGGAACGATGCGAATATGTTGTTCAGGATTGAGCTGCCAGAGCTCGATGATAGCCGCCAATGAAAGCGAGGGCAGGATACGGTTACCTGTTCGAATAACAAAGGGAATGCGGCGAACCACGCCGTCTTCATGACGATTGGCGGTTACGATGCCGACTTTTGAATGAGCGGCCAGTTCCGGAATGGGGGCGATGAGGTAGGGACTTTCCACAATACTGGAATTGATAACCAGAGGGCCTGGATCCCATCCCATGCTTTCGGCTTGGGCTTTGTCGGTACGGGTGACATAGTCGGTCGTAGCAGCGGCGGTAATCACTGGCACATTGAGAAGTTGGCAGGCACTGGCCATGAAAGCATCGTCCTCGGATACCGAGTTATTGGCTCCACTGTAAGTGTCGAACATAACGTCCCACGCAAACACGCTTGGACGTCCGTGGGACAAGGTATACATCAATTGGGCATGTGCTTTGCGTTGGAATGGCCAGCGTCCAATTTTCTCCAATGATATATCATCCACACCAACTAGAAAAATCCTAGGATCCAAGGACTCCTGGTGCATGTGCCGTATTTGGATCCGCTGGTCGAGAGTGAGATTTTCCAGCCGCTCCAGGATAGTCGTTGTGGAAAGCAGACCGAAGAGTGCAGCACTCAGCAGGGGTGCCAGAAGATAAAATGCCGAAAAAGGTTTGTTCTGGTTCTGCGAATGAAGTGAGCTCACGATGTCAGCGCCAAATTAGGAGTGGGGAAAGGTGATTTCGTAGAAGTAACCGTTAGGGTATTTTTGTTTGAGCAATTCGGGAAACGGGGTTGGAGATTCATTTTCAAGTGCTAAAGCGTAAATGGCCAGTTGATAGGTAGGGGATGCCGCAAGGTGGGATTTACCCGCATTGGGTTCGATGACAGAAATCTGGCCTGAGGAATTAACATAGTAGCGAAGGGTGATCCGACCGGGGGTCAATTTGCCGGCATTGCTGCGCTGAAGATTATCCCAGCGCGTCAGCACCCGGCGCTGCAAGTCATATCTGTAATCAATGAAAGCCAAGAAGAACTCGATGGTACTTGCACCTGCGGCGGGTGTAGCGGGAGCGGCTGTAGGGGTATCCTGTCCGCTCACTGAATGTTGCATGAGGCTGACCCCCGTTAACAAAACAGCTATAATCGGAATGAATCTTTTAAACTGCATCAACTCACTCTAAAGAGAGTTTTTATCGTATGCAGCCTTTTTTTCCATTATAACGTAAAAATAAGAATGGAACTAAATGGGTGAACTTTGGGGAATATGCAGCGATATCCATGGAAACTGGGAAGCATTGCAGGCTGTAAACCGCGATATGAAGCGTCGAGGTGTCACCCGTCGGCTGTGTCTAGGTGATGTGATCGGTTATGGTGCAGACCCTGACTTATGTCTTGAGGAAATCATGGCTGGAGAGTGGATAACTCTAATGGGCAATCACGACCAAGCACTGCTAGAACCCGAAATTCTGGAAACCTTCAACGACTCTGCTGTGGCGGGTGTATTCTGGGCCATGGGGAAAGTGAGTCCAACGTCTATTTTGCAGATGAGCGAATGGCCACATGTGCTCTTGGCTAATAGCTTTCAATGCGTTCACGCCTCAATGTATCATCCCATGGAGTGGGGTTACATTATCCATGAGGATGATGCATTGCAGCATTTTTCGGAACAAACGAAGTCTCTCTGTTTTTGTGGCCATACTCACGTGCCGATGGTTTGGAGTTTAAATCACACGTTGAGTTCAAAGAAGCCCAGTAACCGCCGCTTCCGCGTTCACGCTAATCGTCTGACGCTAGTCAATGTTGGATCTGTGGGGCAGCCCCGTGACGGCGACTGCCGGGCCTCCTATGTGCTTTTTGATTCCGACAAAATGACGATTCAATTTCGAAGGGTCTCGTATGCCATATCGCGTGCTCAATCTAAAATTATTTCGGCAGGATTGCCTAAACGTCTCGCCACCCGGCTTACATTTGGCAAGTAGGGCACCAGCACGTCGTGCGGCCCGCTAGAGCCTCGCGGCGCAAGCCAGTTTCGCATCGTGGGCATTTACCGCCATTTTTCCAGCGGCGGTTAAATAGCCAATGATCTGGAGGAGTTTTCCAATTTGTGCCTATGACACGAAGAGCGTCACGGCACACGGCGCGCACGGTGCGCCATAACAACTTTGCATGTTCGGCACTCAACTTTCCTGAGAGTGCGGGATGTAAACGGGCTCTCCAGCAGATTTCATCCGCCATCCAGTTGCCGATTCCCGGAAAAAAATCCTGCCTAAGAAGGAGCACCTTTAGTGAAGATCGAGAATGCACCATGAGGAAATGACGAAGAGAGTCATGAGTGAATTCCTTCGAGAGTAAATCGCGTGGCCGATTGTGCCACCAAGCGGGCTCGTTTTGGGAAAGCTGAGCCCGAATACGCCCGAAGCGGCGTGGATCATGAAAGTTCAAATAGATCTTTGACATACCAATCACAAGATGGTCGTGAAGCCCCGGATAAAAACCGTCCCCTGATGTGTATAATTGTCCCGACATTCCCAAGTGAATTCCCAGCCAGAATCCACCGCTGAATCGGAACAGCATTTGTTTTCCTGAGGCTTGTGAGGAAATGAAGCGGCGGCCCGCTAGATGATATTGGATGGTGGTGTCGCAGCTGTCACGAAAAAGTCTCAAACCGGAGTGCACGTTCACGTATTGAACGGTCTTACCGATTCCATCGTTCCACTGAGTGCGGTAATATTCAACTTCGGCCAGTTCAGGCATAGCTGACCTTAATACAGAGGAGTCGTTTTGCCAGAGGTAGGGGATTTTGCTGAGAGGGTTTTGGATTGTGCTTCAAGGTGCAAGCTTTAATGTAATTTGTAAGGCTATGAAATTTTCTGATGTTCCCAACCTCTTGAAATTCGAGCGATTTGCCCATGAGAACAGCGGGGATGAGGTGATTCAACACGCATATCAAATGGTGCGCGCCCGTTTGGAACAAGTACCGGAGGATATCAACTCCCATGGGATAGTGACGCATGGTCCAGAGGCCATTATGGGAATGAAAGAGCGTTGTGCGGCCATTGAAGAGTCCACCCGCATCATATGGGCCTGTGCGGCCGCTACCGGAAACGTAGAGCCGCCCATGTGGGAAGAAGAAAACCCCGTCTTTCAAGATGCTATTAATTATTTCTGGCAACTTCCGGATTTGGAATGGATGGAACTGACTCATCACTACCGCATCTCATGGGAAAAGCGGGTTGGGCTGGGGTCATGAGCTTTGCACCCGGGCTGAATGTTATTTTTTTCTGCGCGGCCGACGGCGACGTTTCTTTTTTTCAGTAGAACCCTCGGCTGACTCTTGGGGGGCAGAGGCCGGGTGAAAGTTTTTTTTCTTCGAGCTAAATGAGCTCGATCCTCCTCCAGAACGCCGATTGGATTCTGGACGCCTTGATTCTGACCGAGGTGCAAAAGAGGTTTTCCCGCTTCCATCCCTTCCTCGGCGGGGAGAAGTTCCTGCCATACGAAAGTCTACCATCTGCCGCATGATGTCCACCCGATCCACGACGACTTCAATCGTGTCACCCATACGGTATTGGATTTTATTGCGTTTTCCGGTCAGCGTTTGATCCATTTCAGAAAAGTGAAAAAAGTCACCTTCAATACTGGACACATGGATTAACCCTGACATCAGTGAGTCGGGCAGTTCCACGAACAAACCATAGTTGGTCACCTCCATGATCAGTGCCTTGAAGCGGGGAGGGGGTTCCACGTTCATCTGGCGGGCAAAGAACTCCAGTTTTTTCAATTTAACCGATTCCATTTCAGCATCCGCAGCAATGCGTTCGGTCTCTGAAATATGAAGGGCTACCTCACTAAGTTGTTCCGGTGACATCAGGCGGCGGCGTTCACGCAATGAGCGGTGCACGATCAAGTCGGCGTAGCGTCGGATGGGTGAAGTAAAGTGGGTGTAATTGACCTTAGCCAGACCGTAGTGGCCCAGGGGCTTGGTGCGGTAGTCGGCTTTTTTTAACGAACGCAAAAATGCAACTTTCAACGCGTGGCCGTCCGGACGTTCGGAAATTTTTTCCAACGCCCGTCGAACTTCTTTCATTTGGGTCAAATCACCTACTTTAATGCCGTGGGCGGAAAGTGTTTCCCGGTAATCTTGCAGTTTCTCCGGATCAGGTGCTTCATGCACGCGGAATACCGCTGGCCATTGTTTGTTACGCAGTTCGAGAGCCACCACCTCATTGGCCATCAGCATGAATTCTTCGATTAACTGGTGCGATTCATCGTACTCCTGTTTGATGATATCCACCGGTTCGCCCTGATCGTTTAGCACGACCTTCACGTCGGGCATTTCCAAATCCAGCGCGCCTTCGCGGAAGCGTTTGCGGCGTAGTTTGGAGGCCACATCCCATGCGCGGTGGAGCAGATCATCGAGGTCGTTTTCAGGACGCGCCTTGAGCCGCTCCATGGCCTGTTCATAGGTTAGGCGGTGTTTGGAGTGAATGACCGAGGGGGTGATGCGGTGAGATTGTATGCGACCTTCCTCGTCAACCACCGCGATGACTGAAAAAGTCAGACGATCCACATGAGGATTCAGCGAGCACAGGCCGTTGGACAGTTCCTCAGGCAGCATCGGTATGACCTGATTAACCAGATAAATGCTATTTCCACGACGACGCGCTTCTCGATCGAGGGCCGTTCCATGTTGAACGTAATGCGAAACATCTGCGATGTGGACGCCGATTTCCCAGCGATTGTTTCCAAGCGGAGTGACATGGATGGCATCATCAAAATCACGCGCGGTATCCGGATCAATGGTAATGATGAATTCTTGACGCAGGTCGATACGCTTTTTGTCTTTGGGATCAAAGGGAGCATCTCCGTCCGGATGGGCAAAATCACCTACTTCGGCCAGTGCTTCAGTTGAGAATTCGGTTCGCAAATTATGCTTCCGGATGATGGCTAAAATATCTACCCCGGGGTCGCCCGGGCGACCGAGTCGTTCGACAATCTCCGCTTCAGGACAGGCCTGACGCGACTCCCACCGGGTGATGCGCACCACCACTTTATCACCTGCCACCGGCTTGGGTGTGCAACGGCTTTCGGAAGGATGCGGCACGTAGAAATTTTGCACATAACGCGGATCATCCGGGATGACTTGGAAAAAACGCCCATCTTGTTGCAGCGTGCCGACATAGTTTTCGCGCCGCCGCTTGAGAATACGTATGATTTGTGCGGATTCGAGTGGGGGTTGTGATCCAGGTCGACCATGAAAGGCTCGCTTAGGACGGGTCAGCCTGCGGGCCACCACCAAATCTTGGTGAAGTGCTAGGTTGGTATCTTCTGCCGCGATCTGAAATTTTTTCACCTCTGGATCATTCGGTATCAGAACCGCGTGCCCTTTGGGGTTGAACATGACGACTCCGGTAATGAGATTGGCCTCGTCAGGAAGGATCCAGTGATCCTTGCGAATGCGCACTACGCGCCCCGCCTCTTCCAGAATTCCGAGTGTGGCCTCTAATGAGGAGTGCTCACGTCCTTCGAGCTTCAAAGCCTGTGCCAGTCCGGGCAAGTTCAGCGGTGTGTAGTCAGGGCGGCCGAGATAGCGCAGCACCTTATCTTCCAGGTTTTTTCTGGAATGGGTAAATAGTAGTTTCATATCATCAATTCAGTGTGGGTTAGCAATGGGAGTGCTGCTTGAGTATTTCAAGATCGACCCACTCCAATGCAGATTCATGTGTAGCTTCGAGATTTACCCTAGGTGCAAAGCCTGCCTCCAAGGCTTCCAACCAGCGGAGCACACAAAGGCACCAGGAATCACCGGGTTTAAGACCTTCAAAGTCATATTCCGGACGAGGTGTGGTAAGATCGTTGCCCCGGCTGCGAGAAAACTCCAGAAAGGAGGCGGTCATAACGGCGCAAAGAATATGGTTGCCCTGATCACCCGGCAGTCTCCTGCAAAATCCATCCCGGCCATATCCAGTCACAGGGTTAAAACTACAGGCAGTCAGATCCGTGCCCAACACATTGCGCGCCGGGCGCGGAGATTCTGAAAATGGCATCAAGTCATCATCCTGCCAATGCCGCTCCTCGGCGAGAAAAAAGAAGCAGTGTTTCTATTGAGGTATTCATCCCTGTTGTTTCATCAGGTTCATGATAAGTGAGGGAGGACGCTGTTGGCGTAAGAGTCCTGTCATTAAGTTCATCGGAGTGGTCACATGGTTGAAAAACGTTTTGTAGGCCGCGCAGAGATAGTTGAGTCCGGGTTCGCCATCTGGTGTCCGGATAAACCGATGTTTAGGACATTCTCCATGACAGGCAAAGCGCACTTCACATTCACGGCAGTAACGAGGCAGGGAGTCCTTTTTGTCCAGGCCAAATTTTAGTTGCTGATCGGAGTTTGCCATGCTGCCTAAGGATTGATTCATGAGATTTCCAAGTCGATACTCAGGATAAACATAGTGGTCGCAGGAGTAGACATCACCGTTATGCTCCATAGCCAGCGCGGAACCGCAGGTTTCCGAAAAAACGCAAAGCCCCGAGCCGGCTCCAATCCAGTTGCCCAAGGTGACATCGAAGAGTTGCACGAAAACATGCCCGACGTCATGGCGAACCCATTCATCAAAAATGCTACATAGAAATTCTCCGTAGGATTCCGCGGGCACGCTCCATGAAGTGACCGGGGATGTGGCCAGACCGGTGCCGGATGGGGCGGCCAAATCTAGGTGGATGGACCGCGCTGCGTCATCTGCTACACGCTCTACCAGCGGGATGAATTGTATGAATCCGCTACCGATCTCTTTGAGAAACCGGTAAACCTCAAGTGGTTGTTTAACATTGACCGCATTGACCACGGTCAGCGTATTAAATTCGGTGCCATGTTTTTTTAACAAGGACAATCCATGCATAACCCGATCAAAGGTGGGACGTTGCTTTTTGTCTACCCGGTAGGCGTCATGCAGTGCGGACGGTCCGTCAATACTCAATCCAACTAAAAATCGATTTTTAGTCAAAAAGGCGCACCAGTCATCATCGAGTAGAGTTCCATTCGTCTGTAGCGCGTTGTGGATGGTTTTGGCACCCCGATGACGATTTTGTAATTGGACAATCCGTTTAAAATATTCCAGACCCAAAAGTGTGGGCTCTCCTCCCTGCCACGCGAAGCTTACTTCGGGTGTATTCTGTGACCGAATATAATTGCGAATGTAGGTCTCCAAAACGTCGTCCCGCATCTTGAAGTCTTCGTTACTGGGAAAAAGTTTTTCTTTTTCCAGATAAAAACAATACTTACAATCGAGATTGCATAGCGGCCCGATGGGCTTCGTCATAATATGGAACGGAAGCGATTTCTTCTGCTTTGGTTTACGGTCAGTGCGGGTTGACATTAGTTTAATAGAGTAGAGCGTCCTGTGTTAGGTTCAAGAGGTTCCAGTGATGGGTTGAGTGGGTCGTCAGGCTGTTGTAAGAAAGAGAAGCTAGAAAAAGCAGTCTTCTCTGCATGGCCTATCAGAACGCGTGCAGCGATTCGTGAGCGGAATATAACAGGCTCTGTCTTTATTCAGAGCTCGTTAAACCACATTTAATAATTTGCGATCAAATAGACCCCGATAGAAAGAAAGATCAGCCCAACGAGAACGCCTATTCCCACAATGACTTTTTTATCTTTGACATCCGCTTCAACCACGGTGAAGGCATCATTGCCGGGCTCATTGGGATCCAATCCCTGTAACCTGCGTTTGGCGTCCTCGAGCTGTTCGATGAATTCTTCGTAGGTTGCGAAACGTTCATTGGGCTGGCGTGACATAGCCTTCATGATGGTGTAGGCGGTATGGTCGGTGACTTGGGGCGCCAGTGTTTTGAGGGGCAGCGGCTTTTCGCTCAAGTGTTTAGCGGCCACGAGTTCGGCGGTATTGGCATCGAAGGGAGGCCGTCCGGCCAAGGCATGATATAAGGAAACTCCAAGAGAATAGAGGTCGCTTCGGAAGTCTTCTGGGATTTGTTCCAAACGCTCGGGAGAAACGTAATAGGGGGTGCCCCATATTTCACCTTCGCTGGTGTCGGCGGTCTCGGGTGTAACGGCGAGACCGAAGTCCACTACTTTGGGAGTGTTGTTTGAGCCGTAAAGAATGTTGCCGGGTTTGATATCGCGGTGAACCAGTCCCCCTTTTTGCAGAGCGAAATTAAGACCACTGGAAACGCCGATCGCGGTGTTGAGAACCTCCATCTCGTCCAGCCGTTCCTCTTGCACAATGCGGTCGTCCAAGTTTAGGGAGTTGATGAACTCCATGACCAGGTAGTAATGTCCTTCGTGCTGTCCAAAGGCATAGACTTGAACAATATTCGGGTGAGTCAATTGGGCGGTGACTTCCACTTCATGCAGAAAGTTATTGATAAACTTTCTGTCTTCCGAAAGTTCCGCCTTCAAAACCTTGATGGCCACCACTCGGTTCAAGTTAAGATCGGTGGCCTCATAGACAGTTCCCATACCGCCTTCGCCGACTTTGCGCAGTAACCGGTAGTTGGTAAAATCTTTCCAAATGTTGAATTCGTGACCGCAATGCGGGCAGTTGATTAGGGTGCCCACTTCCAGTTCTCCAATGTCAATGGGCTGCCCACAGGCGGGGCATAGTAGTACATTGGGAGTGAGATTTTCGTTCAATGTCCGCAAAAGATAGTAACTTGTGTTAATCTCCGCAACCTCAAACTCGACGTTATTTTGCCTAAATCGCAATGATCGTTAAAGAAGAAAAATGACCCTGATGTTCTGCCGATAGAGCCGTAGACTAAGGCATCAGATGGAGATTCACTTGGAAAGTAAAAATAATATCAATAAGGCTTGGCAGTCTGCTGGCTGGATAATAAACATAAACCATGTCCAATCACACTCCCTCTGAAATCAAGTTTAAACTACCTGCCGAAATAGAAGATTTATTTAAATCAGCGGTATCCGTGACTTGGGCTCGTCACACCAGTGAGCTGGTTGACTTGGCGTTGCGTGACGCCGTGGATGGTTGGCATGAAGTAGCCTATGATACTCCAGGCAAAGGCCGGGTGGTGGAGGCGGTGGTGTGCCGGGCTCGTAATGGTATTTGCGCCAATTATCTGGAGCCCTACATGAGGAGACGTGATCCGGATTGCATGGTCATCGGTGACGCACAGCCTACAGACAAGCCGACATTCTCCCAGCGTTTCGGGAAAGATTTTTCAGAGACCAGACAGCGCACCTTTGAATGGCTAAAAACTCAACCGTTGGCCTGTTTTCCTTTTTATGCGGGTATGCCGGGCAAGGGTGTGCATGCCATGGTGATCGCACCGGACAACGCCGGTTTTTTCGCCTTAGGTCTGGCCATGTTACAAGGCATTGTTCCGGTTGAAGAACTCACTGAGGATTTCCATCCTCGCGCTATCATCTATGTCGCACCGCCTTTCAGGCACACCGATTTTGATGGCAAGCAGGTGGTAGTGCACAACCGGCAGGAAAACGGGCACGAATTGTTCAGTTACAACCTCTATCCCGGCCCCAGTGCTAAGAAGGGTATCTACGGTGTTCTGTTGAATCTGGGCGAGAAGGAAAAGTGGATCACCATGCATTGTTCGACGGTGAGAGTGATCACCCCATATGATTACAAAGTGGTGATTTCTCATGAAGGTGCCAGTGGCGGCGGAAAAAGCGAAATGCTGGAGCAACCCCACCGTCAATCCGATGGTTCGCTACTAATAGGTAAAAATTTAATCACTGAGGAAGAGCGAAAACTGACCCTACCGCAGACCTGTCGACTGCAGCCGGTGACTGACGATATGGCTCTGTGTCATCCATCACTCGAACGAGGCAAAGGTAAGCTATCGCTGATGGATGCCGAGAACGCCTGGTTTGTGCGCTGTAACCACTTGACTCATTATGGAATTGATCCTCATCTGGAAAAACTGTCTATACATCCTCCGGAACCGTTACTTTTCATCAATCTTCAGGCACATCCTCATTCGACCTGTTTATTGTGGGAACATGTGGAAGACGCTCCGGGCAAGCCCTGTCCAAATCCAAGGGTGATCATTCCCCGTCAGATCATTCCCGACATTGTGGACGGTCCGGTGGAGGTCGATGTGCGAAGCATGGGGGTGCGCACCCCGCCTTGTTTTGCTGATGCTCCGAGCTACGGAATCATCGGGTTGTTCCATTTGTTACCGCCTGCTCTGGCGTGGTTATGGCGTTTGGTGGCTCCAAGGGGTCATGCCAACCCGAGTATTGTGCAAAGCGAAGGGATGGCCTCCGAAGGAGTAGGCTCGTATTGGCCCTTTGCAACCGGCCGCCGGGTAGACCAAGCCAACTTGCTGCTAAAACAAATCATTGAAACCCCTGCGGTTCGCTATGTTTTGATTCCCAATCAGCACATCGGAGTGTGGGAGGTGGGATTTGCTCCTCAGTGGATCACCCGCGAATATCTGGCAAGAAGGGGAGGGGGCAAGTTTGCTTCTAATCAGATGTCAGCATCTCGCTGTCCCTTGCTGGGATATACACCGGGTTCGATGCTGGTGGAAGGCCGCACCATCGGAAAATGGTTTTTCCAAGTCGATCTCCAGCCGGAAGTAGGAGTCGAAGCTTATGATGCGGGAGCCGCCATTCTATCAAACTTTTTCCATCATGAGCTGAGCCAATTTTTGGTTCCGGATCTTCTGCCTGAGGGGCGTCGCATCATTGAGTGCTGTATGTCCAACGGTTCAGTCGAGGATTACGACGCTCTGCTTGGTTTGCCGACTCTGGAATTGGCTGAGTAAACCGGCTCGGCTTTCATTTCCAGCAAGAGTTAGTGTAGACCAGACGTATCGTCAGGTCTTAGGTTTCAAGTTTGTATAGAGATCCAAACCTTGAAAGTTGGGCCTGGAGGGAGTCGAACCCCCACACCTTTCGGCATCAGATCCTAAGTCTGACGTGTCTGCCAATTCCACCACAGGCCCTAGAACCGAACACTCTATTCCGGTGCTGACATCAGGCAAGAAGTAAAGTGGATCCCTTGCGCTTCTTCATCAAAAAGTTACACTTGTTTAGATAACAAAAACGATGAAGAATAGTGTGGTTGCTATTTTTTATGTTTTTTAAGAAAAAATACCAAAGGTTGGTATGGAGTCTTATTGGACTGGGGTGGGGTCTGGTTTCGATGTGTGGGTGGGCCTCCACGGATGCACTACAGTCTGTCCGTTTTCCAGTTGACTCGATGAGGCTAGTAGAAGGACGCAGTCAGGTTTTGACGTTTGAGGTGGCGACGAAAGCCACGGAAGTAACTCTTTTTCCCCTTCGAGCCGAACCGGAGGATGCGATTGAAGTGTTAAGTGCTCCACGGGTTCTGGCGGGGCAATCTCAGGGGTATATGCGGATTCGTCCTCGGGGTGTTGGACGTTCAACTCTGCATTTAGGTGGGGCTCGACTGGATGTCGAGGCCTCCCCAGCGGCATTGGCCGCATGGGCATCCCATCTTCCCGTAGTAGTCAGTCCCATATCGGGTTCTCACGTCTGGGGATCTATCTCAGTCGCAGTAGAGGCCTTTGTGGGGGATTCTTCAACCAAGTCATTGCAAGTTGAGCTGCGAGCGGGTGACGGAACGGTTTACCAACCCGTAGCAGACACCGGGGGAGTGAAGGGTGCGTGGAGACGTTTTATTTTTGAAATTGAGATGAGTGATGACAAGCAGGGGTGGATGGAGTTCACTCCGGTTTTGTTCAGTGAAGGAGGCAAGGAACTTAACGGCAATCCGCTTAGGCTTTATGGAGTTCAGCCGGATCCCCTGCATCTGGTAGCAGGAGAATGTGAAGATCATCTGGTGGAGAGGCAGGGAGATCGTTTTGGGAACAAGCCGCCTGTGGTGGTGGATTGGGCGGATGCATCGGGAGGGCGGTGTGTGGCTTCTTACTCCAATAACCCGCCGTGGATCTTAAAGACGGAAATCCGTCAGGCCGGAGAATACCAACTTTTCATGACTGTGCGCGGGCAGGAGGGGGGTGGCGCGCTTCCCTCGGTGGGTGTCTATGTGGATGAAAGCGAGAGAACGGTGTCCAACGCAAGATTGGCACGGGCAGATTGGCACCGTCTCCCGATAGGACCCCCGGTCACACTGGAGCCCGGCATGCGCGAATTGATTGTGCAGTTTCGCAATGATTTTAACGCTAACAAGGTGGATCGTAATCTTTGGTTCGATCGGTACGAGCTGGCTCTGGTCACTCCTGGTAAAGCAACTCATTCAACGACTGACGATGAAATGATGACGCAGATGGATCCAATGCCCCCTCAGGGTGATGATAACCTCAAAAATACCGAGCACGTTTGGCTGGCATTCAACGATTCCCTCCATGGAAAAAAAATCCATGGCAATGTGGTTTTGTCTGCGAGATGTCGTTGGGACGGTGTGGATACGGCTCAGACCCCCGCCGTGACGTTGGTACTGAACGGAAAGCCTGTTGCAACCCAATACGGACCGCATCTTCGCTTCGAGCTGGGTCAAGGGCACTTTCAACCGGGCTCTAATGAGATCTATCTTGAATCGAGGGTGGGAGAGGCGATTTTCCGCAGTGTCAAACAGGAGTTGATTCATGAAGTGCCGGAATCCTGGAAGGCACCCGAGGCGACCACCACTCGGGTGTTCGGGATATTGGATCCCGCTTGGGATGCGGGTATGACTCAGCGTTGGGTCAAAAGGGACAAGCAGATCCCGCGCGAAGCGGCCTTTTTTTCAAATGGCGAGTCGGAAATCCTGCTGCCCGAAGATTTAAGTGGAAACTTTACGGTCGAGTTGGAAGGGCGAGGCTCACTTTTTGAAGGTCCTCCCATACTGGACGTTTTGTTTCAGAAGGGATCTGAAACAACCCATATCGGAAATGTCGAAATGTGGGGAGACCAGCGTACCCGACGTGCGGGACAGGTGCGGTTGGAACCGGGCCCCAAGAAGTTAATCGTTCGTTTTGGCAACGATCGCTACGAAAAGGAGGGTGACCGCAATGCGTGGTTACGTGCAGTCTATTTTAGGGAATTGGGGGAAGAAACCAATCAACCCTCTGAGGTTAAAATTTCCATGGCTTATCCCGGCAACGGAGAAAAAGTGGGACGTTACGGGCTGGTTGTTTTGGACGGTTATGGCTGGCTTCCGGGTGATCGGGCCGGCATACGAACCTCCACCGGCAAGTGGCTAGGTTACTCAGATGCACCTGATAACGGTCTGGGTTACTGGATTGTTCCGTGGGCGAACGATGATCCATCATCGAAGTTGGACGAGATCCATCTCATGGTGACCCGCAAGGATGAAATGATTCATGAACAAAGGGTCAGGGTTCAAGGCGGGCATCATGGAATGGAGAATTCCTACGAACGTGCCGTGCATCTCCTCGACCGCTTCGGATACGGGCCCCAATTTGATTTATTGGCAGAGATCCTTTTGAGCGATCCACGGAGTTGGTTGGAAACGCAACTGCGGGAACCTTCTGACAGCCCGCGTATGATAGCTATGGAGGAATGGGGAGTTTTGCGTTTCCCGGCAAGAGGGGGGCGTCCGCAGGATGTCACAGGACGCGTTTTGGAAGAATTAAAACGCAGTCCAAATCCAGTGCGTTCACGGTTCGTAATGTGGATTCAGAACCATTTTTCCACATGGATGCAAAAAACCGGCGCGGATACCAAATGGCAGGAGCACCGGGTTTTTTCGAGCATGGGTGCAGCGCATTTTCGTGATCTATTGTTCGCCTCCGCCACCAGTCCTGCGATGTTGTTTTATCTGGATCAGCACCGCAGTTTCGCGAAGAGGCTGAATGAAAATTATGCGCGGGAAATTCTGGAATTGCACACGGTAGGGGTTGGTGGCGGTTATCAGCAGCAGGATGTGACTGCGTTGGCGCATGTCCTCACTGGATGGAGTCGTAGTGAGGAGTCTAATCTTTCAGGTCGCGGCCACGACTTAGTGCCGATTTTTCGTTTCGAACCCGCGCTGAATGACCGGGGTGAGCATACTGTTATGGGGATGCGACTCGATAAAATAAACGTCGAATCGGACGAGCATTTTGACCGGGTCATGTCGGTGCTGGAAATGCTTTCACTGCATCCTCAAACTGCACGGTATGTAGCCCGCAAGCTTACTGCACACTACGCGGGATTTCCGGCTTCGGATCCAATGGTGGACGATATTGCCGAGGTATTCTTAACCAACGGAGGTGATATGGTTCCTGTGCTTCTTGCACTGGCGGATCATCCCCATTTCTGGCAGTCCTATGAAAAACCGCGTTTGACCACTCCAATGGACTACGCGCTACGTCTGTCAAGGATGCAGGAAAGAGGAGAGGTTAAGGATACCGGAAACTTTTTGAAACGAAGCGGTATGGGTATCTTTGACCGGGCCACACCAGACGGGTATCCTGAGGAAGATGCTGCGTATGCGGATTCTAATGCTATGTTGCAACGGTGGAGATGGTCGGAGGGTATACCTGCTCAACGATTAGGTGTGCCGTGGGAAAAAGAGGATACCGCTAAGTGGACTTCGGATCAAAAACGGCTTACGGTGGATCTGGCCGCGATGAGGCTTTTGGGAAAGCCGCTGGACGGGCGTTCCAGAGAAGCTGCTTTAAAGTGGTTGGATACTCAATCTGATAATAAGATAGGAAATTCTATGTGGGCTATACTGGCAAGGCTGCCCGAGTCCCACCTGCGTTGAACCTCAAACCGAAATGATGATATGAAAATGACTCGTAGATACTTTCTTCAATCCTCCGGGGCATTGGCACTTTATTGCGGGGTCACGCCGTTCGAGCTGCTGGCTGCTGCTGACCCTTTATTACCGGTCGTAAAACGTCATAAAACCTTGGTGGTGGTCTTCCTTCGGGGAGGAATGGACGGTTTAAATTTTGTGGTTCCGTTTGGAGATGCCGCGTATTACCAGCTTAGAAAGGGATTGGCATTGGCCCGTCCGGGTGAAGAGGGCGGAGTGCTTGCTTTGACTGATTACTTCGGACTTCATCCCCGTGCAGCATCCCTAGCCCCGCTGTTTAAGAGTGGTTTGGCAACCTCCATTCAAGCTGTCGGTTATGCTCACAATACGCGTTCCCATTTTGAAGAACAGGATGTATGGGAAACGGGCGTGGTAGGAAATACGGTTAACTCAGACGGTTGGTTAAACCGCCATCTGCTGACTTCGGAGGGGCGTGGAACTGTACGTGCGGTCTCTTTCGGAGACAATTTGCCTCGCATCTTACGAGGCAAGGCGTCGGCAGTGGCGGTGAGGGGACTACAGGATCTGAGCTTGCCAGCCAAAGACAGCAATCAGGAAATGCAGTTGGCCGCTGCTCTCGAGCATGCCTTTGCTCCAGGCGGCCATACACTCGAAAAAGAGGCGTTGGACTTGCTGGCCAAAACCGGTGGAGCCACCTTGGACGGTGTGGCACAATTGCGGGATTTGGTTTCTGGAACGTATGAACCCAAGGCCGTCTATCCTGATAATGGCTTTGCGAAAAAACTCCGTGAGGCCGCACGGTTGATCAAGGCCGATGTGGGGGTTGAAGTCATGGGTATCGATTACGGCGGATGGGACACCCATTCCAACCAAGGGGCGTTGACTGGTTCCTACGGTAACATGATGCAAACACTGTCAGATGGCTTGGCTGCATTCACCCAGGATATGGATGGATACATGGATGATGTGCTGGTTCTAACCTTAACGGACTTCGGACGTACCGCAGCTGAAAATGGCACGGGGGGCACCGACCATGGCTGGGCTAATTGCATGTTGGCGGTAGGAGGGCCGGTGATGAGGGCGAATCAAAACGCGGCGCGTCCCGTTATTGGATCTTGGCCCGGGTTGGATCGGGAAAGCCTGCACGAAAAAAGGGATCTTGCCCACACCACTGACTTCCGTGATGTGTTGGGTGAAGTGGTTTCAGTCCACCTCGGTAATCCAAATCTGAAAAGCATCCTGCCCTCCCATGATTTCAAACCGGTGGGCTTAGTGGTTGGATAGGATAAGGTTAAGATTCAAGCACGGCTTAACGTGTGTATGCGGGTAATCCGATTGCGGACCATGATGCATTAAGGTGCAGGAACAGGGACGTTATCAAGGGCTTTTTCCATCTGATGTTTGACCGATTCCAGAGTGTCTAAAGGGGTTTGGCCAGAACGCGGCTTTTCATAGGTCATGCTGAAAAGATAGACTGCGGCTCCAGTGATGAATAACCCCATCAGCCACGCGGTCAGACTCAAGAAATAGCCGCTGCGCAAAACGATGCGCGTGAAGGGAACCACAATAAATAGAAAAGCAAGTAAGGTGCCCGCTAGGATAACAGCTGTTTCATTGATTCCGGTCGGCAATTCGGGCAAGGCCCATACCTTTGAGAAGGAGGCCACTTGAACCAGAAAAAAGGAGCAGACTGCAACGGAAAACAAGGAAAGGAGTAGTGATGAGCTGCCCGCTTTACCTAAGAGGTGGATTTTTGAGATAGCGATGGTCAGTATGCATAAAACAATGAACAGGGCGGTCATCAGTTCGATATGATTGCCGGGTTGCATGGTCAGGTAATAGAGCACTTCCATATTGTGCCCAATAACGGCTTCGCGCATGGCGTCATTCATAGTTGGTTATAATTTATTAGGGCAGCAAGGTGTCAAGAATAGGAGCTTCATGTACTTCAGGAACCGTGGTCTCCATGGATTTTTTAGTTTTTCTGGATGTCAGGGATGCGGCGATCAATGGATCGTTGGTAAGCTGTTTGAGTCCCGGCATGGAGGGCATAAAGGGCTCAACTTTTGACCATAAGGCCCGGCTGAGATCTGCTTTACCCAAGGTAGTCGCCCAGCCACTTGCCAGAACCAGATCGTAGGGAGAAGCCGCTTCGACGGGGGGCGGACTCTGCATCCATTGTAAAACAGAAGGCGGAGGTTCCGATGCGCCCGCTTGATAGGATGCCAGTTGGGCTGTGATTTTAAGGTGTATGTTTTCGGGATCTAAAGACGCGGCTTTTTGGGCCTCAAAATGCCCCTCTTGAATGCGACCTGCTGCACGCAGGCTTAAACTCAGAAGGTGATGTAAACCCGCATCGCGGGGGCGTAGCTTGCAAGCCTTATAGAAATAGTCGACCGCTTGTTCATGTTGGTCATTTTGTGCGTAAATCATCCCCAGTTTGATCGATGCTGGCAAGAGGGTGACCTCTTCTAGTAGGGCTTTCTCAAGCAGTGGTCGTGCATCATCCGGTTGTTTGGCATCAAGATAAAGCTCTGCTTTCATGAAGCTTAGGCCTTGTAGTGAAGGATCGCTTTGTAAGGCCCGATCCATGAGTTGCAACGCTTCACCCATCAGGCCGATTCGGGCAGCTTCGCGGGCTAAGTGGATCTGCTCCATGGCAACGGTGTTGGCCATAACAAAAAACGACGTGGGCGCACCCTGATTCTGGTCAGGCAAAACGGGATCTTTTTCATCCAGCGATTTGGCTTCGTTCACAACGGGTGGTGCGGTAGGTGGACTTAGGCTAACTGAGGGAGGTGAGTCTGACTCTACCTTGATTCGATGGATCGGCTTCCGAACGGTTTCAACCAGATAATCCCAGCCCAAATCATTGAGTATCAAAATGATGGCGGTAAGAGTTACAATAATAGCCAGTCCTTTAGCGAGCCAGCCTCCTGAATGAGAAGTGCCGCTGAAGCCACTGGAATCTTCCAGATCTAGCCGAACCGAAGCCATTTTTTTGCGACGCCCCTTGTGACGCTCATTTTTTTTGAGCTGCATGATGCTCAGCGGCTGAATAGAAGGACGTCGGGAACGCCGCCTTCGATGGCGATGACTTTCTGGTGAGTCCATCAGTCATTTATTCTGGTGAGAACTTCACAAGATTGGAAGCATTTCTGTGATTTAACGCTTACGAGATTTCAGCAAACCATTTCTTTCCTGTCAGATTGAGACATTGACAACCCTTTTGGCGCCTCTATTTTTTTACACCATGGCAATGATAGAAGTGAACGCCTTGTTCAAAAAATATTCCGGGTTCGAAGCGGTATCCGGAATCTCCTTCAATGTGGATAAGGGTGAGATTGTGGGTTTCCTCGGGCCCAACGGAGCAGGCAAAAGCAGCACCATGCGGATGCTCACCGGATACCTGCCCCCCTCCTCGGGTGACATTCGGATTGCCGGTATGGATGTTCTCAACCATTCCATCCAAATACGAAAGAAAATCGGCTATATGCCTGAAAATGTTCCTTTATATACGGACATGACGGTTAAAGATTTTTTGTCTTACAGGGCTGCCTTGAAGGGTGTTTCATCACGGAATGTCCGTTCCCGAGTTTCAGATTGCATGCAAAAATGCGGTTTATCCGATGTATCCAAGAAGATGATAGGCAATCTTTCCAGAGGTTACCGTCAACGCGTGGGACTGGCTGACGCGCTGGTTCATGATCCTGAGCTTTTGATCTTGGATGAGCCAACGGCTGGATTGGATCCCAATCAAATCCGTTCCGTGCGGGATCTGATTAAAGAGTTGGGGAAAAGCCACACCATACTGCTATCCACTCACATTCTGCCGGAAGTGGAAATGGTTTGTAGCCGTGCCATCATTATAAATCGAGGCAAAATCGAAGCCTCAGACACCCTGGAAAACCTATCCCGCCGTGTCCGAAGCGGTGCATTACACTTGGAAATCAAGTCAGAAAAATCGGCTGCGGTGGAAAAACTTAAAGCCCTAGCTGACGTTTCGGAAGTCACAGCGCTTTCTGAATTGGACGGGTGGGTTCGTTTAGAGTGTCTATCGGTTCCCGGTACAGATTCCCGATGTGCGGTGGATGAACTGATTAAAAAACAAAATTGGCCATTACGTGAGTTTCATTACGAGAAAGCTAAACTGGAAGATGTGTTTGTCGAATTGACACAGGAATAAGAAGACATGACTGCAGCATTTTTTGTACAACTTCGTCGCGAAATGGGAGCCATTTTCGCCTCTCCCATGGCTTACATTATCTTCTTTTTCTTCACCCTCATAGCTGGAGTGGTTTTTTACCAAAATTTACAGTATCTAGAATATGGAACTCGATATTCGGTGGTGCAGATGTTTTTTCTGGGGGTTTGGTTCTGGATGTGTTTATTGATTATGATTCCTTTGGTGACCATGAGAATGTTCTCCGAGGAATATCGCAGTGGCACCATTGAAATATTACTGACGGCTCCGGTAAGCGACTGGGATGTGGTGGTTTCTAAGTTTCTTGGTGCCTTGGTTTTTTATCTGACTCTGTGGGCGCCCACTCTGGTGTATTTAATTCTTTTTCAATGGGTGACAGACGGAGCGATGCCGGTTAAGTGGTCAAGCCTACTGCTTTGCTACAGTTTAGTTCTTTTATTGGGTGCATTTTTTATTGCACTGGGACTCTTTGCGTCATCGTTGACACGCAATCAGCCGCTGGCTGCTTTTATGTCATTTGCGTCGCTGCTTTTATTTTTCTTCATCGGGCTGCTTTCTTTCAACATGAATGATTCAAAATTTAGTTCGATGGTCGAATATATCGCCAGTTATCGGCATATGCAGACCTTTCTGGACGGCATTTTTGACACCCGTCCGCTGGTTTTTTATCTATCCGCCACGCTTTTATTTTTGGCTCTGACCCAACGGGTCATAGCCATTAAAAAACTCAAAGCTTGAATCTCACTTCGATCCTATGAGCACCAAGAATCAAACCGCTTCCGAACCATCACGGCTTCAATGGCAAGTTAACCATTATGTCGGATTATCTCTTATTTTGCTAATCTTCGTGGCGGTTAACTTCATTTCACACAAGCGTTATTATCGTAAAAATATTTCTTCGTCCAACTACACTCAGATCACGGACTTGAGCCGTAATCTGGTGGGTGCACTCCCCGGGCAGGTTACGATTTACCATTACGTCTCCCCACAGGACGATCCCTCCACGATGATGATCATCAGTGATGTGGAAAGGTTGCTAGAGGAATATGCCTATTATGGCGGGCAGAATGTAGTGGTTAAAAAAGTGGATCCTTACCTCGATTTTGAATTGGCCCGCAAGGTGTCAGAACAATTCAAAATTGCTCTGCAGGAAAATGTGGTGGTCGTTCAATTTGGAGATCAGAATAAAATCCTGAACTACCGCGAGTTAGCGCAAATTTCTGGATTGGGAATGTATTCTCAGTCCGCGCCCAAAGTGGAAGCTTTCTTGGCGGAACAAAAAATTACCTCTGCCATTCAGTCTCTTGTCCAAGAGAAGAAGTCAGTGGTCTATTTTCTGAGCGGGCATGGAGAGTATGATCCTGAAGCCCCGGCTCAAGACAAGTTGGGCTACTCAATGCTCAAAACCCATATCGAGCGTCAGAATGCTGAAGTGAGGTCTCTTAACCTCATTTCTCAAGGGGGAATACCCGAAGATGCCAACCTGATTGTGGTGGCTGGACCCAGGCAAAAGCTTTCACAAGAAGAGATTGAAATGATCCGTGCTTACGTTACTCCGGGGGATAATCGCACGGGCCGTTTGATGGTGCTTCTTGACCCGGGCACACAAACCGGACTAGAGAAGGCCTTTGAATCGCTCGGGGTCGTTTTTCGAAATGATAGGGCGATGACCCGAGTCATGATCCTTGGACAGGTGCGCCTACTGGGTGAGGCCATTGTCACAGAAGTAGCAGATCATCCCTCCACACAATGGATGCAAGGTCGTCAGCTCAACATGGGATTGGGTGCCTCACGTTCGATTGAAGTAATGAGTGGCACTAATGGCGCAGTGATCCCTGCATTGCCCTTATTGAGAACTCCTGACTCCTTTTGGGGCGAAACGGATCTTGATTATTCAAAAGCAGAATTCAACGAGTCATCCGACCACAAAGGTCCTCTTACGGTTGCCGCTTTAGTAGATGAGGGAACGGTTTCGGGAGGCCAAGTTAGTCTTAAAGGTGACCGGATCGCCTTTTTCGGCGGGGCAGAATTTCTAACCAATGAAGCCATCCAAGGTAACCAGCTGGATCTATTCCTTAACATGATGAACTGGATGCTGGATAAGCAGGAAAGCCTGGGAATCTCACCCAAGCTTCCAGAGGAATTCAGTGTTCAGTTGGATGACCGTCAGAGAGCTGTGCTAAGCGGATTAATCATTCTTTTGATTCCGGCTCTTGGACTTGCATCAGCCTTCGCTGTTTGGTTCAAGCGGCGACGTTGACGTTGGTAGGTTTTAACAACCCACCCCTATGAAAATGCGTTCATTGATCATTCTGGCAACCATCGGTCTGGCTTTGCTGGCTTACTTGGTATTTTTTGGGTTAGATGATCCAGGCACGGAAGAAATCAGGGAACGCTCCGCGCTGGTTCTAAAGTTGGATCGGGATCAGGTTGATCGCATTGAGCATACCCGGAATGGCCAGACAGTTATTCTTTCCAAGACCCCTTTAGGAATCTGGGAAATGGAAAAACCGGTTGTTTTTCCCAGTGATAAAGATCTTATAGACCGTATTCTTGCCTCTTTTGAGATGGAGAGAAGAATTACCTCTCTTGATAGCGATCGTATTGAAAGCCAGCCTGATTCTCCCGCGAGTATGGGACTGGTCGACCCGCGCATTGATTTAAAATTGCGTGCGGGCAAAACATCCTACCGCGTTTCACTGGGTTCGGAAACTCCGCGCAGCGGTCAGTATTACGCGAGAGTACGCGCCGGTAATAAAAATGAGTGGCTGGTGGTAGGATCCAGCATTTTTCGCAGCTTGGATATAGAGGCCGAGGCGTGGATGAGTAAAAAGCTTTTCAATTTCAGCAGCACAGAAGCTCTTTCCATATTAATACGTCACCAAGAACGTGAAATGGAATTGGTTAAGGAATCAGGTGAATGGATGATTTCGAGACCTTTCAAAGGACAAACAGAACCGCAAAGCGCAATCTCGTACCTCGGTTCCCTGTTGTCAGCCAAAGCCTCTGGGATTCAATTTGGTCAGACATTGGATCCGGCAAAACATGGTCTAAACAACCCTTTTGCTGTCATTGATATCAAGGTTGGTGAAAAAAACCATTCGCTTCGAATCGGCAACCGTTTCGGAGAAGGGGATCAGGCACAACATTATGTTCTACTGAGTGATGATAAAACCTTGGCTGTCGTCCCCGCTCAGTTCGTGGATGAGGTGGTGGATGTCATCGCTCGTACTCGACAAAAATCGATTTTCAACATCCAATCCCAGGATATCCGCACCCTTCGTGTTTCTTCATCGGGAAAAACACTGGACTTTTCCCAAACTGAGAACTTCTGGAATGTTCACTATGACGGTGCATCACTCCCGGCAGATAAAGAATCAATCAATCATTTTTTTAGGACACTTCACGAAATGAAAGCCGACGAGTTTTCGGTAAAATCCGACGAAAACAGGAAAAAATTAGGTCTAACCAAACCTTTTCTTGAGGTGCAGTTATTTCCGCGCTCTAACGGAGAGAATACCAGCCCCGAACCCAAGCGCATTTTGATATCCTCTCCTAATAAAGGTTATTGCTATGTTGATTCTGACTATATTGATTTTATCGTAAGAATTCCATCTTCCCAAGTTCCGCCCATTGCGATGAGTGGTGAGAAATGGTTGGAAAAACGGATCTCTTTGCCTAAGTCCACCGAGTGGGAATCGATTGCCTGGCTAGTAAATGACCATCGGCTCGAGTTGAAGAAAAACGAAAAGGGTGAATGGCAGGGTGAATGGCAGGGCCGTTTACTTGATCAGGATTTTTTTAATCAGCAAATGGCCATTCTAGATAAACTGCAGATTCTACAAAGAGCGAGAGTCTCAGATAGCGATTTCAAAAACAGCCCGCTTTCTCTTGAAATCAATGCCGCTGGATCTATTCACCGCCTTCGCTTTTCACTTCCGAAAGATAGGGAACTTTTCCTCATGGAAAACGGCCAGCCGAATGGTTACATTATACATGAACGAGACTTGAGCGCATTGCAGATCTTTCCACTCCAGAACTCTCCATGAGTGGTGGATGGTGCCCCTCAGGAAACGGAGCTGATACTGGTTTGGCCAATTGCCGTAACCTGATAGAATAACGATATGCAACCTTCCGATCCGATGCCTCCAAGAAAGAGGCTGCGTCCTAAAACCTATGCCATCGGACTTTATGTGGTTGCGGGCTTCATTGTTCTCGAAATGATTGCCCTGGCATTCATTTTTTGGATTCGTCAAGAAGTGCGCATCGAAACCTCGGGGCCCGGTTGGATGCAGTCATCGAGCGGACAAGACGTCGATTTTTTGGACACTCAACCGATGGGCAAGCCGACTGAAACAAGCCTTCCCAATTTGCCTAAACCCGAAATTGAAGCGAGGTTGGACTTGGATCTTAAACGCATGCCCAAGCAGGATATTGCCAAACTCAATGAAGAAGCTCGAGCCTTCAGACGTGTCGGTGACTTCCATTTGGCTGAAGCTGCCTTAAAACAAGCTTTGGATTTGGATCCAAATAATGTGCTTACACTCACCAATCGTGCCATGCTAGAAGAGGCACGGGGTGACACAGCACTAGCACTTGAGGCATGGAAGAATGTCATCCGTGCGGGTAATGCTCAACCTGGAGAGTCCACTGCCACGGTGAATCTGGCTCGTGAACGCTCACGTCTTATTGAACAGCGATTTCGACTCGAGGAGGAAGAATCAAGTCGTGACCAAGTGATGGAAAAATCACGGCGTCTGATAACTCTTGATAAGGCACTCAGCGACCCATCTACAATCCCCGACAACCCCTTAGAATTTAAGATGAGCTTTCAGCTGAGAAAAAAAAGCGACGCAGGCACGTTGTCGGCTAATAAGATCCGCATCCAGCTCTATTTCTACGAGCGAACTCCTGATAACCGCTTGGTAGCCGCCCCTATCACAGCCCGATTCGAAAGAAATCCACCCAATTGGGAAACTGAGGGATTGGAAATACTTACGGCTCACTACATCAAATCAGCCGTTACATCCCAAGACAGAAAATACTTCGGTTATCTCTTGCGTGTTTATTACGAAAATGAACTTCAGGAAGAGCGGGCCAACCCTGCCCTGTTGCTTCGTTTATTCCCCCGCGACGGCAGTCGTCCGGAATGAAGACAGCCTACAGCCTTCTTTTCACTCTATCATTTTTCTGTGTCATTTTGCCTTTGCGGATCAATGCTGAGTCGCAGTTGTCAGAAACGACATTCTCCGGAATCGTTCTTCACACGGTCTCTAAACAGGAGTTTGACTTTTTTCGTGCCACTCGGCGGAAAAAGGTAGCACTGCTGCTCTACCCTGGTGACTGGGATCCTTATTCAGTTCACGCTCTCAAAGTCTTGCGCAATAGTGAATCCGTATTAATGGAATGGGATTATCTTGTGGTGGTGATTTCTCCTGATCGACCTGAAGTTCAGCGTCGGCTCTATGAGCGAATGGCACTACCGTTTGTTCAACTGTATGACCCGGAGCACCAAGTAGCCCGGGCACTTGGCTTAATGGCAGACCTGTCCTCGGATCGAGCCGCCAAGTTGTCTTCGGCTGGCATAGACTTACTTGAGAGAACCGGAAGAGTTCAGGGTAGCCTGCCCCAGCTATCTTTGACACTTATCCATCGGGATGGCATCCGGTTTGAGCGTTGGCGCCCCTCAGAAAAAGGCTTGTTGCTGGACACTGAGTGGATCACTCGTAACGCATCCCCACTTTAATTTATTTAAGGAGTCGCAACTGCTCGCTCCACTTGAGTAACGCTGCCTCAGATTCGGCAAGCACCGCACGCCACTCTTCCACCTTTTCTGCGGGGGCATTCTGCACCATAGCTTCATTGGAAAGCTTTTTCCTTTCGCGCTCACAATCTGCCGCCGCTTTGGCTACTGCCTTTTCCAGTCGGGCAATTTCTTTCTCCAAGTCTACCAAGCCTTCCAAAGGAAGGTAAAGTTCACCCAGTGGGGTAAGAGTCATTGGAGTGCGCGCAGGCGGTGTCGAGGTGATCTCCAGTGGGCGAGCGTTCATGAGGCTTTCCAGCATGGTCCGAGTATTGGATGATAGTTCTCCTTTAGGAGCCAGCTTGAAGCACACTTGCTGGTTGAGCGCGATGCCGAATTCACCGCGTAGTTTTCTGGATTCATCCAAAGCAGAGAAGATGTTTCCGGCATGATCTGCCTCAGGTTCATCCCAGATTTTTCCAGGATGAGCAGGCCAAGTTTCGAATTGAATGGTATCCTTTCCATAGCCCATTTGAAGCCAGAGTTCCTCCGTAATAAAGGGAGTGAATGGGTGCAGCAGGCGCAGAACCCGTGAGATGACATAATCAAAGGTAGCCAGAGTTCCCTCGCGTGATGCGGATGTTGGATCCATGAAGTCGGCTTTGGCGGCTTCCAAGAAGCGCGAGCAGAGCTGATTCCATACAAAACCATACAGCGCAGAGGCCACCTGATTGAATTGATAGGCCTCATAATATTCATCAACCCGATCGATCAATTCACCAAGTTGTCTAAGAATTAAATGGCAATAAGGAGATAGGTGGTGTGCAGTCGGATCGGCCATCGGATCAACCTCTCCCTGTAGCGAACGGAATCGGCAGGCGTTCCAAAGTTTGGTGCAGAAGTTTCTTCCCTCTTCGATTTGCTTGTTATCATAACGGATATCGAGACCCTGAGGTGCTACTCGCATCAGCCCAAAGCGAAGTCCATCCGCACCAAATTGTTCGATCAATTCTAAAGGATCGGGTGAGTTGCCCAGAGACTTGGAAAGTTTGCGCCCTCGATGATCTCGGATGAGCCCGGTGAAATAGACATCACGAAAGGGTATATTTTTCTTCATCTCCGATGTGCCCGAAGGTTCGAAGGTCAAGCCGGCAAAAATCATACGTGCCACCCAGAGGAAGATAATATCCGGTCCGGTAACCAGCACATCGGTGGGATAAAATTTTTCGCGTGTCGGTGCATTCATCGTCTCATAAGCCCAAAGCCATGAAGAAAACCACGTGTCCAAAGCATCTGGATCCTGTTGCCATTCCGGTCCCGGTGATTCAATCTGACAGCGCGTCTCCCCACCACGATACCAAACGGGGATGCGGTGCCCCCACCATATCTGACGGGAAATACACCAATCCTGAAGATTCTCCAACCAGTGCTGATACACTTTGACCCAGCGCTGCGGATGGAAGCGGATGGAGCCATCTAGAACCGCAGAATAGGTTTCAGAAGTCCGAGGGTACTTCAGGAACCATTGCTCCGAAAGACGTGGCTCAATGGGCACGCCACCGCGCTCGCTGAAGCCAACGTTGTTTTTATACTTTTCTGTTTTCACCAGAAGGCCCATTTCATCTAGAAGTGATGCGGCTTGATCACGGGCTTTGAAGCGGTCTAGCCCGTCCAAAGCGGGCATCTCAGGACAATGGATCGTACCATCCGGGTTCAGAACATCGATATGAGGGAGCCCATGACGTTGCCCGATTTCGAAATCCGCTTTATCGTGAGCAGGCGTAACTTTCAGCACCCCGGTTCCGAATTCCATATCGATGTGTTCATCCCCGATGATCGGAATATAAGCGGCTGGAAACGGCCTACGACAGTGTTTGCCAATCAGATGAACATAACGGGGATCGCGGGGATGAACCGCCACCGCCGTGTCGCCCATAATGGTTTCAGGCCGGGTAGTGGCTATTTCAAGATAGGTTCCGGGTTCCTCTACCACCTGATATTTCATCGTGTACAGTTTGCCCGTTTGCGGAGTAGCGATGACCTCTTCATCCGAGATGGCGGTACGGGTGGCGGGACACCAGTTGACCATGCGATGGCCCCGGTAGATGTGCCCCTGATCGTAAAGTTTAACGAAGGCGGTCGCCACTGCGCGGTAATAGTCCTCATCCATGGTGAAGCGCTCGCGTTTCCAATCACATGAACAGCCAATTTTTTTCAACTGAGAGGTGATGATGCCACCATGTTTTTCCTTCCACTCCCACACCTTTTCGAGGAAAGCGGAGCGTCCGAGCTGCTCCTTTGTAAGATTCTGATCAGCTAGATTTTTTTCGACTTTGGTCTGAGTGGCGAGACCTGCATGGTCTGTCCCGGGCAGCCAAAGCACCTCGAAGCCTTGCATGCGAGCGCGGCGGCAGAGAATATCTTGAATCGTGGTGTTGAGAACGTGTCCGAGAGTCAAAATACCAGTTACATTCGGCGGAGGTATAACAATCGAGAAAGCGGGTTTCGTGCTTTGCGGATCGGCATGATAAAGATCCTTATCCAGCCATTTGGCATAGAGCCGGTCGGAAATGGAGTTCGGTTCATACGTTTTAGATATCTCTGCCATAAGCCGAAAAGATTAGTAGCAGGCGCGCACCGGGCAAGTCATCAATCTACCCTCTTAATACCCTCTGAAGCCTCATTAGGCGGAGATGGAAGTGAACCAGTGGAAGTCTCCAGTCCGAGATCAAGCCTTAAACAATTGCCCCATTTTGGAGCCTAATAGCTTGGAGGCGACGAAGAGGGATACGGCCAGCAGGATCATAGAAAGTACGCCTAAAGCACAAGCGATGCTGGGTGCTGTTGGGGTGATGCGCCCCATCAGTGCATAGATGGCTTTAGTGATCGGATAAAACGGGCTTTCCTGCGCCAATATCATGCCGTTGGAGACATCAAGCATGGCGAAGCTGAAGGTGAGAATGGTGCCAGCGATTAGATTCGCACTGATAAGCGGCAGGCTGATTTTCCAAAGGGTTTTCCAGGGTGGACAGCCCATGTTGGCCGATGCCTCTTCGAGTGAAATGGATGTTTGTTGAAAACCCGCATAGGCAGCGCGTACAATGTAGGGAAGCCGCTGTATTGCATATCCGATCACCAGCAGCAAGGTTGGATTTTCACGAGGATCAAGCCAGTCGATGCTGTCAAAGGGCGGACGGCTGAACGCTACAAAATAAGCAAACGCTAGCACCAGCCCTGGCAATGCTAGCGGCAGCATGGCCACCACATCCAATAAATCCCGTCCGCGGAATGACTCTCTAGCCAATAAATACGCAATACTAAAGCCAAGCACCAAGTCTAGCAATGCGGAGCACGTAGCATAAAACAGTGAATTGCGCACCGAGGTGGCAGTCAGATCCAGATAAAAGACCTCAGCATAGTAGGCGGTAGACCACTCTGAAGGAATCACCGTCATAAACCAGCGGGCTGAAAACGACTGGATGATCACTCCTAAATGAGGCAAAAGTGAGATACAAATGAAGCCTCCCACCGCTAGACACAGTGCCCAGCCCGCCAAGGGTGAAAGTTTGATGCTGTCGTCATACGAAGCACTGCGAGCCATCATGGCATAATTTCCCTCACCGAGTTTTTTCCCAGCCAGAAACAGTAGCGAAACAAAAATGAGGGTAATGACCACCAAGGCATAGCCTAGAGGGTTGTCAGCTTGGGTGACCAAGTTGAAAATCTGGGTTGGCACCGTCGTTTGGAAGTCGAACATGAGCGGCACACCTAGGTCGGTAAACGCGGATACGAAGACAATAGTGGATCCGGCAAAGACGCCGGGTAGGGCCAAGGGCAACGTTACGGTTCGGAAGATGCGGAAGCCCGAAGCTCCGAGATTCTGCGCGGCATCGCGTAATGAGGGGTCAAGGTTGGCCAAGGCCGCCTGAACGCTCAGAAACATGATGGGGTAAAGATGCAGCACCTCCAACAAGATGATGCCATAGAAGCCGCCGGCCCCGAACCAGTCAGGTGGATCTTGCAGGTCAACCAGTCCCCACTCCGCCAAAATGAGGTTGAGCGATCCGAAACGAGCGAAAAATTGCTTCAAGCCAATGGCACCCACAAAGGGCGGCAGTATTAAGGGAAGCAACATTCCCGTGCTCAACAGGGTCTTGCCAGGAAATTGGCATCTCAGAAAGACGTAAGCTAGGGGAACGGCGGTCAACAAACAGAAAATCGTGCTCCATGTGGCAATCATGAAACTGTTAAAAAAGCACTCACGGTAAAAGGGATTCTCACCGATAATCTTAAAATACTCGAAAGTGAAAACCTTTTGTGCGGTTCCGTCCGCGGCGACTTGCTCCACGAAAAAAGCTCCACCTAGCAGGAAGATCAGCGGATAGATGAGGAACAATCCGAAAAATACGATCAGGAAGGGCAGAAGAAATTTTTTCATGCGATCTATCCGATGTTATTCAAATTTGAGAATTTGATCCGGGGGCACGCACAAGGAGAGGTCTGATCCTTCGGGATGGAAATCAGGCAGCCAAGCTTTGACTTCCTGTCCTTCTGAGGTGCGAAGCACAACAAGATTTTTACTGCCAAGGTAAGATGAATAGATCACTTTACCCGACAGACTTAAACCATGTTGGGATCCTGCGATCACTTTTTCAGGACGAAAACCGGCTTGGCCTCCCGTCGGTGCTCCCAGCAAGCGACCCAATGGAGTGTCTGAAGCATAAAGATTACACTCTCCGATAAAATTGGCGACAAACGGATTGACCGGATGATTATAAATTTCCTGAGGACTGCCAATTTGATGAATAATTCCCGCGTCCATGACCGCGATACGATCGGCTAATGACAATGCCTCTTCTTGATCGTGGGTGACGTAGACACTGGTGATTTTCGTTTCGGAGTGCAGTTTCTTGATTTCATCCCGCATTTCCAACCGGAGTTTAGCGTCGAGGTTGCACAGCGGCTCATCAAATAGAAGCAAGTCGGGTTTTACTACGATGGCCCGGGCCAGAGCCACCCGTTGTTGTTGACCTCCGGAGAGTGACGAGGGTTTGCGATCAGAAAGGTGATCCATCTTAACTTGCTTTAGAGCGGTGGTGACTCGTTGCGTGAGATCCGGTTCAGCAACGTTCCGTGACCGCAGACCGTAGGCGACATTTTCAAAGACACTCATATGCGGCCAAACCGCATAATTTTGGAAAACCAACGCGGTGTTGCGCAGGTGGGGCTCCATTCCATTGACTCGTCGATCACCGAAAAAGATATCACCTTCCTCGGGATCATAAAATCCTGCCAACATCCTCAGAATTGTGGTTTTGCCGCAGCCTGAAGAACCCAGCAGGAAGAACATTTCTCCAGAAGGAATATCGAGATCGACCCCCTTCACGATGACGGTGGAGCCGAAGCGTTTGACTATTTTTTTCAGCGTGATTTTCATGGTGTGAGAGCGGTTTGTAATTCAGTAGCACGTGCCGGGGTTGAACGAACGGGATCGAGCGCTTTCTGACGAAGTGTCCGATATTTAGCCACGGAGTCCTGCATCCACTGGTTGGTCAAGCGTCGGGCGCGGATGGGATCGGATCGCCAGATGCGGGCCAGTTCGATGGATTCAGCTTCGCTGATGGGAGGAAGAGAAAAAGTGTGAACCAGCTCAGAGCGCAAAGGCTCCGGAGCGTCAAGGATGGCCGCCCAAGTCGTGCGAAGGTGGGAATGAACATCAATAATCGTGGAGCCGATAAGATCATTCAGGAGGCTCCAACGTCTACTGCCGGTTTTACCGTCGTAACGAAATGGGTGGGTGATGGCGAAAGGATTGAGTGGGACTAAAAGATCTTCTAACCCACCTTCATAAAATGAGGGAAGCACGCCCATGCGGGAAATGCCGTAACGGGTCGCGCCTCCGGGTGTGCCGGTGGGTTTCATCCAAAGCGATTGCCCGGCATCGGACATGACGAATTCAAGAAAACGTTCGGCTGCTGGGAGATTGGGAGCTCCTTTTAAGATGGCGATGCCATCGGGATTGATCACGGAAACTCCCTCTGGAATGAAGAACCGCACATTGGATTTACCGAGGTAGGCCTGTTGGGTCATACCGTTGATATCAATGGAAACGGCATAGGCGGCATCGCCCACAGAAACTTCCTTGGTAGGAGATGAACTGCTTTGCAGGAAGGATTTCACATTTCCGCTCATGGTATTGATCACGGCCCAACCTTTTTCCCAACCGTAAGCTTGCAGAATGATTTCATAGATCATGTGGACACTGCCGGATTTGCGCGGATCAGAAGAGCTGACCCAGCCGAAAAGTTCAGGATGACCGAGATCCGCCCAATCCTTAACGGCGGGTAGTCCGACCTTCTCGATGACTCGCACGTTCTCTAAGATGCCAAATGAAGAAAGTGCGGCACCGTAATAATTGAAATCCTCGTCCACCAGAGGAAATCCAGCCACCTCTGCGGGGATTTGATTTAGGATGGTGTCGGGCAGCCGGTAGGAATGAAGCTGGCCCTTACGTTTTTGGTTCTCATAAGGGTCAATGCCGCCACCAAAAAAAATGTCGATACGGGCTGATTCAGGCGTATTTTGAAACGTAGCATCCAGTGCCTTCTCTATTTGCGAGGTGCCGCCTAAATCCCTCCAGCGCACCCGGATAGCTTTGCCCGTTTTTTCGAGGTGATATATTTCAAAGGCGCGCCCGAATTCATATTGGATGCCTTCCCAATGAGGCGACACAATAATCAAATCCCCAGCTGGACACGGAATTGTAACACAGTGCAAGCTTCCCGCCGCCATCAAAAGCAATAACAGGCGCCGGAAGCTGGGACGCATGGATCTTTATTCGTCTCTGAGCGGGGAAAAGTAAAGACGAAAACAAACCGACATCCTAAATGAGGGTAGGGTGCACTCCAAAGAGCTTGTAGCCCTTTCGATTCTCAGCTAGAAAAGGATTGTGAAACTTCCCTTTCTGAAGCCTAAACCACTTTTGCTTTTGGTGGATGATAACGAGGGTTTGGTTCAAGGGCTGAAGAGGTACTTCGATAAAAATGGTTTTACAACCATCGCGGTTCACACCTTAAGTGGACTACGGAAGGTATTTGCGGAAGCGGAGCCCCAAGCAGTGCTTCTCGATATCAACCTCGGATCGGATAACGGATTGGAGTCCATAACTGAAATCAAAGCGGCTTGGCCAAAGGCTCCGGTGATTATGATTACCGGTATGGGCTATGATGACACGCTCATGCGTTCCGCGCTTGAAAAAGGGGCCTCGGGCTATGTTAGTAAAAGTGTTCCTCCATCAGAGCTGTTAGCCGCCATTACCCGAGTATTAGAGCATCCTGAGCACCACCAAGTTTGAAAAACGTGGTTCCTGTAAGGATCAGGTGCAGCTGCCCGAGTCAAAGATCCGTATTCATCATCGTTTCACGGCGTTAACCCTGAGTAGAGTTCGCTTTCCACTTGAGCAGAAGAGGCTTTAGGCTATAGCTATGTTGATGAAACGACTGATTTCCCTTTTAAGCGTGGCACTATGGGGCCTTACGCAAAGTGCTTCCGCACAAGACGCAGCAATCCAAAGTATCAACAACATGACGTTGTGGGAATTAATCCTTTCTGTAGAATGGGTGCTGATTCCGCTGGTCTTACTTTCAGTCGGGGTGATTGCATTAATCATATTTAACTTTTTTTGGCTGCGTTCAGACAATATTTGCAGCCGTGGATTTGAAGAAGCGGTGCGCATCGCATTAAAAAACCGCAATCTTGAATCCCTTTTGGATGTATGCCGGGACCATGAAACAGAAGCCTGCGCCCGTGTCTTATACAAAACGGTGACGTTTGCCAAATCCAACCCAACAGTCCTCGTGGGAGGACTACGTGAGGTGGCTGAAACCGAGGCCAGCCGACTGGCTGGTCGTATCGCTCAGCCCAGTTCATTGCTCATGGATATGGGAGTTCTCGGACCTCTAGTGGGACTTTTGGGTACAGTAGTGGGTATTCTGAAATCTTTCGGAAACTTAGCCAGCGATGCCACTCCGATGAAAACCATGCTTTTGGCGGGAGGCGTTTCACAGGCACTAGTGGCCACCGCCATGGGACTTTCCATTGGGCTTCTGGCAATGGGCTTTTACGCGTTTTTCCGCCAAAGAGTGATCAGCTTGATCGGCTTTTTTGAGGGTGTTCTGACTGAGATGGTCGTTAAAACCGTCGATTGCCTTTCCCAACCCAAGCCTGTTTCTTCTGAGGAAAAAAACAAGGCAGTGACCCCCATCACGGCGTCCACGTCATCTCCCGCATCCTCAGAAACACCCAAGACCGACAAGTAACCCGTTACGGTTTACTATATAACAAAATCATCCCATCCATGAAACTCAGCCAAAAGGTCATTCAGGAGCCTATCACGCTCCAACTGGCACCGTTCATTGATGTGATTCTTTTTCTTTTAGTCTTCTTTCTGCTGACTTGGAATATTTCCCGCTATGAAGCCGAGTTAAGCGTCAGTTTACCGGTGGCCCAACAGGCGGAAAATTCCACCCGCATGCCCGGAGAGATCCTCATCAATGTGAACCGGGAGGGACATATTATTGTGAATCGGAAAAGGCTCCAGCTGGATGAACTCAAAGATATTCTGAGCAAAGTTACCGCTGATTTTCCTGATCAGGCGGTCATCTTGCGTGCCGACCGCGCCACTGAATACCAGAATGTCATCCGGGTGATCGATGTATGCCGTGCCGCTAAAATTTGGAATATCGCGTTCACAGCCGAAAACCCTGAGCAAAAATAACAGCACACGGTTTAAGCCCTCATGTTGCGATCCAAGAAGGTGGTATTGTCAGGTGCTTGGGCGCATTATCCGCGCACCCGTTTATTCTCTGACGGTGCTCACTATCTTCTTTTTGCCGATGATAGGCAGGGAACTCCACTATGTTTTCTTTTTTTGGGTGGATTGGATACAGATGAAAAATATTCTCTTTCATGGAATCAAGAAGAGGGATTGAAGTATCGCGATGTGGACAGTGGTGATTGGGAATCGGTTATGATCAGACCATCACCATTACATGGAAACGCGCGACCTTTCGATCCAGAAACGTTTCGTCATCTTTTTACCGAGTTGGGTTCAGAGGTGGATCAGGATGTCTTGAAATTCGTATTGGAGTGCGTCGAACGTCAGTAATGGACAAAGTCACTTCATGGGCACATGGGACAGCGGCTTGTTGCCTCTGTTGAAAAGGTTAGAGGTTCACCTGCAGAGACACGCCAAACCATAAAAATCAGGGTTATGAAGGCCAGTCCACGTTGTAGAGTACGCAGTCGGTCGGCCGTCAGCCAGTGCTGCCAGCGCAGGAATCCCAACTGAAATCCCAGTAAAAGCGGCGCGGTGCCTAAGCAGAATGCGGAAAGGATGATCAGCCCTTGCCACGTTGAACCTGATAATAAGGCCAATCCGAACATCAGATAGAGGGGTCCACATGGCAGAAGTGGTGTGCCCAAACCCAACATCCATGCAACCCAGGAACTTGATTTGGTGTGGTGGGAGAAGGGAAGGCGACGGCGCAGCCATTCCAGTCCAAACCAATCGGGAGGAACCCATTTTTTTTCCCAACCTAAAAAAATCAAAACAAATAGCAGGATAAATGCCCATGGGAGTAGCGGGGGCAACGATTCAGGAATCATCCCCTTTAACGAAGAACCTATTCCACCGAGCAACGCCCCCAAGAGGCTGTAGGAGATCAGACGTCCGCCGTGGTAACCAAGCAGATTCCATCCTGCTGGTGAGTCTTGACTGCGCGGACAAACCGAGCAGGCCAAGGGGCCGCACATGCCGATGCAGTGGATGCTGGTGACCAAACCTGCGGTGAGGGAGGAAATAAGAATCATGTGGGGGCTGACTCAATGACCGCTGGCTCAGGAGGAGTAACAGGCAGTGGTTGTAAGGGATGTTGGCGGGATATCCAAATAACGATGATCCATACGACAATAATGAGTGCAAATGCGGAGGATACCGCAAAGGCGAGGGGAACCCATGGTGGAAGTGGACGTTTCTTCATTCCGGCACATCAGGTCCTAAAAATTGTATGTTGCGGATTAGGGGTCTTCCACCCTCGGAAGGGAGGGCGCGAATTTCCATGGTGAAGGCACCACGGAAATCCTTCTGATCCACTACAATGATTAGAGGTGTATTGATCTCATCGTTGGCGGGAACTAGGAGGGGCTCCAGCAGGTTGACTTGATGAAAGGGAGTTCCGTCCGTTGCTCTTACCTGGATATCAAAAAGTTGAGTTTCGGGACGTTTATTAATAAGCCGAACGTAATAATTGTTTCGGACGGTGAGCACTTCACTGTTAAGAATGTAGGGAGCACCAGGGAGACGAGTGACACTGAGGTTAGCAGTGCGAATGGTGCTCAGGGAATAGGTCATGACCAATACTCCTGCGATCAGCAGGGCGGAGTAGAGGAGCGTGCGTGGCCGGACTAGCCGGGTAGTGCGACCTCCGAGACCGGATTGAGAGTCGTAACGAACCAATCCAAGAGGGCGACCTAGCTTTTCCATAATGTCATCGCAGGCGTCGATGCAGTTTGCACAGCCAATGCATTCCATTTGAAGTCCGTTGCGAATGTCAATTCCGGTTGGACAGACTTGAACACAGCGGCGACAGTCAATGCAATCGCCGTGACTAGGGTCGGTGGGCTTTCCTCGGGGTTCTCCGCGGGTTTCATCGTAGCCGATGATGATAGAATGCTCGTCCAAGAGGGCGGACTGAAGGCGACCATAGGGACAGAGAACGATGCAAAATTGCTCCCGAAACCAAGCGAAATTTCCGTAAAGTAAGACGGATAAGGCGAACACAAAGAGAAACAGCTTCCAATTCTCCAGTGGTGAGTGACGCATCAATTCATAGAGGCCCGGTAGCGATACGAAGTAGGAGAGAAAGAGGTGAGCGATGATAACCGAGATCATGATAAAAAGAGTGTGTTTAGCGATACGCTTCATCAGTTTGGAGCCATTCCATTCCGCAGAATCGAGCCTTCTCCGAGCGGTCGCATCGCCTTCTATCCAACGCTCAATCGTGCGGTAAACCGTCTCCAAAAAAACGGTCTGCGGGCATGCCCAGCCGCACCACACACGACCAAACAGCGCAGTAACGTAGAACAGTCCAAATCCCATTCCGGTAATGATAAAAAAACTCAACCAGAGATCTTGAGCAAGGAGAGTCATGCCGAAGAGGTGAAATTGACCTTTGGCGACATCTAGAAATACGGCCGGGAATCCTCCGATTGGGATCCATGGTAAAAGCGCATAAACCAAAATCAGCACCACCGCCGTGATGCGTTTAAGGGTTGTAAAGTGTCCATGGACATCCGCCGGATGGATGAAGTAGTGCGAGCCGTCCTCGTTGATGGTGGTTACCGAATCCAGTGTGGGGCGTTTCATGGATAGTATGAATGACGGCAAGACGGAATCATGGCTCTGGGGGCTGATGTTTACTGATGACAAATGCCACCACTTCCTGTACCCGCCGCTCTCCCAAAACGGAACCCCAAGCCGGCATGCCATTTTCTAGCACACCATGGAGCACCACATTGGCAATCTGGGTAGGTGATCCCCCATGCTTCCATGTTGTATCGGCAAGGCTTACTCCTATTCCGCCTTCCAGATTCTGGCCATGACACGATGCGCAGGTGGATTGATAAATTTTTTGTCCTGATGAAACGACCCGCGGATTGCGGCTTATCTCCCAGAAGTCATGATCAGTTAATTCGCGCGATTCGGAGGAACCCTCTTTTTTTTGCAAAGCGGCGAAATGATTTTGTAGACGCTGTTCATCGCTGGGCTTGAGGCCACTGAGGTGGCTCCAGAACCAATACCCAAAGGAAAAGGCTATGGTTAGGTAAAGTGTCCACAGCCACCAGACCGGAAGATTTTTGTCGTATTCCTGGATGCCGTCGAAGCTGTGTTCTTTCAGCGTTTCATCTTCGAGGGGTTGCTTATTCATGCTGCTTGGATTCGCTGGTTTGGCTCGGTTCTTCGGGTTGGCTGGCTTGGCTGGATTCCGGATTCAGCGGAAGGCGAGAAACGTAATCAATCCGATCTTTGGGAGTGCGCAGAATGCGGTAGAGAACATAGAAAAATACTCCCGAACTGATGAGAAAAGTAAGCACCGCCAACGAGGGCGCGTAGGTAGCAAATTTCACGGAGTCGAACATAGTTAGCGACCAGGTTGGTTATTGCTGGTGGTAGTGGTGGTATCTACTTTTTCGGATGCTCCGAGTTTTTGGAGATACGCGATCAGTGCGATGATCTCTCTCTCAGGCTGCACGGCAATTTGTGAAGCCGCTAAATCCTTCACGATCACCGCCTGTTGTTCTCGAACTTGATTGAATATTTCTTCGTCCGTCCATTCGGGGTAGGGGACACCGAGCTGGCGCTGGACTCGTATTTTCGAAGGCAGACTTGCGGTATCGGTATCTTGTTTGAATAGCCATGGGTAATTAGGCATGTTACTGCCTGGAGAGGTGGAGCGGGGGTCTTCCATGTGGCGGTAGTGCCAGAGATTGGTGTACTTTCCTCCTATACGGTGGAGATCCGGTCCAGTTCGTTTAGATCCCCATTGAAAGGGATAATCATACATCGATTCACCCAGCTTAGAGGGTGCTCCGTAACGCAGCACTTCGCTAACAAAGGGACGGATCATTTGGGAGTGACAGTTGTAGCATCCTTCGCTGATGTAAATATCTCGACCCGCCAATTCCAGAGGCGTGTAGGGGATTTGCCTTATGCCATCAATGTGGGCAGTGCGTTCCGTTAACGAAGTAGGGATAATCTGAATAGCACCTCCCAAAAGAACGGCGATTAAGGTGAGAATGGTAAAGGGTAAAGCACTGTGTAGCAGTCGATCATACCACGCTCCCCATTTTTTGCCTAATTGTCGCATGTCGTAGATGGCGGCAATCGTAACCACCACAAGGATGAGGAACGCCATGATGCTCAGCACCCGGATGCCCATGGCCCAGACCACGGACAAGGCCAGTATGGCAAAACAATAGAGAACCGGGGGGGTCCATACGGTTGAAACAAGATCGAGATCTTTTTGTCGGTTAGAGCGTTCTTGATGAACTTCGATGGAGTTTTCTACTACCGGAGCTCCCCATACCGTGCGAAGTAGATTGTAAATCATCAACAGGAATCCGAAGAGGTAGAGGCTGCCGCCGATAGCGCGCATCAGCATCATGTTGCGTGCAGAGGTCAGAGCATCCAAGTAGTTGGGATTGGCCAGAGTGCCGTCGGGCCCTAGGGCGTTCAGCATTAATCCTTGGGTAATCCCTGAAACCCACATGGATGAAATGTAGAATAGAATGCCCACCATCCCGATCCAGAAATGAAAATTGGCCAGAGCCACTGAAAAGAGCGGTCGATTCCAAAGGCGTGGAGCCATCCAGTAAAACATGCCCGCCGCCATAAAGCCGTTCCAGCCCAGTGTTCCAGAGTGAACGTGCCCTATGGTCCAGTCGGTATAATGTGAAAGCAGGTTAACCGATCGGATGGCCAGCAAAGGTCCTTCAAAAGTAGCCATTCCATAAAAGGTCACCCCCGCCGCTAGGAATTTAAGCACCGGATCCGTTCTGAGTTTATGCCAAGCCCCCCGTAGCGTGAGCAGCCCATTCAACATGCCTCCCCATGACGGGGCCCAAAGCATAAGGGAAAAAACGACGCCCAGCGACTGTAGCCAGGACGGAAGATCCGTGTTGAGCAAGTGGTGCGGGCCGGCCCAGATATAGATGAACACCAATGACCAGAAATGCACTACAGATAAACGATAACTGTAAACCGGTCGATCGGCCGCTTTTGGCATGTAATAATACATGATTCCCAAAATCGGAGTAGTTAAAAAGAAGGCTACCGCGTTGTGTCCATACCACCATTGAACCAACGCATCTTGCACCCCGCCGAAGAGCGGATAGGAATGTAAAAGGCTGGTTGGAATAGAAAGGTGGTTGACGATGTAGAGCATCGCCACGGTAACGATGGTGGCTATATAGAACCAAATGGCGACGTAAAGAGTGCGCTCATTTCGCCTAGCGAGCGTCCAAAAGAAAGTGATGGCAAAGACTACCCAGATGAGGGTCACCGCGATATTAATAGGCCAGATCAATTCGGCGTATTCCTTGCCCCGGGTATAACCCAGAGGAAGGGTAATAGCAGCGGCTACAATGATGAGCTGCCAACCCCAAAAGTGGAGCCAGGAAAGAAAATCAGAGGCTAGTCGTGCCTTAACCAGCCTTTGGGTCGAATGATAGATGCCGGCAAACATCATATTTCCGACGAAGGCGAAAATAGCCGCGTTGGTATGCAGTGGCCTGAGGCGACCAAATGTCAGCCATGAGGTGTCCAAGTTGAGCACGTGAAAGTTAAGCTGGAATGCGATGAGTACCCCGGCCGCCATGCCTACGGCGCCCCAAAAGATGGAAGCCCACATGAACCATCGCACTATCCTGTTATCATATTGAATCAGAGTCATTGGGGTGTGGGGTGAAGAAGGATTAGAGGTTATGGTGCTTCGGAATGAAGCGAAACAGGTTGAAGTGGCTTGGTATGGTTGCGATCCGACTGGATCCGATCCTCTTCCAGAGGCATCAGACTTTCACGGTCATGATCCGATTCGGGGTTGCTTTGAATAAACAAAAAGAAAACAACAAACCCAAGCACCAAGAGAGTGCTTATGAAAATGGTTACCAGTAAGATTTCCATGCGAGTATGTGATATAATCTCATAAGAAATACATGATTAGGCAAGATATAACCGCTATAAGCGTTAGTATAAACCAACTTATTATAATAAGAGCAAGTCTCAGGAAATATCCTAATAGATGCGGCGAACTTGAAGTAGAACTTTATTATTGGGATAACTTAAGATTCTAGGTGTGTCGGCTCGCTTGATCGAAGTGTGTTGGCAGCATCTTTCTCCACAGATAAACCAAGCAATTGAGATCAGCAGCAGAACCACCGCCTCGCTGGGTAGAATCTCCGCGATCCAAAGCGATACGGACACTCCAGCACAAAGACTTCCACATAGGTAACTGATTAGGGCGATCCAAAAATAATTACGCATACACTCTCCTGTTCGAAGTAAGTCCGGGGGAGTTGGTTCTGAATCCGGATAGGAGTAGGGAGGGGTGACATAAGGCGACGCGGGCTCGATAGGCTCCCATGTCTCGGCGATGTGTTAGCCATCCACTCGTTGAAGGTGTCGCTTTGCCGCAATGCGGGCAGCTGCCTTCGCTGGCTTGCCAGTCAGCATGATTCATTTCTTCGTAACAGCAGGGGCATTGGATCAGGGTATTCATATTATTTAATTGGGTTGTTCTTGTCTCAACGTATCGTAAGAGGTAGGACATTTGCTGACCTATGGTTAAAAAAGTTAAAAAAAAGTTAGCCGCCCCTTTGAGGGTGCTTAAATCCCGTCCTCCCTTGGCTCGAATGATGCAACTTCATGAAAGGTTGCGAACGGGGGCTTATCCGAACTGCCGTTCTTTGTCTCAGGATCTGGAGGTTTCCCCCAAAACCATCCAACGGGATATTGATTTCATGAGAGATCAGTTGGGATTGCCAATCGAATATGACGACCAACGTTTCGGATTTTACTACACGGGGGAAGTGATGGAATTTCCAGCGATGCAGGTTAGCGAGGGTGAGCTGATGGCACTTTTCGTGGCTCAAAAAGCATTGCGGCAATATCAGGGGACGTCGTTCGAGCGTCCTCTTACGGCGGCTTTTCAAAAACTTACAGAAGGAATGCGCGATGAAGTCACGGTGGCCCTTAAGGACTGGGACACCGTATTTTCCTTCAAAGGTCTCGGACCTTCAGTGACCGATCTGGCACAATTTGAAGCCTTATCCCGGTCTATTCGTTCGCGCCAATCTGTTTCATTTCAATATAAAAAGCTCAACAGCCGTAGGCACGAAGCCCGTCAATGTGACCCTTACCATTTGGCCTGTGTTGAACAGCAGTGGTACTTATTCGGACGAGATACCGATCGCAACGCAGTGCGCACCTATGCGCTGACCCGCATGCAGGAATTAGTTCCTCTTGAGCGTCGATTTCCCGATCCTGGATTTAAGGCACAAGAGTATTTGCGACAAAGCTTTGGCGTGTTCAGCGGCGACCGAGAATATCGTATTCGCATTCGTTTTGATTCGTTTGGTTCTCAACTGGTACGCGAGCGTATTTGGCATCCTACCCAGATGTTGGAGGAACTTCCCGATGGCAATCTGATACTACAAATGCGATTGGGAAGCCTTCCGGAAGTTGAGCGTTGGATTTTAAGCTGGGGAAGTCATGCGGAAGCTCTTGAACCCAATGAGCTGCGTCAATCGGTCAAAGCTCGGATCCAGGAGGCACTCGTTCCTTACAGATCAAGTCGTGGAGGGTGAAGGGAATCAGGGATGGATCGGCTCATACGGATGTGAAGGCACCCACACTGTGCTCATCCCGGCAGCTCGGGCGCCATCTATACCGGATTGTCCATCTTCGAATACCAAGCAATGTTTAGGATCAACGCCCAGTCTTTCCGCTGCCAATAGAAACATATCCGGCGCGGGTTTACCGTAACGCACATCTTCTGGAGTGATCACTACGGGAAAAAGCTCAGTAGCTCCTATTTTTTCCAACGTGAGATGGACGACGGGTTTTAAACCTCCCGAAACGACCCCTAGAGGATATAAACCAGCTTTATTACGGGCATATTCCAAAACCGCTGTTATGGGATCAACGTGATCCAACCTCTTCATAAAAGCGGCTTCTTTTTCGTGGGATACCTCAATGGGATCCATTTGGGTGCCGTGTCGGCGGTTGAGTAGCGAAATGATCTCCAGTGAGGAAACGCCGCCCAGGGAGTAAAACACTTCTTCGGGGAAAAAATCATTAGCTCCATGGCGGCTCAAAACATCTATCCAAGCCAAATAGTGGAGGGGCATGGTGTCTGCCAGCGTGCCGTCACAATCAAAAAGATAGCCCTGAAAGGAACCCTCCGGTATGTCAAGTTGCATACGTTCACATAGACTCAGGAAGTCTATTTGGCCAGTGATAAGAATACGTTCAGGTTATTTTTTAACAACGCTACGATCTCATTGCCAGAGGTGTTTTTTTTTACTATCGTTCACGTGAAAAGATGACACGCCATGTTTGAGGCCAGAACATTTGAAGACTTGGTTCCCAATGCCATGCTGGGGCATTACACTCTGGTAGAACACATCGCGGATGGTGGTATGGGACGCGTATTCCGGGCTTTCGAACCCAGTTTACAACGCGATGTGGCGATTAAAATTCTAAAAAGTGAATTTGCTACCGATACTGAGGTTTTGGGCCGTTTTGAAATGGAAGCGCAGAACATTGCCGCACTTCGACATCCCAATATTGTTCCGGTCTATTATGTGGGGCACCAAGGAGAGTTATATTTTTTTGTCATGCCTTTCATCACGGGTCAGACACTGGATGTCTGGCTGGATGCTGGCAGCCGCGTCACCTTGGACGAGGCTAAGTGGATCCTTTATCAAGCAGTTGATGCATTGGATCGCGCTTACATCCAGAACATCATCCACCTCGATATCAAACCTTCCAATTTTCTGGTGGATGAAAACGGCACCATTCTTCTGACCGACTTTGGATTAGCGCGGGTTCTCGGCACGCATACCGATCCGGAAGATGAGGACTGCTTCGGCACACCTGCCTACATGTGTCCGGAGCAGATATTAAGAAAAGACACCGACCAGCGCAGTGACATCTATTCTCTTGGGGCGACGATGTTTCACTTGATAACCGGACAATTTCTTTTCACAAGTGATTCCATTACCGAGCTGGTGCGTGCCCACTTGAAGGAACCTTTCCCCATTGCGAGGGCGGAATTACTGGGCTTGCCACCGGGATGGATTCACCTGCTCGAACGGATGACGCGCAAGGATCCTGATGAGCGTTATCAAAATTATGCGGATTTGCGCAAGGCACTGGACAATGTCGAACGCTTGGCACCTATACGGCCATTGACCGATGACACCGATCTTATCGCCGATGCAGGACCCGTCACAGTGCCGGTACAATCGCCCTCGCCCGATAATCTTCACGGGCTTTTGGGAGATAGGTTCAAGTCCTGGATGGAATCGGGTATTGAGGATGGGATCGAAAGAGAGCGCAAAGAAATTTTCGATAAAATAACGCCTCAGGATTCTCTGAAGGTGGATCAGATGGTGTCCTCATTGCGTGAAATCGCTGAGCCGGCCCAAGTTGAAATGACGGATTTGGCATCCGCGCTTTCTATGGTTCCAGAAATCGATCAATTTATCACCCAATTGGGAGCATCGGAATTATTCGCCGGACAACAGGCTGTGCAAACCCGTCGCCAAGCGATCCGTTTGGTGGGGTTGGATTTTTCGAGCCGCATTCTGCTGGCGGGAGTGATGTTGCAACAGTTTTCCAAAAAAGAGGCTGAATTTACTTGGCGTCCCTACTGGGAGTACGCGGTGGCGACGGGGGTGGTCGCCCACGTTTTACTCAAATTATTAGAGGGTGAATATCTGCCTGGAAAGGGCATGGTAGAGATGGCCAAGCGAGCCACCATCACTTCGGTTTTTAAAATGAACTCGCTGACGCGGGCTGAACAACATTTATTTGCCGCCTGCCTCGTTCATGGAATCGGCAAGCTCATCATGGCAGAGTTAGCCCCGTATCCCTATTTCGCCGCCTTGTATCACGCGCTGATCGGCCCTCATTTTTTATCCGAGGAGGAGAAAAAAATATTTAAATGTGATCACCATGAAGTGGGACAAACATGGTTGGCCAAAAAACGTTTTGACTCTTCTATACGCACTGCGGCTCTTAACTATAATCATCTCCACATTTACGAAGGCGTGGTACCAGGCCTGGTGGCGGTGGCCAGCCATGTAGTTCGCATTTACGGTATTGGTTTTGCTGGTGATCCATTGATGAGGGTGCGTGATTTATGGAAAACGGAGGTATGGAAACAGCTTTCCAGTCAGTGTAAAACACTCATATTGACTGGAGACTATATGGATCGAGAATTTATTCCTCTGGTGGGTAGTTTACCCCACTTTCGCTATCTTACCGAGGAGTAACCATCCTGCATCCAGCCTGAAAATGATATGAAAATAACACTCTCTAGAAAATTCTCGTTCGACGCAGCACAGTCACTTGATGTTTTTCCTGAAGGACACAAGTGCCGCAACCTTCACGGACACACGTTCACGCTGGTAGTTTCCGTAACCGGGGAAGTCGATCCGTTGACAGGAATGTATTACGACCACGCAGAGATAGCCCGCCAGGTCACACCTTGGGTGGAAATGCTCGATCATCGTTATCTCAATGAAATCGAGGATTTGAATGTGCCTTCGCTTGAGAACATCGCCAGATGGTTTTGGGTGCGATTGAACCCAACACTGCCGGGTTTAAGTGAAATAGTTCTACATGAAACACCGACTTCTTGGTGCACCTACCACGGCGATTGATTTCATGAATGTTTTGAAAAAAGGGTGGAGATGGGCATTGCTCGGGCTCCTTTTGCTTTTACTGGGTTTTGCAATGGGTCGAATAACCCTGCCTGCCGACCAAAGTAGGCTTCCCCGTGTTCCGGAAGTCACCCAAGCCTCCGGTGACGTTGTCGAACAAAAACTACAGTTGGCCGGTCAAGTCATATTGCTAAAAAAGATGTTGGGCGAGGTGGATGGAGAAGTGGTGTTGATGGGGCCCGTGGGGAGACATCCTATCTCCAGGGGAAGATTGGTTTGGGATAGCCTCAACATGGAGGGGTTCTTACATGCTGTTCATTTGGGTTCAGTGTCCGGCCAATGGAAAGTCGAGGTTTTTCATCAAGATCGTTTGGTGACTTCAATGCCCGTTACTCCTCCTGACTCGGAGGAGCGCATTCAGTGCTTCTTCAAGTCGAGTCAGAGGGTTCTGGCATGGGATACATTCCGGCTTATTCAGTTATTACCGGATGGTGCCGAGGAGATCATCTTGCTGGGTAAACGTGCAGACTAATCACACCTACACCTCGCTTCTACTTTACTGGCTCGCTCCCTCCACGTGGCTGGTGGGTATCTATGTCCTTGGACTCATGCCAAGGGTTCCATCAAAACCATCTTTTTTTGAAGGCTGGCCGTTGGATAAAATCATACATTTCTTTATATTCGTAGTGCTCGCATGGATGTTTTGTCGCAGATTGCCTCGTTCGTTGTTGTGTCTGGTCGCACTGACAGTTATCGCGATTACCCACGAAATGCTCCATCTTTATCATCCCGGCCGGGATTTCGAGTGGGGTGATATGGCTTCCAATTTGTTAGGAGTGGCGTCAGGTGTGATGCTTTCCAGATACTACGGATGCAATGCTGAGAGATAGGAAGGTGCTCATGACAAGGCAGGAATATCTCAATTTGATGGAGACGGTGCGGCGGCATGATGCGGCTTATTATCTTGAGGCGTGTCCCATGGTTTCAGACCGGGAATATGATACGCTATACAAGAGGCTCGCGGACATTGAAGCAGAACATCCAGAATGGATTGATCCCGACTCGCCAACCCAAAAAGTAGGGGGTGGAACGCTGACCCATTTTGCAAGCATCCAACATGCGGTGCTGATGCAAAGTCTCGATAACACCTATTCACCAGCGGAACTTTCGGCTTTTATCACCCGCACTATCAAGGCGCTGGGTGGTCGTTGTCCTGCTTTTACGGTTGATCCCAAAGTGGACGGCGTGGCGGTATCTATCCGATATCAGCAGGGAAAACTCATTTATGCTGCCACGCGCGGTGACGGACGAACGGGAGATGATATCACTCAGAATGTGCGTACCATTCGCGGCCTTCCAACACGATTGAAAGATGCACCTGAAATTCTGGAAATTCGGGGAGAAGTATTTATGAGCCATCATGGATTCCAACAAATGAACCGCAGACGGGAGGAACTCGGAGAACCCCTTTTTGCCAACGCCAGGAATGCTACGGCTGGAACATTAAAACTCCTTGATTCCAGCGTGGTGGCCCGACGCCCGATATCCATTATGGTATACGGCCTGGGTGAAATATCCTCTGGCGTTGTCTCTTCTCAGTCACAACTCAGGCAGCTCTTGATTCATTGGGGGCTTCCTGTTTCAGAGTGGTTCCGGAGGGTTCAAGAAGCATCCGATTTGATAAATGCTGTAAATGAGCTGGATCAACTACGGAAATCGCTTCCCTATCCCACTGACGGGGCCGTAGTAAAAGTAGATGACTTCTCAGAACGTGAAAAACTGGGTTCGACAGCCAAGGCACCGCGTTGGGCCATTGCGTATAAATATGAAGCCGAGCAGGTCGAGACACAGCTTCTTGGCGTCACATTTCAAGTAGGACGCACCGGGGTGATTACGCCTGTGGCTGAGCTTGAGCCAGTTCAGGTTAGCGGAACCGTCGTCAGCCGGGCCACTCTCCACAATTTTAAAGAGGTCGCCAGAAAGGATGTGAGAGTTGGCGATTGGGTGGTGATCGAAAAAGCCGGTGAAATTATCCCGGCGGTGGTGGAAGTTCGCGTAGAGCGAAGATCTGGATCGGAAACGCCTATCAATGCTCCGACTCATTGTCCTGATTGCGCAAGTTTACTCGAACAGGAAAATGTCTTTCTCCGCTGCGTTAACCCCGGCTGTCCAGCACAGATCAGGCGCGCACTGACCCATTTTTCTCATCGTGGCGCGATGGATATAGAAGGCCTCGGCGAGGTGGTAGCCGATTCTTTGGTGGAGAAGGGGTTAGTGAAAAATTTGGCCGACCTGTATCAATTGCAGATTGAGAATGTCGAATCGTTGGATCGAATGGGTCGTAAGTCTGCTGAAAACTTATTGGAGGGAATCGAAGCCAGTAAGCAGCGTGCGCTATGGAGGCTGATTTTCGGACTGGGGATTCCCCATGTGGGATCGGGGCTGGCAAGGCAACTTGAAAAATCGTTTCCGCATCTCGATGCATTGATGGAGGCGGATCTCGATCAACTGGCCAAAGTGGACGATGTCGGTCCTGTCGTTGCCCGTTCTATTCACAACTATTTTTCTAACGCCATCAATCGCAACCTCATCGAACGGCTGCGAGGTTATGGCCTCCATTTTGATTCGGAGAATTCGCCATCGTCAAGTGAACTTCCGTCCGCTTTGGCAGGTAAAACCTTTGTCATTACCGGCACACTTTCCAAACCGCGGGATTATTTTAAGGAGCTCATTTTAGCTAAGGGGGGCAGGGTATCGGGTTCGGTTAGTATGCGAACGGACTACCTTCTGGCAGGAGAAGAAGCTGGCAGTAAACTGAAAAAGGCCGAGGAACTGGGTGTTAGAATCCTTACAGAAGGCGAGTTTGAAAGTCTTGCAGTGTCTATGGCTGATGCCTAGAGTAGGTTTTTCATGAACCGGACTTATCCATGGATCATGTGGGCTCTTACTTCGGCCTTTTTATCCTCCAGCTTTGGCCAAATTGACCCAGGCCGTCGTGAAGACGTGGCTTCGGAGCGTCAGCGCATTCTCAAAGCGGCCGACCAAATGGACATTTTACTTCACAAAGTGGAAAAAATGGAGCTGGAGTTAGCGTCGCTGAAAACGACTCAAAGCCGGTTAGAGGAGGAGAACAAGGCATTAAAGAGTGAACTCGATATGCTCAAAGCAGCCTCGGTTCGTGAACGGGATGCGCTTCTAAAAGAAGTCGCCCGCATTGTAGCGGAAAAACCCACCTCTTCGGTTGCTGCCAACACAGCCACGCCAGCCGAAGGTTACGAACACATTGTTAAGTCGGGACAAAGTCTTTGGGCCATTGCCAACTCCTTTCAGAAACAAGGAGTATCTGTAACGGTTGAGGACATTCGCAGGGCCAATCAACTCAAAGAAGGTGATCCACTCAAAGTGGGACAAAAATTATTCATCCCGCACAAATAACAAAGGTCATTATGTCAGAATCACGCAAGGTTTGTTTAAAAAAGAAATCCGAGGACGAAATCCACGGACCCATGGAAATTGAAGAATTGATAGAACTAAGCCGTTCCGCGTTCATCGCGCCTGAGGATGAAGCATGTTACGAAGGAGAAGCTTGGATGCCTGCTCCCGATATGCGTGAACTGGAAATGATCTGGATCATCAGAACCGCCGATGGCATCGAATATGGACCTACCACCACCGGCACCATCCGTGAGTTTTTGATGGTAGGTGAAATTTCTGAAGAAACGCTCATCTTTCACAAAGAGACTCAGGAAGAAAAGACGGTAGGAGCTCTTCTTGGTGATACGACCTTGAGCGAAGTACGTGAGGAGCAACGACTGGCCGAGGTCGAAACCGCACTCCAATCAGAACCCGAGGAAATTTCGCGTTCCATGGATGTCGCACGCGATCTGCGCATCCGTCAGCTGGAAGTTGATTTAGAGGAGTTGGAGTCAAAGTACAACTCTCTCATGCTTAAATATCGCAAAGTCACCGAGGAGCTAACCGCCTTTAAGCAAAAATGATTTTCGTTGCTCCTTATCGGGGTGTTCTGTAGCTTTTCAAATTCTTAACAACCATCAGCTAGCTATATGAGACACACGTTATCCGTTCTAGTCGAAAACAAGTTCGGCGTTCTAACCCGCGTCACCAGCCTGTTCAGCGGTCGTGGTTTCAACATCGACAGTCTCAATGTGGGACCCACCTCCGATCCCAAAACTTCCCGCATGACCATTGTGGTGGTAGGAGATGACAAAATTCTGGATCAGGTCGTCAAACAACTCAACCGTTTGGTCGAGGTGATTGAGATTCAAGATTTTCAAGAGGGCGAGTTTGTAGACCGTGAATTAGTCATGGTTAAAGTCCAGGTGGATAAAAACACCCGCGCAGAAATCATGCAGATGTGCGATATTTTCCGGGCTAAAATAGTGGACGTCCAGCCACACAACGTCTCCATTGAAATCACCGGAGACGAAGGGAAAGTAGAAAAATTTCTAGCTCTGATGACCAACTTCGGAGTCACCGATTTAACGAGGACCGGCCGCGTGGCCATGTCCCGCAATTAATACCAACCAAGGAAAACAAAATGCCAGCTAAAGTATATACGGATAAAGACGCGGATCTCTCATTTTTTAAGGACAAGACCCTAGCCGTCATCGGATTTGGATCTCAGGGCCATGCCCATGCCCTCAATCTCAAGGACTCGGGACTCAATGTCATCATTGGCCTTTATAAAGGAAGCAAATCCATTCCCTCTGCCCGTAAAGCCAAATTCAGAGTGTATGAAACGGCTCAAGCGGTCAAAAAAGCTGATGTGATCATGGTGGCTGTTCCCGATTTGAAAATTCCTGCCGTTTTTGAAAAGGACATCGAACCCAACCTTAAGGAAGGAAAAACGCTACTTTTTTCTCATGGCTTTGCCATTCACTACGGAACCGTTAAACCTCCTAAAAATATCGATGTGATTATGGTCGCCCCTAAGGGGCCGGGACACACCGTCCGCAGCCAGTATGTTCAAGGTCGCGGCGTTCCTTCGCTGATTGCCATCCAACAAGATGTGAGCCGTAAGGCCAAGAAAACAGCTTTGGCATGGGCCAAGGGCATCGGTGGAACTCGTGCCGGTGTAATTGAAACCACCTTCAAGGAAGAAACAGAAACAGATTTGTTTGGTGAACAAGCCGTTCTTTGTGGCGGCACCAGTGCCCTCATCCAAGCCGGATACGAGACCTTAGTCGAAGCTGGCTATCAGCCCGAAATGGCCTACTTTGAGGTTCTCCACGAGTTGAAGCTTATTGTTGATATGATCAACGAATCCGGAATCAGTGGTATGCGTTTCTCTATTTCCGAAACCGCTGAATATGGCGATATGGTGGTCGGCCCCCGAGTGGTGGACAAGCATGTCAAAGAAAACATGAAAAAAGCGTTGCTGGAAATCCAAAATGGCAAATTCGCTCGCGATTGGATCCGCGAAAGCAAAACCGGATTCAAAAAGTATAAAAAACTTCAGAAAGACGGCGCAGCTCACCCCATAGAAAAAACAGGTGTTCGGCTTCGCTCCATGATGCCTTGGATGGGTAAACGCAATATCAAGGGAGCTCAGGCCGACTACCAGGCCTGAGTCTTCGACTTTCTCATGCCCTCTCTAAAAAGGCCCGTCCGCTTCACTGCGGCACGGGCTTTTTTTATGAGCGCGGCCATTCTGCTGAACGTGACGGGGGCAATAGGATGGGCTCAGGACGAAGAGAAAGTCAGGGAGTGGAAGGCTCGATTTGAAAAAGGGCGTCTCATGGCAGAGCAGGATCGAGTTGCTGAGGCACTTGAAATATTTTCAGCAATCCTTTTGGAAGATCCACAGGCGAGGGGTTCCCTTCTGATGTCAGGACTGTGCTATAACCGCCTTCATGCCTATGAAAGTGCCGTTCCCTTCTTTGAACGCTTTCTGAAACTCCAACCTGATCATGTGTCCGGCACCTTGGGAGCCATCAAGGCACTCCAGTCATCCGGTCGGACGGATCGTGCCGAGGCCTTGATTGAAACCCTTTACCGCTTGCGTGATGAGGGGACAGACCCTCGCCTTAAAGCGATGCTTTCTTTTGAACGAGAAGCGGTACCACAAGCCAACCAAACCTCTGTATCCATTTTGCAGTCATTTCCCGACCATAAAGGGTATGCATGGAGAATCCTCGTTCTGGATGTTTCGGGCAAACGAATTACCCGTCAGGTCGAATGGAAGGAAGGCGGCAACATGGAGCGGCAAATGATGGAGCTTCAACCTGATGAATCATTATGGATATTGGGTGAAACGATCTTCAATGCCGATTTGGAAGTGAAAGATTACAAAATCCATCAGATTATGCGACGTAAGCCGGACTACCCATCCGCCGTTAAAGCGGCTTTGGATATCTTAAGCCAAGTTGACTAACTTAGGTGTGGTAGCGGGTCCTTATTTCAGGAGTAAAGTGGGCCGTAATGCTGACAGGCTCTGAAGTCAGCGCTTTCCAGATCATGAGTTCCAAATGCGTTCCATGAGCTGGGTCTGAAAATTCGATCCTCGTTAACATTGTGCATGTAAACAGGTATGCGCAACATGCTGGCCAACGTCAGGTATAGATGTCCTACATGGCCGCAGGTCAACACGCAATGATTAGCACCCCAATGATTCATGACTTCATAGGTGCTGCGGAATGCGCCTTTGCCAGTCAAAATCGGTGAAAACCAAGTCGTAGGCCAAGTCGGGTTGGTGCGTTGATCCAGCGCATCGTGCACATCATCAGGCAGGTCAATGGTGTAGCCTTCAGCTACTTGCAAAGCGGCCCCCAACCCATCCACCAGATTGAGGCGAATCATGGTGGATTTCATGCCTCCCCGTGTGCGGAAACGTGTGCTGAGTCCGCCGCCAGGAAAATATTCGGTGATCGAGGGGTGCCACGTGGTGGCCTGAAGGCACCGGCTCATTTCTTCATCGGAAATTTCCCAAAACGGTTTCATGCAGGGTTTTCCATCCGAATCGGTTTGTTGCCCGGTTCCATCCAAAGCCGCTGGACCGGAGTTAATCAAATGAAGGATGCCGTCTGCCACATCGGGATGGCTAAACGATTTTCCCGATGCGGAGCGGATGGCATCCAAACTCCAGTAGGTGCGCAAGTCTGCGAAAATCTGCGCCGAATTGGTCAAAAGCCAGCCGAAGAGCATTCCTGCTCCGTTCATTGCATCATTCTCCGTGGCAACAATGTACGGAGGACGCTTGCCATTCCAGTCGAAGGACGTGTTGAGAATGGCCTCAAGAAAATCGCCATTGGGAAAGTGATCTGTCCACTGGCGTTGGCCTTGGAAGCCGCTGGCAATCGCTCCGTGACCTTGAGATTGTTCCCCCAGTCCTTTTTCTTTGAGCTTGGGATTACCTACCATCAAGTCGCGGGCGATGAGCGCCATTTTGACAGAGTCCTCCCATTCTTTATCGATTTGTGTCCGGGAGCGCTGTGTCGTTGGGGAGTTATAGTCTTTTCCTTCAGGACAGTGATTTTTAACCCATTCCAACGCCCGGATGTACTCCTCCTGATCATAGTGTCCCTTCATCATACGCCCGACCAATTCGGTCATATCAATATCTTCAACCCGCATTCCGCAGGTTTTTTCCCAGAAGGCGTAATCGATCATGGAACCGGCTATACCCATTGAGGTTCCTCCCATCGAGAGATAGCTTTTACCTTTCATCATCGCCACCGCCAGACCACAACGTACAAAGGTGAGAATTTTTTCACTGACGTCGGAAGGGATTTCAGCGGTGCCTGCGGGTTGTACGTCTTTGCCATAAATTCCAAAAGCAGGCAGCCCTTTTTGAGTATGGCCGGCCAGCACTGCGGCCAGGTAGACCGCTCCGGGGCGTTCCGTACCATTAAAGCCCCATACCGCTTTGGGCAGGTGTGGATCCATGTCCATGGTTTCGGACCCGTAACACCAGCATGGAGTGATGGTCAAGGATACCCCTACATTCTCACGACGGAATTTCTCCGCGCAGGCGGTGGCTTCACTGACTCCTCCGATGGTTCCGTCGGCGATGACACAAGCCACCGGAGTTCCGTCCGGATAACGCAGCGTTTGCGAGATCAGTGTGGCAACGGATCGCGCTTGATTCATGGTTTGCTCTTCCAGCGATTCACGAACGCCGCCGAGGCGTCCATCTATCGTAGGGCGTATGCCAATCTTGGGAAACGTTCCGGAAAATACGTCAGGGGAGGGTAAATGAGACATGTCCTGTTTGTACCAATCAACCCTCACACATCAAGTGAGAAGTCAGTTCAATGGATTATGAAACCTAACCTGTATGAATGTTATTCTAATAGGATTTAGCCCAGACCACTCGCTGTGGGCTCTTTTCACCGGAAAAGGGGCATTGCCCCGGTTCGGATCGCTCAAAGGGAATGCAACGAATGGTTACCTTTAAATCCTCTTTAATCCGGGCTTCCACGTCCGCTGAACCATTCCAGTGTGTCAGTGCAAATCCACCGTGGATTTCCGGTTTTTCGATATTTTGGGGTATAAAAAAATCATAAAAGGCATCGCGGGAATCGATGATTTGAATGTGTTGGTCACGATGAGCGAGCGCCTGAGAATAAAGAGCATCTTGGACTTCTTCTAAAATCCCGGGTAGGGCGTCTGCGAAATGCTGCACGGAATACGAGGTTTTTTCCTTATGTGGTTGATCTCGTCGGCCAACAAATACGGTGCCGGCTTCCAAATCACGAGGCCCGATTTCGACCCGCACCGGGGCACCTTTTTTGATCCAAGCCCAGCTTTTGGCTCCTCCCTGTTGGTCGCGGGTGTCCACTTTGACCCGGATAGGATCATTTTTCCAGGTGAGTAAACGCAGTTGAGCGGCTACCCGATCACAAGCTTCTAGCACCGAGTTCCGCACTGCTTCTTTCGGAATGATGGGGATGATTACCACTTGGGCTGGTGCCACCCGGGGAGGGATGCGCACGCCGTCGTCGTCTCCGTGTGCCATGATGAGCGTCCCGATCAGCCGCGTGCTGACTCCCCAGCTGGTGGTGTGAGCCCATTCGAGTTTATTTTCTCTTCCCAGAAACTGAATGCCAGCTGCCTTGGCGAAGTTCTGTCCGAGGTAATGGGAGGTGCCCGCCTGCACCGCCTTGCGATCTTGTACCATAGCCTCGATGCATAGTGTTTGCACCGCCCCGGGAAACCGCTCACTCTGACTTTTTTCACCCACCATCACCGGCAGAGCCAGATATTCCTTGGCGAAGTTTTCATAAACATCGAGCATTTTCCGCGTTTCTTCTCTGGCCTCGGTCTCGGTTTCATGTGCGGTGTGGCCTTCCTGCCGGAGGAATTCTGCAGTGCGCAGAAACAAGCGTGGGCGAAGTTCCCAGCGCACTACATTTGCCCATTGATTAATGAGTAAAGGAAGGTCGCGGTAGGATTCCACCCAGCGGGCAAAGGCCGCTCCAATGATGGTTTCAGATGTCGGACGAACAATCAGAGGTTCAGGCAGTTCACCTGCTGGCACTAATTGTCCGGATGCATCCGCTTCCAAACGATGGTGGGTGACTACCGCACATTCTTTGGCGAAGCCTTCCACATGGTCTGCTTCTTTCTGAAGATAGCTCAAAGGGATGAATAACGGGAAGTAGGCGTTCTCATGGCCGGTCTCTTTGAACATCCGGTCGAGATGGCGCTGCATTTGCTCCCATAGGCCATAGCCCCACGGCTTAATGACCATGCATCCGCGCACTTCGGAGTTTTCGGCCATGTCGGCCGCACTTAAAACCTGCTGGTACCATTCTGGAAAATCTTCCTGCCTGCGGGGTGAAATAGCACTTTTTTCTGAACTCATAGGTTGAAGAAGCTAGTCGTGGAGTGAAGCACGATCAAGAGCGGGTTTGCGGCAGGGGAGGGGGGATTACCGTTGAGACCGGTCGGGTTGTTGTTAATGACCATAAGAGATTCAGCCCGAAACATCCTATAGCTAACACCATCAATCCCAGGCATGCCAAAGAATCCCCATCCAGTGTGTAGTCACCACGCAACATCGAGATATACCAGTTTAACATAGAACCATCCGTATCGTCCTTGGTTAAATAATAAAAACGGAAAAGCCCGATCAGGGTGAGCCCGAAAAAACCCAGTGATAATATGATTTGAATCACTCCGGTTTTGATCCGTCCGGCTAAACAGGTTCCAACTCCAGCTACTCCCATCATATTTAGTAGTGCAAAAAGTAGGCGCACAATTCCTTGGTTCATAAGCTGACTATGACTCCATTATTAAAAATGACAACACACGCTCATTGGCGGATCCGTTATACGGGGGTAAGCTCGATTCATGATAGATGTGATCATTATAGGAGCCGGCATTTCAGGTCTGGTAGCGGCACGTGATCTGGCTGCTGAAGGATGGAACGTCATCGTGCTTGAAAAATCCCGCTCGATTGGTGGCCGGTGTGCGACCCGCATATGGAACGGTCACGTGGTGGATCACGGAGCTCAGTTTATTACATTGCATTCAGAAACCATCAGGTTGGACATGTTGAAAATAGCACAGAATAAAATCCACGAAATTCAGGCGCCCGTTTGGGATTCGGAGCATAAGGAAATAATCGCTACAGGAGGTGCCCGTTATTACCATGTCGAGGGTAATAACCGCATCGGTGCGGCCTTGGCTTTCGGCTTGGATGTCAGGAGGGAAGTAGAGGTCGATCTTCTCTCATGTCATAATGGATTATGGCGGGTAGGTGAGATGGATGCCCGCTGCGTTTTGCTGACGTGTCCGCTTCCTCAACAACAGAAACTGCTTGGATTGCCGGTAAACCATGGTGTTTATCTGCCTTGCTTGACCGGGTTGTTCGAATTCGAAGGGTCGAGTGATGTTGCCTTGCCGCAGAATTACGCTATTAATCTCAAGCATACCGGCCAGCCGATTGAATGGAGTGCCTGCGAGAACCATAAATCTGGACGCGTGCAACCAGGCCGCTTAGTGCTGGTGGCTCAGGCAGGAGAATCATTTTCAAACGACTTTTTAGAGTCTCCGCACGAGATCTGGCTGGCGCAAATGGAAGAAAGCTTGCGCTCTTTATGGCCCCTTTCTGGCGTGAAAACCATGGATCGATGGGGACATCGATGGCGATACGCGCGCCGTGAGGCTACGACGGATGTTCTGCCCATGAATGCCGGTTGTTTTGTTGCTGGCGACTCATTGGTTCGTTCACGTATTGAAGATGTCTGGATGGACGGCCAACGCGCAGCGAAACAGATCGCGGACTATCTAACCGCACAGACATGCTGAGCCAATGCATCCGCCACTTTTAACCCATCCAGTGCGGCGGACACGATTCCTCCGGCGAATCCAGCACCCTCACCACACGGAAAAAGACCCGGGCAATCTGGATGTTGCATCGAACCCGGATGCCTTGGAATCCTGACAGGTGAGCTGGTTCGGGTTTCAAAACCGATCAGATTGGCTTCCCCATCCAAGTATCCGGGCATGCTGCGGCTGAACTGACGCAGCCCTTCTGCCATGCGTTGAGCGATGAAGGAAGGCAACACCTCATGTAAAGGTGCGGGCGTGATGCCTGGAAAATAACTGGTTTCAGGCAATGAGCTACTTTCTACCTGACGTAAAAAATCGTGAACACGTTGGCCGGGAGCTTTTTGCTTTCCACCGCCGAGCCGGGAGGCCATCAGCTCCAGATCTTTCTGGAAGGCGACTCCGGCTAGAACCCCGTGTTCATTAAACCAAGGCTGTGTGTCCTCCGGTTCTACCGTGACCACCAGGCCGCTGTTGGCAAAAGGAGAATCGCGTCGGGAAAGCGACATGCCATTGACTACGACTTCATCGTTTTCAGTAGCTGCAGGAACAATAAACCCGCCCGGACACATACAAAACGTATGCACCCCTCGATCCCGGATTTTGGTGGCCAAGGCATAGCGTGCCGCAGGCAGATGATAAGGGCGAGGATCCACAGCACTGAGGTGATACTGCCATTGATCTATGTAGCTTTGGCGGTGCTCGATACGCACGCCGACGGCGAACGCTTTTTGCTGCAGCTCAAGACCTTCCTTTAGCAAAAGCCGGTAAATATCCCGTGCACTGTGACCCGTGGCCAAAATGACACCACTTCCCTGCCAGGTGGTTCCATCGGCGCTCACCACTCCTTGAATCCCGGAGGCATCACGCAGCAGTTCCGTTACTCTTTGTCCAAAGTGAACCTCACCTCCGCACTCGATAATGCGGCGGCGCAACGCCATGACCACATTGGGTAATAAATTGGATCCGATGTGCGGGTGCGCATCCACCAAGATACGTTCTGGTGCCCCGTGGGCGACCAGCCACTGATAGACCTGATGAACAGATCCCCTTTTGCTGGCACGGGTATAAAGTTTACCATCCGAAAAGGTGCCGGCTCCGCCTTCCCCGAAGCAATAATTGGAATCTTCAATAACGCGTCCCTGCCGCAGTAAAGGTGCCAGATCAAAACGGCGACTGGAAGCGTCCTTGCCGCGTTCCAGCAGGATGGGCCTGACTCCGTGTTCGAGACAACGCAGTGCTGCAAACATACCGGCGGGTCCGCAACCCACAATGATGACGCGCGGGCTGTTGTCAGCAAGCGGTGGTGCCGTCCAGTGGAACGATTCTATCGGGGGTAGAGGGCCACCCAGGGCGATTTCAAGCCTTACATGGGCTTTGATTCTTTTTTGGCGTGCGTCGATGGAATGCTTGAGCAAGCGGATTCCGCCAATGTCGGTTACCGGGACATGCAGAGCCCTTGCGACGGCTTTTTGTTGTGTTGAAAAGTCTTCGGCATGTTCGGCCGGTAAAACCAGATCGACCGTGCGTAGCGAGGCGGTCATGAGCAGCTAGTCAGGAATTTTCGTAAAGAAAATGTTCGTTCTTCAGATCTTCAATTTTCCTGCGGAATTCATCACGATTGGGTTCACCCAGTCGCTCAAGTATGCGGTAAATCTCCACCGCACCTCGTATATCCCCTTGGTTTTCGCGGATGCGTGCGGCGGCGAGACCGGATTTGATAAACCAGTGTGATTCAGGCTGGGCCGAAATGTGGGTGGACTCCATTGGTAATACCTGACCGTAGACCACGTCTAAAAAGGCTTCTAAGGCGCGGTGAGACTGATTCATTTTTTGATAGATTTCACCCTTGATGAATCCTGCTTCATTCCGCTCAACTGAACTGGCTTCATTAATGGCCAAGACAGCTTCGGCCGCTTGTAATGCCTGCGGGTAAAGGCTGCGATCATTGGCGGCCAATGTATACAAGCATTCAGCCCGGCGCAGTTGAGCAAAGGAAATGACCGCAGGGGGCAGCTTCAGGCTGATCAACGAGTCAGAGATTTTCAGAGCAGAAGTGTAATCACCCAAGCGCATGTAACAAAGAATTTGGGCAATGCGGCCGTAGGGCTTCCATGTCGAATTGCTTTGAATCGTTTCAAGAATGACGATGGCATCCTGATACTGCTTCATTGCAAGCAGTGACTTGCCGGCCCAATAGGCGGATTGATCCGAGTAGGATGTTTTAGGATAGTTCTCAATGACCAAGCGGTATTGTGCGACTGCTTCAGCGTAGAGGCCGCGTATTTCAAGTAAATTGCCAATGAAATTTCGAGCATCGGGCAGCCATTTAGAATTCGGGAAACGCTCCACCCAAGCCAGTAACGACTGGTGAATTTCGGTTGTCGGTCGGGATTGCAGCACGTGTTCACACTGATATTTAAGGTAGAGGGACTCATCCATTTTCGCGAAATCGGGGTGATTTTGTTCGATCCCCTCGAAAGCTGCCAATGCGTCGGCTGTTTTGCCTTCGTCGTAAGCGGAAAGGCCCAAGCGGTAAAGTGCCTCGGCGGTGTTTTGCGGGCTGCTTTGCGAAGAAGCCAGTTCGATGTAAAGCGTGCGAGCTTGGTCGGCCTGCCCGCTTTTTTCAAACAGGGAGGCTTTTTTCATCAGAAGGGGAACCCGCTGGTCGGTTTGGGGAAATTCTTTAAAAAACAAGGCCTCGGTTTTTTGATAGGCCTCCAAATCACCCGCGTCGGCTAAACCATGAAGCGCACGAACCAGCAACGCTTCTTTGAGTTTACCTGATGACGCCTGGGCTGCGCTTTGGTACAGCTTTGCCGCACCCGATAAATCCCCTGAGGCTTGTAGGGTTTCGGCTGTAATGGCCAAAGCTCTGGATTTGATTTCTGCTTCAGGAGCATCCGTGCTGAGGGTTGTTAAAAGTGACAGGGCATCGTCTTTCTGATTTAGTGCGAGAAGGGATTCGGCTAGGGTCAGACGCGCATTCCAGACCCAAGAACTGGCAGGGTATTGCTCAATAAGGTGATGTAATTCACTGATGGCCGCATCATATTTTTTTTCATCAAAGTAATATTTCCCAATGGCGTAAAGCCCGGCTATGGCAGTCTGCGGATTTTTTTTGGCAAAGTTCCGGATTTCCATCGCACCTTTTGTAAGGGTTTGATTGCGGTATTGGGCTTGCAGGTATTTCAATACAGCCTGTTGGATTTGTCCGCTGTCCAGAGCCGTTCGGAATGCACCCTCATAGGCAGCAGAGGCTTCACTCCATTTTTTTTCTTGGGAGAGAATATCTCCGATGCGCAACCATGAGCTGACTATTAGATGACGTGGCTGTGCCAGATTATCGGAAGTGATGCGGCGGTAGGCGGCTAAAGCTTCCGTGCTCCGTCCGGTTTCCAGCCTCGCTTCACCTTCCAGAAAGGAAGCCTCATAAAGTACGGTGCCTGAAGGTTTTTCCTGCAACAGTGTTTGTATCCGTTCCAGTCCCTCCTCGAACCGGCCTTGTGCAATGGCGATACGGGCAGCTTGTAATCTGGCTGACCAACGAGTCGTGTTATTGACCGATGGCTCTAACAGGGGATTAAGGATATCAAGTGCTTCCTGACTATTGCCGCTTTGGAACAATACCTTGCTCAGTCCCACGCGAGCTTTTTCGGCCAGCTCATGTTCCGGGTTTTTATTCAGAAAGAGACGGTATTCTTTGATCGCATCAGGAACCTGCTTGCTGGCGGAGAGTGTTTCGGCCTTCCAAAACTGATAGGCAGGGATCAAGGGATGGCTGGGGTCATCGGGCGGTCGTGAAAAAATTTCCAAGGCCAGGTTCAGATCCCCCAGAAAAAAATGACACTGCGCTAACAGCCAGCGCGCTTCATGTTTGAATTCACTCTCCGGGTATTTTTTTAAAAAAGCATCGATTTTTAATTGGGAGACATCATAGATATGATCCTGAAACGCTCGCTTGGCGAAGGCGAACTGACGACGTTCAAACCACGTTGATTCCGCATGGGACGAGTTGATGGGAGCAAAGAGCGCGACAAAAAAAACCAATCCATAACCCAGCAGGAAAAACGTATGGAAATAGCGGTTCATCGTAGGCATTAAAAGACGTCAACGTCATACCTATCCTAGGCTGGGTTCGCTTTATTTACCAGCTTTTGTGTAAGAAATCTGCCAGTGATGCTTTGCGGATTAAGTGCTATTTCTTCAGGTGTTCCGGTTGCCACGATTTGCCCCCCCATCGGCCCGCCGTCCGGTCCCAAGTCAATAACCCAGTCGGCACATTTAATGACATCCAGATGGTGCTCGATGACCACCAATGTATGGCCGCTGCGCTTGAGTTTATCAAATACGGCCAGCAACATTTCGATGTCAATGAAGTGCAGCCCGGTAGTGGGCTCATCAAACAGATAAAGAGTGGGGGCTTGGGAGCGTTTACCCAGTTCAGCGGCCAGTTTCACCCTCTGGGCCTCCCCTCCGGAAAGTGTGGTGCCAGATTGGCCTAAGCATAAATATCCTAGTCCTACTTGATGAAGGGTTTCTAACCGTTCCAACACTGCGGGAACGGCTGAGAAGAGATCCATGGCCTCATCCACAGTCAACTCAAGTATATCAGAAATGTCATGCCCTTTATAGGTGATTTCCAGTGTCTCGCGATTGAACCGACGTCCCTTGCAGCTCTCACAAGGGACATACACATCGGGTAAAAATTGCATTTCGAGTTTGATTTGACCGTCTCCCTTACAATTTTCACAACGTCCACCCGGGATATTAAAACTGAAACGTCCCTTGGAATACCCTCGGATACGTGACGACGGAAGTAGCGCAAAGAGCGAGCGTATCTCATCAAAGATACCGCAGTAGGTGGCCGGATTGGAGCGCGGGCTCCGGCCAATAGGGGATTGATCCACCTGAACGACCCGCTCGAAGAGTTCAGTGCCCTCGATACGTTCATGGGCTCCCGGCAGCTCCTTGGCCGAGTGAAAGCGGCGCCTCAGTTCTCGGGCTAGGATGTCGTTGACCAGAGTGCTTTTCCCCGATCCGGACACACCGGTTACACAAGTCAGGCAGCCGGCTGGGAAAGATGCTTCGATGCCTTGAAGATTATTCTCCCGTGCTCCGATAATGCGCAACCAGCCTTTCCCCACCGGACTGCGCCGGGTGGGAACCCCGATCATTTTGGAGCCGGTGAGAAAAGGTCCGGTAATCGAAGCCGGATCGGCGCATACCGAGGTCACCGTGCCGTGGGAAACAATGCGACCACCACGGATTCCAGCTCCAGGTCCAAAGTCCACCAGATAGTCTGCGGCTAGCATCGTATCCTCATCGTGCTCCACTACTACCAGCGTATTTCCCAAATCGCGTAATCCACGCAAGGTTTCCAATAAGCGCTCATTATCACGCTGGTGCAGTCCGATACTCGGCTCGTCAAGAATGTAGAGAACCCCGGTCAAACCGCTTCCAATTTGCGTAGCAAGACGGATCCGCTGAATTTCACCGCCCGAAAGCGTTGAGGTCTCTCGATTGAGGGTCAGGTATCCTAGACCGACGTTTCTTAAAAAAAGCAGGCGTTGCATGATTTCTAAGCGGATCTCTTGGGTGGCTTCATTCAGGGTTAAAGTAAGTTCGATTCCCCGCAAAAAAGTCAGAGCGTCCAAAACGGAGAGGTTGCAAAAATCATAAATACTATGGGATCTGTCAGCAGTAGAGGAAGTGAGCAAGACGCTCAGAATTTCTTTCCGTAGCCGTTTGCCGCCACAGTGGCGGCAAGGGTGTCGGCTAAAAAAGGAAGCCAGACGCTTCCGATTCAGCGGACTGGAACTGTTTTGTGCAGCATAGGCCATTTCGTTCAATAGCCCTTCGTAGAGAATTTTTCGGGTACGAATTTGACCGCGATGCACATGGGTGAACTCGACTGGAGTCTCACCCGATCCGTTAACTACCAGTTCATGAAAAGAAGAGGGAAGCTCACTCCATGGAACGTTCAGTGGAACACCGGCATGACGTGCCAGATCCCTTAGGCGCGTCTTGTAGAGTGCGGCCTGCAGCTTAGCGGTTCGTCTCCATGGACGGATAGGCATCTCTTCCAAGGTTAGCTTCGGATCGGGAACGATCAGTGATTCACTGGGAACCATTTCGGTGCCCAATCCATGACAGTGCGCACAAGCACCCAAAGGGCTGTTATAGGAAAAATGCCGCGCCGTTAGACGGGGAAAATGATAGCCCGTTTCTGGATCATAGTTTTCGTTACTGCGCTTCCAGATCACGCTCTGGGATGGATCCGCCGGGTGGCGTGGCAGCCACTCCACCCACATCATGCCGCCTCCTACCTGGAGAGCCAGTTCAATGGCTTCATGCAAGCGTGTTCTTGCCGAGGGATCCACCGAAAGCCGGTCCACAACGGCTTGGATGGAATGCTTTTTTTTGGGATCGATCGTATGTTTTTCATCAAGAGCGCAGGTGATTCCATCTATCCTCGCCCGGATAAAGCCATCGCGTTTGAGTCGTTCCAGAATATCACGATAATTGCCTGGTGTATTTTCGCGCACCGGAGCCAGAATTTGAAAACGCCTATCCGTTTCTTCAGCCAGAATTTCATCTACTAAATCCTGTATACTGTGTCGCTTGAGCGGTTGTCCGGTCTCCGGGTGGTGGACGGAACCGCAGGTCGCATAGAGAATGCGGAGAAAATCATAGATTTCGGTTACGGTGGCCACGGTGGATCGAGGGTTCCCAACTGAAACGCGCTGTTCGATGGCGACAGCGGGGCAAAGTCCCTCAATGGAATCCACCTCAGGTTTTTCCATTTGGTCAATGAACTGCCGGGCATTGGAGGATAGACTTTGAACGTAGCGGCGTTGCCCCTCAGCGAAGAGCGTATCGAAGGCCAACGATGATTTTCCTGATCCCGAAGGCCCGGTAAAAACGACCAGTGCGTTTTTGGGCAACGAGAGCGACACATTTTTGAGATTGTGTTGTCGGGCACCACGAAGGGTAATATGAGATTCGACGGTCATGGCCAGCCCGACATTATCTAGGGGCTGACCGAAGAAAGAAAAGCCCCGACTCGGTCACTTCCTTTGAGGCATCAACGCATGTTGCAGGATCCACACCCAGCCCACCTTTTCGGCAAAGAGGAAGAGAGCCACGATGCCGAAGAGTGCAATGGGATTCGATGCTGCCAGCCATGCGGGTATTCTGTTTCCATTGCCCAAGGCAATGGAAAAATTCAACCAAATCAGCAGGGCGAACAGCACCACTAAACAGCGGAAGAGGGGTGCAGCGCGGTTTCCCCGAGCATTGGATATACCCAAAGCTACCGCAAACCCAAATAATATCGGAGCCAGAAGGGGATAAGCCATACGATAATAATACTGGGTAATAAAGGGCGCCATTCGGGTTTCCGAGGGGTGAGGGGATCGAAAAATGAATTCTTTGAGATCTAGCCATCGCATCTGAATAGGAACACGCAGTGCTGCCACAATTTGATGAGGCGTTGATCTAAATTCCGGAACCACAAGGGTGTCAAAATCCTCAACTAATGGAGGCTGTCCTTCCCTGAAGGTGATCTGGCGGCACCTCACCATTTCCCACATGGTGTCACGGTAAATGGCTTGAGCCGCGTAGATTTTTCTCGAATCCCGTTGGGTGCCGACTTCGGGTAGTAATAATTCCACTTGAACCGCGCGGCGTGAAGGAACGTCCAGAGATTGAGAATACCACATCATTCCGCCATCGGATGACTTGTAGATCACCTCCCGAAACACATTCGATTGGGTGGCCGCTCCACGAATTTCATTTAACGTATCGCGCTGACGTTGAGCCGCCCTCGGACTCCAGTCCCAGAACAAAAAATACTGCACCGCTGAAACCGCCAATCCCAGCACCAGTCCCAGTATGGTAACTCGGAATAAAGAGATGCCTCCTGATTGAAATCCCACCAATTCCCGGTTGTGCGACAAATTACCCAATACGTAGAGCAGTGAGAAAAAATACGATACAGGTAAAATCAATTGGGCCACATCGGGAATTTGCACTGCGTAAAACTTCAGCACCATTATAGGGGAAGCCTTGGCCTCGATAAAATCAGACATATTGTCAAACAAGTCGTAGATGATCCAAAGAAAAAGGAAGGATACCAGACAGAATAGAAACGGCTGTATCAGCGCGTAAATTAAATGACGGTCGACAATCTTCATGACAAGCAGCTTCGCAGCATGTAACCTATCCCGCTGATGCCAAGCATATCCGAACAACTGCAGGAGCTAAGTACATTAACCGATCTGATGGTAGCGGAGGTGGATCACGTCAAGAAAGTGGCTGAGGTGGTTGTTCATTCACTAAAAGAAGGTGGCAAGATTTTGACCTGTGGAAACGGGGGCAGTGCCTCCGATGCCATGCATTTAGTAGAGGAACTGGTGGGGCGCTATCGATCCAACCGAAGAGCTCTTCCGGGTATTGCTTTGGTGGCTGATCCCACGGTCTTAACCTGTATTGCTAACGACTGGGATTATGATTCGGTTTTTTCCCGCCAAGTGGAAGCGCATGGACGCCCCGGGGATGTTCTGGTGGTGTTTTCGACTAGTGGAAATTCAGCCTCGGTGATACGGGCATTGGAGAGTGCTCGAGAACGGGGACTGGTTACCATAGGGCTTTTGGGTAAGGACGGTGGCGCCTGTATGCCCTTGTCGGATTATGCAGTGGTCGTTCCTCACTCCAACACTGCCCGTATCCAGGAAATGCATACCTGGTTACTCCACGTCATTTTAGAGGAAGTGGAAATGGCCTTTCCGGTATGAATGTATTAGGGGAGAAACTTCAGGGTATTTTCAAAACCCTGCGCGGCTACGGCAAACTCAATGAAAACAACATTGAGCAGGCTTTGCGAGAGGTGCGCCTGGCGTTACTGGCTGCCGATGTCCATTATGCGGTGACCAAAGATTTTTGCGCCAAGGTCAAAGAACGTGCCCTTGGGGAAGAGATCCGCGCCAGTGTCCGTCCAGGCGATTATTTTGTTAAAATCGTTCATGACTCATTGATTGAACTTTTTGAGCAGGGCGTAGGACGCTTGAAACCCCGACGACCTTTACGCATTGCTCTATGCGGGCTGAATGGTGCCGGTAAAACCACCACCGCCGCCAAGTTGGCCCTGTATTTTCGCAAGAAGGGAGAGTCGGTGCGGTTGGTCGCTGCGGATCTGAGCCGACCCGCCGCGGTCGAGCAGCTTTCCGTATTGGCGGGCCAGATCTCAGTTCCTGTATCTCTTCCCGAACCGGGACATCATCTACTCACACATCTCGGCCACGTCCGGGAAAATTCGGAAGAATCGGTGGTTCTTTATGACTTGGCGGGTAGAACCGATTTGAATGAAGAATTGCTCTCCGACCTAAAGAGTGCCTTGGCGGTCATCGAGGCGGATGAATGTTTTCTGGTAGCTGATGCCGCTACCGGTCAGGCTGCAGCCGAACTTGCCCGTAGATTTCAAGAACATGCCGACCTGACCGGGATTATTCTTTCCCGCTTTGACGGCGACAGTCGGGGAGGTGCCGCCCTTTCTCTGTTATCGGTTACCGGATGCCCGATTCATTTTTTAGGTACCGGTGAGAAGGTGGAAGCTCTGGAGGTTTTTCAACCCGAACGGCTGGTGAAACGCTTGCTGGGTATGGGTGATCTGGGGGCATTGGCCGAACATGTGACGGCACAAGTGAATCTGGAAGATGCCGCCCGCTTGGAGGAAAAACTCAAACGGCAAACCTTCGATTTACAGGATTTTCTAGACCAAATGAAACAGATGAAAAAACTCGGTCCCCTGCAAAATCTGCTTGGCATGGTTCCGGGTATGGGTAAGCTCGGTGGTTCCGCTTTAGATGAAAAAACGCTAAAGCGGACGGAAGCGATCATTCTTTCCATGACCCGGAAAGAACGCCGTAGTCCCGAGATATTAAACGCGGGACGCAGGCGGCGCATTGCTTGTGGTAGTGGAGTTTCGGTTACGGAAGTGAATGAATTGCTCAGACGCTTCCGGGAAATGAAGAAAATGATGACCAAGTTGTTCCGGGGTGGAAATCCGGAAAACAAAATTAAAAAGCTGCTTTCCGGCATGACCGGGTAAAGCGTGAGAAAAGAATATTATGGTAGTATTGAGACTGAGACGGCAAGGAAGCAAGGGACGCCCATTTTATCAAGTGGTGGTGGCTGACAAACGCAGCCCCCGCGATGGTAAATTCATCGAGGAGTTGGGCACTTATGACCCTTTAGAAAAAAACCAAGTCAAGGCCTTGAAGCTTGACCGGGTAGATCACTGGATTTCAGTGGGTGCGCAGCCGACCGATCGCGTCAAATCTTTGATTCGCTCGGCCCGAGTGACATCCAAGTAAACTTTCAACCTGGTTACTTTAATGAAATATTTCGTTGAGTTTGTGGTCTCGGCCCTTGTGGACAAGCCCGACGAAGTTCAGATCGAAGAATCGGGAGACTCGTCTCGCACGACCTTAAACATTGAAGTCAATCCTGGAGATGTTGGTCGCGTCATTGGAAAAAAAGGACGAACCATTCAGGCTATCCGTAACATCGTAGGTGCTGCCGCGCAGATCAAAAACTGCACGATGCTTGTAGAAATTCGTGATCGTTAAAGCCGGGTAACGGAGGAGGAGTGAAGATTGACCTGCTGACCCTCTTTCCGGAGATGACCCAGGGTTGGATGAACAGCAGCATCCTGAAGCGGGCCATGGAGTCGGGTAGAGTTTTGATGGAGGTGACTGATGTGCGCGACTTTGCGCAGGATCGTCACCGGACGGTGGACGATCGTCCTTTTGGTGGTGGCCCGGGAATGGTGATGATGTGTGATCCTCTGGTGAAAGCCATAGAATCTGTGCAGGAACGCAGAGGTGCCGGAAAGGTGCTCTACATGACACCTGAAGGAAGAAAATTTGAGCAAAAAGACGCGAAAGCATTGGCTGAAGAAGAACACCTGATCTTCGTCAGCGGTCACTATGAGGGAATTGATGAACGGGTCAGGCAGGCATGGGTTGATGAGGAGTGGTCAGTTGGTGATTACATTCTCACCAATGGAACCTTGGCCTCAATGGTGATGGTGGATGCGGTGGTTCGTCTCCTGCCAGGTGTTCTCGGAAACGGAGAATCGGCTGCCAGTGAGAGTTTTGAGGAGGGTTTGTTGGAAGGACCACATTATACGCGTCCGGATGAGTTCCGGGGCATGAAGGTTCCTGAGATTTTGTTGGGAGGCAATCACGAAGCTATCCGGCAGTGGAGAAAACAACAGGCTATGGAGAGGACCAGAGAGCGACGTCCCGATCTTTGGCGTGCGGCTTCAGAGGATTGAGGATCGGGTGGATAAATAAAATTTTAACGGGTGGCAACATCCAGACCAAGACAAAGTGAACGAGAGAATGGAGTAGAACGATGAATATCATTGAAAAAATAGAGTCAGAACAGATCAAGAAAAAAGCACCCGACTTCAAAGTAGGCGACTCCGTCAAGGTGTCAGTGCGTGTGCGTGAAGGAGAAAAGGAACGTGTCCAAGCTTTCGCCGGAATCGTCATCGCCCGCCAGGGTCGCGGTGTCAACGAGGCCTTCACGGTTCGCCGCATCAGTTACGGAGAAGGTGTGGAACGGGTATTTCCTCTTCACTCGCCTTTTATCGAGGACATTAAAGTTGAAAAACCAGGACGGGTGCGCCGGGCCAAACTCTATTATTTGCGGGGTCAAAAAGGTGCCATGTCGGTTAAAACCGATGTGAACGCTATTCAAAAGCGCAAAGCTGAGAAAGCTACCGAGAAAAAAACCTCCAACAAAAAGAACAAAAAGAAAACGGCTGAAAAAGTCTGAGACTATCCGCTCATTTCAACGTACAGGCACATCGCAGTTTCTGACGTGGAAGTGATCTGAAGCGTCCAGTTCCATTCTTGGATCGACGTTCACCTTAGTATTTTCCTAACCAGGATTCTATGGCTGACTGGAAGTTCGAAGACCTGCGATGTGCTCAAGGTTTTCGGAGAGTGGCAGGTGTGGATGAAGCGGGTCGCGGACCTTGGGCTGGCCCTGTGGTTGCGGCAGCGGTCATGATTCCCATAGAATCCCGTGGTCAGTTCCCGTCCGGTGTCGACGACTCCAAGGCCCTTTCCCCCAAGGAAAGATCCCGGTTGCACGAACAGCTCTTAGGGTGTGGGTGTTTGTGTTCCGTCGGATTGGCAAGTGTCGAAGAAATTGATCAACTTAACATTCTCCAAGCCACTTTTTTGGCCATGCGCCGGGCCTGTGAAGCACTCAAGGAATCCCCCGAGTTTCTTTTGGTTGATGGTAAAGGTTCGCCCACTCATGTAATTCCGGTTCAGACGCTGGTTAAAGGAGATGCGGCCTCGCTGAGCATTGCCGCCGCTTCGATTCTTGCCAAGGTATCGCGCGACCGCATCATGGAGCAGGAGGATGAGCGATTTCCTGGATACGGATTTGCCCGGCACAAGGGATACGGAACACGTGAGCACCGTGAAGCGCTCGCCCGTCTCGGAGTTTGCCCGCTACACCGCCGCACGTTTCGTCCGATTCGAGAAATACTGGAAACGCATCGTTCGATCAAGTCGTCTCCCCTCCATAACGGGAAGACGTGGAACGATCGGTGAAAACGAAGCGGCCCGACATCTTACCAAACAGGGGCTTCGTATTCTGTTGCGCAATGTCAGAGTGGGGCCAGGTGAAATTGACCTGGTTTGTCGTCATGGTAACATCCTCGTTATGGTGGAGGTGAAAAGCAGGCAAATCGGGGGTTGGGAGCGCCCATCCGAAGCCGTCGATCAACGTAAGCGGCGCATTCTGCTTCAAAGCACCGACGCTTATCTCCAAGAATTGGGGCACCCTGAAATTAATGTCAGATTCGATATTGTGGAAGTCGGTTTACGAGGAGACCAAGTGGTGGACATTCAATGGATCCCCTCTGCGTTTGATAGCAAAGGACGTTAACCGGCAACGTAATGAGCATCTTTAAATGTACGTGACAACTCGCATGTAAAGGGAAGATTGAGATGATGAGACCTACCGATCTGCGGGGCATCCTGCGTTATACCACCCATTTCAGGGGGACGGTGTTTGTGTTGAGCGTCGACAGCATGGTGGTGGAGGACGAAAACTTCAAAAACCTGCTGCTGGATATTTCCGTATTGCGCTCACTCAATGTCAGGATTTTGGTGGTACATGGTGCGACTTCCCGTATGAAGCGGCTGGCGGACAAGCTGGGCGTGGAGTTGTCCGACACGGAAGGAACCGGTATCACGGATGCCGCTACATTGGAAATTTCCATACTTGGCGGCTTTCAGTTGTCCCACAAAATCCTTGAAGGATTGAGTGAACTGGATCTTCCGGTAACCATCTCCAATGGGGTTATTGCGCACCCGTCCGGTATCGTCAATGGTGTGGATCAAATTTTCACCGGGCGTGTCGAGCGGATCGATGTGGCGGCCATTCAAAGCCAGTTGGATGCGGGGTTGATCCCGGTCATTCCTCCGCTGGGTTACGATGGGGAAGGGCATACCTACCGGGTGCACGGAGATCATGTGGCACTGGAAATCGCCAAGTCACTCAAGGCAGCCAAGCTTATTTTCATCGGAACCACTCCCGGAGTGCGAGGAGCGGGAAGCCTTTCAGCCCAATTTTCGGTTGAGGAGGCCGCGATTTATTTGCGCAGTGCCATGGCCAAGGAACAGCCTGATGCAGCGGCCAAGATGCAACATGCTTTACGCGCATGTCAAAGTGGGGTGAGTCGTGCCCATTTGATTGACGGACTCAAAGACGAAGCCCTGCTGGCGGAACTTTTTTCCAATGAGGGTGTGGGCACCATGGTTTACGCCAATGAATACGAGGCCATTCGTCCGGCGCAAAAAAAAGATGTGCGGGCCATCCGTAGGTTGGTCAAACAATCCGTTACCGAACAAGAAGTGGTTTACCGAACCGAAACTGATATTTTGGGTGCGATTCAAGATTTCTATGTCTTTGAAATCGATGCCAATGTAGTGGGCTGTGTGGCGGTTCATGCGAGTTCCGAGGAGCCTGGGCTTGGTGAACTGGCGTGCCTGGTTGTTTCCGATGCTCATGCCAACCAGGGAATCGGCAAAAAACTGATCACCTTCGCAGAAGGTAAGGCCAAACAACGCGGACTTGTTAAGCTCTATGTTTTATCGACACGCGCGTTTAATTTCTTTGCTCAAAAGGGAGGCTATATCGAAGCTGAAACGCTTCTCTTACCCCCACTGAGAAGAGAACGTTATCTCACCAGCGGGCGTAATTCACGTATTTTGGTCAAATCGCTGGTTTGATTTAGTGAAGACTTTTACGTCTCATCCAGAGACTTTTTGCCAAGCAGATCTTGTAAGAGACTGTCGGTTCCGATGTGTCGCGCGTATTTTTTGAGCGCGTAACTGTCGGTCATCCCCGATAAATAATCACAGACCGCCCTCGAAAGCCCTTCTTTTTTGATACGTAGCGAAGCCTGTTCTCCAATCTGTGAAGGGTGGAGGTGAAAGAATTCATAGAGAGCCTGCAAAACGTGGCAGGCTTTCCGGTTGGTTACGGCCACGCGTTCATTGAAATAAAAATTCCGTGTCAGAAAGTCCCGAATATTCTGCACTTCGGCACGGATAGGCATGGAAAAACCGATAAGTAGGCGAGGCTGGGTACGCACGCTGTCCACGTCGATTAATTGAGCCTCTGTAATGTTTTGTGCGGATTGACGACAGAGATCGTCCACAAGGCGATTGATCAGGCAGCGGACGAGATAACGGCGACGACGATTATTTTCGAGTCTTGAGTACTTTTTAGACACATCGGAATCCAGTTCTTTCCAGAGGTTGATATCATCCAGTTGCTCCATGGACACAAGGTCATTTTCCAGAGCATCATCGAGATCGGCGCAGCAGTAGGCAATCTCGTCAGAGGCGTCGGCCACTTGTGCCTCTAAGGAAGGCTGATTACCTACACCAAAGCGTGATTTGTCATGCTTGGAGAGACCTTCCAGAACTTCCCAGGTCAGATTGAGCCCGTTAAACTCGGGGTATTTCATTTCTAGATGTTCCACGACACGCAGACTCTGTCGGTTGTGCTCAAAGCCTCCATGATCCCGCATGAGTTCATTGAGGGTGTGTTCACCCGGATGACCGAAAGGTGCGTGCCCTAAATCATGGGCCAAGGCTACTGCCTCAGTCAGGTCTTCATTCAATCCGAGTGTACGGGCGACAGTTCGGGCAATCGAGGAGACCTCCATGGTGTGAGTTAGACGGGTGCGGTAGTGATCTCCGGTCCCATTGAGCACCACTTGGGTTTTGTATTCCAAACGTCGAAACGCGGTGCTGTGTACGATGCGGTCACGGTCACGCTGAAATTCGGAGCGGAAAACATGAACGGCTTCCGGATGCACCCGGCCACGGCTTTCGCAGCTTTTTTGAGCATAAGGTGCAAGGAACGCATGTTCTTTTTGTTCCCACTGATACCTAGCTTGCAGTGACATAGTGCGAGAAGAGTTGAATGAAACAACCTAGGTTCACATGAAAACTGAGCGCAGGTAACGCGCTAGAGTTCCGGGTGGATCCAAGAAGGTTCGAAAAAAAGCGCTCCTGATAAGGAGCACTTTTAATGCGTGTTTCTTAGGAGTTACCCATGGGAAAATTAGAGTGATTTAAGAACTTCTTTGATCTTATCAAAGTTAGGCAAATCTTTAGGGGTAGGGGTTTGTTCGCTGTAGCGGATGGTTCCTTCTTTATCGATGACAAAGGCTGCACGTGCGCTAACCGAGCCGAGCCCGATCAAATCCGGCAGGAGCACGTCGTAGGATTTGGCTACTTCTTTGTTCAAATCACTCAGGATGGGAACGGTGATTTTTTCTTTGATAGCCCAAGCTTCCTGAGCAAAAGGAGAATCCACGCTGATGGCGATGACTTCGGCGTTGAGCTCATTGTAGGCTTGGATGCCTTGAGTGATATCACAGAGTTCTTCTGTGCACACGCCCGTGAAGGCAAGCGGGAAGAAAAGAAGTACCGTGTTTTTTTTGCCCAACTGATCGGCAAGGCTGACTTCAGCGATACCATCTGAGGTTTTGCGTTTGAGTGTGAATTGGGGGGCTTTGGATCCAGTGGCTAGGGCCATGTTGATTCTCCTTTAGGGTTTTTAGGTGGGATAATAAAATCAGACGGTTGCCGATTCGGCTGGCGCGGAACTCGGGTTCATGTCACGTAATGCGGCTTTACGGGAAAGCTTCACTCGGCCTTTATCATCAACTCCGATACACTTGACCCAGCACTCATCACCGCGTTTGACCACATCCTCGGTTTTATTAACCCGGGTGTCGGAAAGCTCAGAAATGTGAACCAGCCCCTCCTGGCCGGGGAATACTTCCACAAAGGCACCGAAGTCTTTAGTCGAAACTACCTTGCCGCGATAGACTTTCCCGATTTCAATTTCTCCGGTGATCTGGTTGACCAACTCGATGGCCCGGGCCATGCCCTCACCATTGTTGCAATAGATTTTGACCGTTCCGTCGTCATTGATGTCGATTTCAGCTCCTGTCTCGGCACGGATACCTTTGACGTTTTTACCGCCAGGTCCGATAAGGGCACCAATTTTGTCAGGGTTGATGGTAATAACTTCAATTCGTGGCGCGTGGGGGGACAGTTCCGATTTCGGTTGGGCGATAACCTCATTCATGTAGTCGAGGATTTGGTTCCGGGTTTGGGTGGCACGACCCACCGCTTCAATCAGAATATCAAGGGGTACTCCGGGAAGTTTCAGATCCAGTTGAAATCCGGTGACACCGGTGCGGGTTCCGCAGAGTTTGAAATCCATGTCGCCAAAATGATCCTCACTCCCGAGAATGTCGTCCAGCAGAGTGTACTCGGTGATTTTTCCATGGGAATCCGTCTCCGATACCATGCCGACTGAAATGCCTGCTACAGGTGTTTTGATGGGGACTCCAGCATCCATAAGGGAGAGACAACCGCCGCACACACTGGCCATGGAAGTGGAACCATTGGATGACAAGACTTCCGAACTGACACGGATAGCGTAGGGGAAATCCTCTTCCGATGGGATGATCGGCAATAGGGAGCGCTCAGCCAGAGCACCATGTCCGATTTCACGACGGTTCAGGCCACCAACGCGTCCGCATTCTCCGACACTGAATGGAGGGAAGTTGTAGTGGAGGATAAAACGTTTGGAGTCCACGCCGCCGGTATAAGAGTCCAAAATTTGGGCTTCATCTGCCGGAGCAAGTGCCGCCACACACAGGGCTTGGGTCTCGCCGCGGCTGAAGAGGGCAGATCCGTGAGTGCGAGGCAGGATGCCCACTTCGGCGGCCAATTGGCGGATTTGTGAAGCGGAGCGACCGTCACATCTTTTTCCCGATTTTAACAGCGAGGTGCGAACTGCTTTTTTCTGCAGGTAGTCGAAGGCCTGATTGATTTCAAATGATGTGGCATCCGGGAAGGACTCTTTGATTTTGGTTTCCACCTCAGAGTGTAGGGCCCCAACGTTTTTACCGCGATCTACTTTGCTGGGAGTGTTAAGTGCGGCTTCGATGCGATCACTGGCAACGTGGTACGCGATTTGCAGAAGCTCTTCTTTGACGTCAAGCGTTTCAAAACTACGTTTGGTTTTGTTGACCTTGGCGGCTAGATCTTTTTGGATCGAAACCATGATGGCGACTTGCTCTTGAGCGAAACGCAGCGCTTTATTGAATTCTTCTTCGGGAAGTTGGTCAGCAGCACCTTCGATCATAATGGGTTCATCGGCGGAGCCTGCATAGACTAAATCTAAATCGGAATGTTCCATCTCAGCATGAGTCGGATTGACTACCAGTTGTCCGTTAACGCGTCCGATACGGACGGCTCCAATCGGGCCAAAGAAGGGGATATCGGAAACCATCAAAGCTGCTGATGCGCCGTTGATGCTCAGAATATCGGGGTCATTTTGACCATCGGCGGACAGCAATGTCGTGATAACTTGTGTTTCGTAAAAATAGTTTTTAGGGAACAGCGGCCTTAGCGGACGATCGGTCATGCGGCAGGTAAGAATTTCCTTTTCGGAAGGTCTGCCTTCACGTTTGAAATAACCTCCGGGGATCGCTCCGGCGGCGGAGGCACGTTCCCGGTATTCAACGGTGAGGGGGAAAAAGTCTTGTCCGTCACGCACCCGGGTGGCGGAAACGGCTGTCACCAAAATTACAGTTTGTCCGCAGCGAACCGTCACGGCTCCGTCTGCGAGGTTGGCAAGCTTGCCTGTTTCGATGATGATTTCTTTGGTGCCCAGGGAGGCGGTTACGTGGTAGGTGTCCATAATAGGGTATTCTTTCCGGTTGGGTGGGTTGATGGGTGATGACAAACAACGTCAAACACGTTTTCTACCGCCGGAGAGATGACCAGAGGACAAATCAGACCGGCATGTTTGAGTCTGCCTGTCTGATTTGCACTCTGTGGCACCATGATGTGGAGGACTGAAATCGAGTTGGAGGTGTTGCCTTGTGGCTTAAAAAAATCTGAATGTAAAAATTATTTGCGGATGTTCAGGCGCTCAATCAGACCCTGATAACGGGGCGCATCGACACGTTTGAGGTAATCGAGCAACTTACGTCTGCGACTGACCATACGGATCAGTCCGCGGCGGGAGCTGTGATCCTTGACGGAAATTTTAAGGTGGTCGGTAAGCTGGTTGATGCGGCTTGTGAGTATAGCCACCTGCACGTCTGCGGAGCCGGTGTCTTGATCATGTACCTTGTTGGCACTGATAACGGAAGCTTTGTCTAAAGTAGGCATATTGGGTTGTGAAATCTGTGGTGTGTCAGGGGAATCGTCAAGTAAAAATGATTCGTTTTAATGACAAAGACCATTGAGAACTCGCTAAGTGCTGCTAATAAGAGTTCTCTCGCACTCATGAAAGGTAGTTTACATACGCTTACGAAAAGCGGACTCGAAAAGCTGGCTGTTTTTATAGAAGCGCATCCTTGGAAGGTGGTCGTCTTATCTTCAGTCCTGGTGCTGGTCATGGGTTGGCTGGCCGCTACGCGCTTGGGCGTCTTGAACAATGTTAATGATCTGGTCAAGTCAGATGCTGAGGTTCACCGCCACTATCTGGATTACAGAAAGGAGTTTGGGGTTCGCGAAGAAATCGTGGTGGTGGTGAAGTCAAAGGATTTTAGCCGAAATCGTGAAGCGGCGGAGGTTCTGGCGGCACGCTTTGCGGCGCGTCCCCAACATTTTGATCGTGTCTATTACCGCCATGATTTTTCCGCCATGGAAAATCGAATGCTTCATTACGCCCCGATGGAGGAACTTGAGAGCATCCGTGATAAGTTGAAAGGTTACCGTGAGGCCTTCAAGGGCGGCTCCAAAGGGATGGATCTCAATAGTATGCTTGATGAAGCCGTGGGGCGTTTTGATGAAAAAACACTCCGCAGCAAACAGGGCTGGAGCAATTTCAAACCGTTTATCGATGATTTTATCGGTAATCTCGATCAACTTGCCGATCAATTAAGTCTGGAGATACGTACCTCCAAGACCCAGGTGAGTGCTTTGGGCACAGACCGACTGGCAGAGATGCGGCGCATGCTGTATGAAAATGAATACCTGACGGTCAATCAGGGAGAAATGGTGTTGTTGTTGTTAACTCCCACAGCGGGTGAGCCTCAATCCTTTTCTCCTTTTCAGAACATCATCCATAGTGTGCGTGAGGATGTGCGGGAGGTTCGCCTGCTTTTCCCGGATTTGGAGATGGGGGTTACTGGCGAGCCCGTTTTATTGGATGATGAGTTGACACAAAGCACCCGTGATTCAGCCAAAGCAGCGGTTATCACATTCGTCCTGATTTCTCTGCTTTTTTTTGCGGCCTATCGAGAATGGGTACGACCCGCATTGGCTATCGTAGCACTTTTGTTCTCGATTGGTTGGACCATGGGACTGACCACACTCACGATCGGTCACTTGAATATTATTTCTCAGGCTTGTGTGATCATGTTACTGGGACTGGGAATCGATTTCGGCATACAGATTTTGGGTCGATATGAAGAGGAGCGCAAAAAGGGGAGCAGTATTGATGACGCAGTGGTGCAGACGCTGCGACACACCGGAGTAGCGGTACTTACCGGTGGAAGCACGACAGCGGTGGCCTTTTTTACGATGTGTTTCAATGAGTTTATAGGATTAGCGGAATTGGGAATTATTTCCGGCATGGGAATCTTACTTTCGGTGATGGCCAACTTAGTTTTTTTACCCGCCATGCTGGTTCTACGGGACAAATGGCTTGAAAATAAAAAAAATACTAAACAACTGTTGCCTAAACAACCGACCTTACGGCGTGAATTAGATACGTTGTTGTTCTCACGACCCCGGATGGTTTTGACTCTGGCTGGACTTTTCACACTTTTAGCGGGCTGGAGTGCACGCTCGGTGGGGTTCGATTTTAATTTGCTAAACTTGCAAAATCCGGAACTTGAATCCGTTCAGTATGAACTCAAATTGGTTAACAGCTCTTCGTCCGGCACTATTTTTGGAGTGATAGTGGCCGACAACATTGAACAAGCCAGAGAGCTTAAGAGTGCGCTCAAACAAAAGAGCACCGTGGCGGGGGTGAGAACACTGGAAGATCTCCTGCCTGAAGACTGGGAAAAGAAGCCGGAAATACTGGCAGAAATCAAGCGCGAGCTTTCACGGCTGAACATGCGATTCAATTTTGGTGCTGCAGTAAACGTTGCTCAAGCCAGAGCACAGCTTCAAAGTCTATTGAGTGCCTCACGTGAAGCCAAAGCCGAAGCAGAGAAATATCGTGTTCGCGCCAAGTTGGTTGGTAAAGGCAGTGAAGTAGCCGAAGCCATCGACATTTTCGGGCGGTTGATTCCTCCCCTTGAGCGCGCCGTGGAATCACTGACGGGTTTAAATGATGCCGAGGCGGGCAACCGTCTCAATCGATATCAGGTCGAAACACTGGGTCGCATGCAAAAAGAGTTGGAGTGGCTTCGCCGTCAGGATTTTGAACGCTCAGTCAACTTGGATGATCTGCCGAAACCCCTGCTCAACCGCTATCTTTCGCCTCAAGGCAAGGTATTATTGGAAGTCGACCCTAAGGAGAACGTATGGGAAGAGGAGCCAAATAAACGGTTTGTGGCCGACCTGAGATCCGTGGCTCCATGGGCCACCGGAACCCCGGTGCAGAATCTAGCCTATATTAACCTCCTGCGTGACAGTTATGTGGAAGCTTCAGTTTGGGCTGCGTTGGCAATGGTTATACTTATCTACGGACATTTCCGCTCCCTTAGCAAGGTAGTGCTCACCATGGTTCCCTTGGCCCTTGGTATTGTCTGGACCGGAGGAGTGATGGCCTGGTTTGGTATTCTTTTTAATCCCGCCAATATTATCACCCTGCCGCTGGTCATTGGAATAGGGGTGGCCTTTGGGGTTTATGTTGTAGATCGCCACCGGGAGGACGGAGCTGTGCATCTGTTCGGCTCCAGCACAGGCAAAGCTATTCTCTTATCCGCTCTAACAACCATTATTGGTTTCGGTTCGATGATGACGGGTGAGTATGTGGGATTGCGCAGTCTGGGATTAGTGATGACTCTTGGCATCATATTCTGTTTTTTGACCAGCGTGCTGGTTCTGCCCCAGATCCTCGTCTTAATGGATGGTCTCAAAAAAAGTAAGCTGCCCTAGTTCAATTCACCACTTGCTGGAGATGACTTGGGCTAAGAAGAAGCTTCGGACTGTTGAAACCAATCTTCAAAGGCGCTCGCTGCTGCCTCAGCATTATGCACTGCCGTTCCCCCCGCTTCCTCTACGGCCTTCACCTCATGCTCTTCAAAGACACGGGCAATCACCCGAACCGTTCCGACCCAATGGATGATTTTCAATAAATCGCTCAAGCGCGGGAGCGAGGCGATGATCAAACGAGCCTGCCGTGCATTCACCTGCTCCAACACCCGAGGATCCGAACCATCCGCACGCAGGCAGGTTATTTTTTTTCGGGTCATCACCTCAATCACTGCCGGGTCGTCATCGACCACCACGATGTTGAAGCCAGCATCTAAAAATGGCTTGGCGGCCCACATGCCTGCACTACCAAATCCCAAAATTAAGATATGACCACTCCGGTCCATTTTAGTTACGGATCCGCGCCGTGAAGGATGCCAGTGTAGCAAGCGCCATGTGAACGCGTCCGTGGCCAACAGTGAAGTAAGCGTCATCGTCAGTGCGGCAACCAGAGCCACCAAGCTAAATGTGGATTCTTGCAAGTGTCCCAGCCTGGTTCCCACCAATACTAACACGATTCCCAGTTCACTCGATTGGGCCAGCAAGAGTCCGCTTTCAATGGCGTTGCGTGCATTTTGTCCCCGCCATTCAGCGATGAAGGCCACCACTGGGGGGGTCAGGAGCACCACCATGAGCGATAGCACCAGCACTTCAAACAGCATTCCCCATCCCGTAACGACGAGCATGGCTCCCAATGCGACAAAAAACAAGGCGTGAAAAAATTCCGAGAGAGAGCCCACCAAACCTCGCATTAGTCCATTAACCGGGAATGAAGAAAGCGTGAATCCAGCTAAAAATGCCCCCGCTAACGGAGGTAACCCCATGGCATGAGCCATACCAATAAAGAGAAACAGGATGGCCAGTCCGGTCATCAGTAATGTTTCGTCGTCATCCGATAGTCGGGCCAGTAATTTAGGAACAAGCAGCACATGGCAGAACACCGCGAACGATCCCAGCAAGACCAAAGCCCCCAAACTCAGGAAGAGTTCACCCGGAACTCGCGACGAAGTGGTAAGTAGGGTCAGCATCAGAATGACCGCCGCATCCTGTATCAGCAATACCCCGGTAACGAGACGGCCGAAGGGCTGGAACATTTGTTGCTGCTGGCGCAAGTGACGAATTACCACCAGCGTGGAGCTTGCGGATAAGGCAAATCCAATATAAATCGATGCCAATTCACCATAACCCAACCAGCGTGCCACGGTCATTCCCACCAAACCAATGAGAAGAAACTGCACTAAAGCGACCCATACAGCCGCAACCGTCTGATGGCTGAAGCGTCGCGGACTCAATTCAATGCCCGCACTGAAAAGGAGAAAAGCCAGGCCCAACTCAAGAACTCCACTGGAAAAGTCCCGATCCGGTGCGAAGGGAGAAATCGAAAGAACCCAGCCGACCAGCATCAAGATGGGTACAGTCGGCAATTTAGCTTTAAACGCCAATGAATAGGCCAGGGCGGCACTGCCTAATAAAATCGCCAGATCGATCACGTGGGCAGCACTCCTTCCTGTTGCAACATGCGGTTCTGAAATTTAATTCCCTCCACCTTGGGCAGCATCAGATAGACCACATCCAAGTCCAGAAGGTTGTCCATCACCGAGGTATCAAACGCATGAATGCTGCATCGCACCCCAAACTGTCGCGCCCGGAAGGCCAGTAATTCATTGGCTTCCTCAATCCTCAGAGCACTGACCAATAGTTTGGCTTTAGGCAATCCTGCTTCCAGAAGCACATCCAAATACTCAGCACTTCCTAGAAGCGTAGGGCAGGGTAAGCCTGCCATCTTGAGGGGATCAGTATCTAACGCCAGAACCCTTTCACCCGCTTGGTACAGACGTCGAGCTAACTCACGTCCCAGGCTGTTCATGCCCACTACGATGATGTGGTTCGAACGATCAGCTTCACAAACAGGTTCAGGCACATCTCCTGAAGCGCGAAAAATCTTAAGCCAACCCCTTTTTCTCAGCCATTCGTAGAGGGGTCTATTGTAGAGCATCATATATGCAGAAAGAGCCATGGTGATCACTCCGATCACCGCCGTGATGACCAGTACCCGTTCTCCTACCAAAGAGGCTGCTACGCCCATCCCGGCAAAGATGAAGGAAAACTCACTAATCTGCGCTACGGTGACACTCGTATAAAATGAAGTTCGTTCTCCATATCCCATACGCGGAATAATCAGCATAAAAAATACGGGATTGCCGATGAGAATGAAGAGGGAAAGAACGAGAATCGGGAGCCACTCCGTGCGCGCAGCTTCAGGTGATAGATTCCAGCCCAATGTGACGAAAAAAATCGCTACAAAGAAATTCATTAATGGCTTGATACGATGATGCATATCCCGACTGCTCGGAAGCTGGGCTAGACTGATACCGGCAAAAAACGCTCCCAATTCTAACGATAATGAAAGTGCCTGAGCCAGGCATACGATCGCCAGACACCATCCCAAGCTGGATAAAAAAAGACTGCCTGGAGAAGATCCTAGCCGTCCGAACCAGGCCGGAAGCAGGAAACGCGAGGCAAGCACCACCACGCCTGACAGCAGAAGCATTCCTCCAAACGCAGAAACGATTCCCCACCACACTCCCGACAAAGCCGTAGTTTCCAATCCAGCCACCTCAGAGGATGCCGATTGCAAGCCTGTTAGCACCGTGAGAATGAGGATGACCACCAAATTTTGAACCAAGAAAATTCCCACTGCGATCCGGCCATACAGGGTTTCCATCTCGTTTTTATCTGTCAAAACTTTGACCACCACCACGGTGCTACTAAAAGTCAGGGCCACGGATAAAAAAACGGACTCCATCCAGTTGAACCCTAGAAAGAAGCAAAAAACCAAACCTAACACCGCGACAAAAACCACTTGCCCCAAGCCCGCCACCACCGCTACCGGTCCAACCTCCCGAATTTTTCCTAAACTCAGTTCCAATCCCACTAAAAATAGCAATAGCACAATACCTAACTCGGCTATCAATTGCAGCGATTGGGTATCACTTAAGAGTCCTGTAATCGGCCCTAATACTATTCCCGCCATCAAGCAAGCCACTATCGATGGAAGCTTGATCATACGTGCCACCCAAAGACAGAGCGCGGAGGCGATCACGATCCATCCCAGCGAACGCAGTAAATCGAGCTCAAGCATGTCGCAAAATGACACGAAAGCCCGATGAGATCAAAAGGAAAGAGCAAGTCCAGACCTGTGCATTCGTTTTGTCAGGCCGCTTAATTCTTCGGGCGGTTTGAGGTGGCTTATATTGTCAGCATGTTCAGGTTCAGCCGTTCGGCGAGTGAACCATGGTTCAATGTTGTTAAATCCAGTTGGGGCGACCCAGCAAAAGTGGATAAAGCGCAGAGCTCATCGGCGAGGGGTTTTGTCAAACATGCTTGACTGACCCCTTTCCCTCTTTTCACTGTTCCGCTTCTAACTGATTCCAGTTGAAAGGTCCGATATGAACTCGCTTCGGGAAGACCTCAAGCAACTTGCGTGATTTGCTAGGTGAATGCGTTTCGTACTCTAATGTTCTTAACGTAGGGTGGTCTTTAAATTTAAAAAGATGCTCTGGTTTTAAAAGAGGACACTGGTTAATTACTAGGTTTTTTAGCATCGGCGCTTTTGCTAGACCTCCTATACTACTGAGATCTTTCATCATGACAAACATAGCTGTTTCCAGAACTTGAAAGGAAAGAAAATTCGGTAAGTGAGCTAGTTTGGGAATTTTTACCATTCTCAAAAATCGAATACTTTTTAAAGTTTCAACAAAAGCTTCGTTAAGTCGTTCGGCCGAAATTTCCGTCAATGCTAATTTCTCCAACTTTTCTAATCGCAGATGATTAAAATCCTTAAATTTCCCACCACCAAGCGAAAGACCTCTTAAATTTTTAAATTTTTCAAAAAAATCAAGGTCATTTAAATAGAAGGATGACATGCTTAGGGATTTTAATTTATGCAAAACCTTTAAATTATCTAAATTATCCTTTGCTTGATTAAAGTGAATTTGAAGATTTGTTAAATTTTCCAGGCTCTTTTGATTAAAATCTGGGACCCAATTTTTGGGTAAATTGAAAAGATTCAATTTAGTAACGCCAGAGTGATCTCTTAAAAAAGCAAGTGAAGGCTGCCCCTCGAAATCGCCAAAATTTACATGCAATTCGTTTGATTGATTAACTGCGTCAATTAAAGCTTTATCATCCAAACCTTGAAAATCAGAAATTAAGATCTCTTCCATTCTTTAGAATCCTT
>JBHJOR010000009.1:0-61295 GCA_050329585.1 Methylacidiphilales bacterium | reverse complement strand
GAATCAGGGGCCGACCAGTTTGGGAACAATGCGATCGGCCAGTTTTCGGGCGGCACGGGCGAGGGCCTCTTTGGCGGCGACATTTTCAGCAAGGTCCACCGCCACACCAACTTCGCGGTCAGAGAGAAGTAGCTTGTTACTCTCGTTCTGGAACACTTGGATTTCAACGCGGGCACGACAAGAGACCAGATTGCCTTTGCGGGCGGCGAATTCGCTGAAGGCTTCGCCTTTAATTTCGATGTCGGGCTTGTCCGTGGATGCTTTGGTGTCGATCACAACGAACCCAAGCTTGGCAAGAATCAGCCGCAGTTCCGTTTCTACGGCGGGATCGGGGATGGCGCGACTGAGATGTTGCTCCGGGATATTGACAGCCACAGAGGGAAGGTCTTTTCCTTTGACCATGGCCTCAAGCCGCTTGATCTGGGTGTCAGGCTCCTCGACTTTGGCGACCAAGCTCTCGCCTCGCGTCGAAACCACTTTTTCAATCTTACCGGCAAGTTCCTGGCAGGCTTGGTCAAAAGTCTCTGGATTGGCATAGGTGACGGTTTCCCCGAAAACGCGCCCGGTTTCAGTGCTGATGATACGAGCCACCGCGAAGTGTTTGCCCCCGGCCTCGAAGGCGCGACCGGTAACCAACACCTTGGCACCGGTGAGATATCCGAGGCGCGCGGCGGAGTCGGGGTTAACGGTGCCGGAGAGTCCGAGCTCCTGTTCTCCCAGAAGCTTGGCCAGCTCTTCACGCTCAACGAGGATGATGTCCGGCGACGCCGAAAGGTAGGCGTTGAGCAGGATGCCGATTTCGGCCCCGAGCGAACCCGTCTTCCCCCGCTCTCCGAGGGTAACCTCAAACAAGCTGGTGGGTGGAGCGGCAGCACCCGTAGCGGACGTGGAGAAATCAAGCACCGCCACGGTCAAAGGTTCGGCGGCCTGAATGGGCGTGAGCCACACCCATGCAATGGCGGTTAAGATGGATAGGTTGCGTTTCATAGTAGGTTATCTCGGTTGTGGCGGAAGTGCCTGGTGAAGTTCTTGTAGGATTTCGGAAAAGAGGCTCCAACGCCGGGCCTCGGAAAGGGATGCGATGCGGTAGTGGTTGAGGCGTAGATCCAGGCCCTGTGGCATTCGCCGGACATGAATGCCTTCCTCATGAAAAATATCGGTGACAAGGCGGACCGCCATGTTCTGGTTCAGCAACAGGGGGGAAATATCCCACTCCGCAGTTCGGCCAAAGCAGACCAGGGGGCGGTCGACAGGCAATTGGTCAAAGCTTGCCGCGTGTTCATAAGGAATCCCGGACTGGTTCAGTAGGGTGGCAAAAAAGGGTTCATTCCCCACAAGGAAGACGTCCGCCCCGCGGTTGGCGAGCTGACGGGCCAGTGCTGCGCATTGTTTGACGAGGTCATCCTTTGGGGGGTGGATGACGATAAAGACTTGCCCGCCAGGCACCCATGAGTCCTCCCCCTCCTCCCGGGCTTCGAGCTTCAAGGTGACGGCCACGGCGCGTTTGACACGGGGAAGGGTTATGGGTGCCTCAACCTTGTGAAACAGGCGTTTCTGCAATACCAAGCCATCAACAACACTGAAGGCCTCTCCCAAAGGTGCCGCGAGATCCGGGGCCAGTTGGTACAGGCGGGCGCGGATATGAACTTGCCGGTCCTCCTGGTGCTGCACCAGCAAATGAACCGGCATGGTCTCACCACTCCAACCATGTAAAACCAGAGGGGATGGGTCCACAGTCGATGGCATGGGCACGATTTTGATGTCCGCGACGGCGTGACCGGCATACAGACTCACGGCAAGACAGGCCGCATGTATGGCACGGCCTCGCATCAGGCACCCCCTCCTGCGGACTCGAGGGCCATGGCGTCAATGCGCAGACCTTGGACAACCAGGGTGGTTTCCGAACTCCAAACCATTCCTTCGGAAATCACCAGAACCCCGCCATTGGCCTGCATCAGGATTTCAAAACAGCGCGCTCTGCCCTCCATTTGCACACAGACGCTGCTCCCGCTGTACGTGAGAACTTCGAGTTTGGAGCCGCCTGATTCCACGCGCAGCCGTATGCGTTGATCTCCCGCCCCGCGTGTCATTGCTTCGTCCGGCCCGAGCTGGATATCGATCTGGCCGTCCTTTCTGACAATGGCCTGGAGTTGGCCTGCGAAAAGGCGTTCCATTTCCAGCATGATTTCCTTGTCCACAACGGCCGGGTCGGCAGTCCGGTTCTGCCCCAGATATACGATGGGCAAGAGGAGGAGGACCGCCGCCAGCGCGGTCCATTTGAGGAGCGGCAGCCAGACAAAAGTGCCCGCCTGAGGTTCGTCTTGGGCTGTCGGTGCCTCTGGTTGCTTCAGCGCAATCAGGGCACGATGAAGGGCCTTGTCCCGTTTCTTCGGATCCTGTTCAGGCACCTTCAAGCTGGATAGTTGTTCAGAGATATCGTGGTGCTTCATAGGGTTTGTCCCAGTGTTTTCCTGAGGGTTCTCCTCGCCAGACACAAGTGCCAGGAAACCGTGGTTTCAGCACAATCCATCACCGCTGCGGCCTCGCGGTGGCTGAGATTTTCAAGATAGACGAGAATGGTTGCCTCACGCTGGTGGGGAGGAAGGCTTCCCACCGCCTGATGGAGATCATCATAGCCTGTCCGGTCGGAACCCCCGTACGGCTGCAATGACTCCCAATCCTTCCGGATGGCGTGTTCCCGACTATGCTTGCGCAGCCAGTCATGGAAACAATGCGAAGCAATCGTGTAAAGCCAGCTTTTGAAGCCATGGGGGCCGCGAAAGGACGCCAGATTTCTGGCGGCCTTGATAAAGACCGTCTGCGCAAGGTCTTCCGCCACGCTCTGATCTAGTGCCAGCCGGTAACAATGGGAGTAGATCATGGTGTAATAGTGGTTGAACAGCATGGTAAACGCTTTTTCATCTCCTTGGCTTGCCAGAGCTATCCATTTTGCTTCGTCTTCGCGTTCCTGTTCCATGGCCGGTTACCCTCCCCTTACAATGCATTACAGCCTTACGGCCACAGGGTTAAAATAAAGAAATTAGGCTATCTTTCACTACCAGAGACGCATCCGTTCGCAGATTCCTTGGTCAAATTTTGGGAAATATCAGCTTTTTTGGTGCGGCACCTGTCGTCATCTGTTTCCGATCCCCCTGTAGGCCCGGTGCTCCGCCCTGCGGTCATTTTATGGGGTCAGGAAGAACTATTGACAGTTTTCAGCTACTTTCGTTCCTTGTTACTGGTTATCATCACGTCCCGTCTGAAATCGACTGGAGGTTTCAGTATGGTTGGGATCGGCTTGAAAAGCGCATGGCCGCGTTTAGTGTTTCATGATGCGATCACCCGGATACTGGCTCGTCAAACAGGAACCCGAAAAATATTCGTGGGAGCAGTTTCTTATCGACGGCTCGACGATCTGGGATGGCGTTCGCAATTATCAGGCGCGAAACCATCTTCGTTCCATGAAGTGCGGGGATCGGGTGATGTTTTACCGCAGTGTGGTTGATCCGGCCGTGGTTGGGCTTTGCCGAGTCGTCAAGATGGCCTATGCGGATCCCACGGCTTCGGAGGGAGACTGGTCCGCAGTTGATTTGAAAGCTATTAAAGCCTTAAAAAATCCGGTGACCCTGGCGGTCATTAAGTCGACCCCCGGCCTGAACAACATGGCCTTGATCCGCCAATCGCGTCTTTCGGTTATGCCGCTTTCACGAGAGGAATATGAGCGCATCATCCTGCTTTCAAAAAAACCATCTTCATGATCAAGGAAGGAATATCCGCCGTCTATCCCACTCTATTTAAGATGAAGCACATGATTTTACCCCCCCCTGCAATACGATACACACTCAGTTTCCTGATGGCCTGCGGCTACATGACACTGAGTGCCGACACCCAACCCAAGGACCTAAGCGCCATGACTCCCTCCGAACTCAAAAAACAACTTTCCGATGTCCAGTACCGCGTGACCAAGGAGGATGCCACCGAACCGCCCTTCCGCAATGCCTACTGGGACAACAAAGCTGAAGGTCTGTATCTCTGCATCATCTCAGGAAAGCCCTTGTTTTCATCGCGCGATAAGTTCGACTCCGGAACCGGTTGGCCGAGTTTCACCCGCCCGTTGGATCCCGCCGAAATCGTGGAGGTTCAAGATCGTAAATTTGGAATGATTCGCACCGAGGTGCGCGCTAAAACCGGGGACTCCCACCTGGGGCACTTGTTCCCGGATGGCCCGAAGCCCACCGGCCTGCGTTACTGCATTAATTCAGCGTCTTTGCGGTTCATTCCCAAAGAAAAGCTGGAAGAATCCGGTCTGGGCGGGTATCTCAAGGAGTTTGAATCCTCCTCTCCACAGTAATCGCCTATTAAGCGCCGACACACTGCTGCTGCCTGCGGGCTTGGTGTTGATGTTAACGGCGGCCATCTTGGTGCCGGTTGACCCAGTTGGGCTGAGACGTCTTGCCGCGTTTCCCATCGAATCCCTTTTGATCTTATTTATTTTTTTAATTACCGGACTTCGATTGAAAGTGGAGAGTTTGGGTGGAAAAACGCTTTGGTTCGAGCACCTGTCTATCGTGGCCGTTACACAGTTTGTGGCCGCACCGCTCAGCGCATTGCTTTTAAATCAAGTATTTGCTCTTCCTGAAGCATGGTTTTTGGGAATTGCCGCCATGTGTTGTGTTCCGACCACCCTCTCTACTGCTGTGGTAATGACCCGCCAAGCGGATGGCAACGAAATGCTGGCGGTGTTATTAACTCTGGCTTTGTTACTCGGGGGAACTCTGATTACTCCACTCTGGTTCGGCCTGCTAGTCGGGGTGGGCACGGATCTCTCGATGCCGATTGGGGGAATGTTTATCAAATTTTCCGGGCTGGTGGTGGCGCCGTTACTTCTTGGGCAATTAATACGCCGGACACTCCTGTCTCGTCCTCCTGACTATTTGAAGCATCTACCTTCGTTGGCCATTATTCTATTGGTGGGACTGGTTGCTTTTCAGCATAGTGACCCACTTCGCAGCCTTTCCATATGGAATTGGATTATCTTCTTCGGTATCGCTCTTTTGCTTCATACGTCGTGGATGGCCCTCTGTTGGCTGCTTTCAAGCCGAAGTGGACATCACCCCCGCAATCGCACCGCATTAGTCTTAGTAGGATCTCAAAAGACCCTGCCCTTAGCACTGAGTCTGATAACCATGGCTTTTGCCACGGGTCAAGGTGCCGAATGGCTTTCAGTAGCTATTTCATATGCAGTAATCCACCATCTAAGTCAGACCATCCTAGATTCGCTGCTTCTGCCTGCTTTACGCCAAAGCACCACTACCCCTCGTCCCACTTGATTATACCCAGTTATCGCCATATCGTATTGATACTTTTTACGTGTATCGCGGAAAAAGAGCTGCTTTTCATAGATTCAATATGAAAAAGCGTTGGGTGCCTGGCGAGCTTGTGCTACACCAAGGCATGCGCATTAAACCTATTTTCTTAGCCGGCATCGCCCTCTTCTTATTGGTTGTCGCGTGTGCGACCATTCACGAGACCGGAGAAAAACGCTTTTTCCTGACCAGCCCACAACTGGAAAAGCAGATGGGGCTCACCGCATTTCAAGATATCAAAACATCGCAAAAGGTATCGACCAATACAGCTGCCATCGCGCAGGTCAACCGGGTGGCCCAGCGCATCATTCCTGTTGTCAACGTTCCCGGAGCCGAATGGGAGGTGGTGGTTTTTGAGGATTCCGCACCGAATGCGTTTGCTCTGCCTGGGGGGAAGATCGGCATTCATACCGGCTTATTACCCATCACCCAGAGCGATGCCGGACTGGCGGCAGTCATGGGACACGAAATCGCCCATGTTTCGCTTCGTCATGGAGGCCAGCGAGTTTCACGTCAACTGGCCATTTCCGGAGGGATGCAGCTTCTGGATGCGGGTCTGGCACTCAACAGTGAAAACTACCCTCGTTACCGCACACAGATCATGACTGGACTGGGAATTGGAACCCAGATCGGCATGATACTCCCTTTCAGCCGTGATAACGAATATGAAGCTGATCGCATTGGTATGAAATACATGGCCCAAGCTGGTTATGATCCCGCTGAGGCCGTTGAAGTTTGGAAACGGATGAAAGCGTTGTCAGACCGGTCAGGTGGCAAGCCCCCGGAGTGGCTCAGCACCCACCCGGCCGATGCCAGCCGTATTCAGGCATTGGCAGATTATCTCCCGACCGCACGCCAGTTCATGCGAAATTAATTTTGTGAATAACCTAAATGTGGCTGGATTGTCATAATTCTGTAACAATACCCAGCTTACCTCTTGCCCGTATGAATTGGAAAAAATTCTTTATGTTGGGTGTGATCGTTTCGACGATTTCCACGGCCACTCTGACGGCGGACATTGGTCACAGCTCGACCAGCACCTACAGCGGTATCATTACTGCTGTTGAAGACAGTCGTGACTCGTTCACGGTTGAGGCTGCGGACGGCACTGTAAAAATGTTCCAAGTTTCCCCCTCCCGCAAAAAATCACTGACAGTTGGTTCCAAGGTCACTGTGACCTACAAGGACGCCTACGAATGGCCCTTGGCTACCACCTCGATCAGCGGTGGCGGATACATGAAATAAACTTACCCTCCTCCTATTAAAAAAGCCCCCGCTTGCGGGGGCTTTTTTTTGCCCTTGGCTGACTCTTGAAATCCTTATAAAACGACAACGATGCGTCCGACATTAATCTTTCGCCTTCTATTTCTTGTAACGCTGCACGTTATCTTAGTGTCCAGTTCACTGGCAACTGAAACGCTTTTTATCAGCGGTGGACCTTCCTTGAGAGTTTTTGAGAGGCATAAGAGTCCGCCGCATGACCGTTTCTGGGGTAACTTCATCACCTCGGGTATGGCGGTCTTCAAGCAAAACGAGGCCGAAATTCGAGCCAGCACGTTTACGTGGCTGATTTTTCGTCCCGCTTATGAACGTCGAGGGCAGGAAATTGGTCATGATCTCATCAAAGAAATCGAAACCATGGTATCTCCAACCGGAGCACGAATCGTCTGGTTCCATGACCGTGACTCCCTGTTGGATTACCTGCACAAAGGGCAGGATCGAAATAAAATCAAAATCTCGCGTTTGGAATATTTTGGGCACTCCAACAAACGCAACTGGTGTTTTGATTACAGCAATTTTGTAGATGGAGCGGTCATGGAATCGATGTGCTTGCATGTTAAACATCTACCCGCCATCAAAAGCACGATTTTTTCTCCCAATGCCTTTACTCGAAGTTGGGGTTGCCACTCGGGCGAAGAATACTCTCAGGCATGGTTTGCTGCTACCCGAACTCGTATGTGGGGTGCGGTGGGTAAGACTGATTATTCAACCGGTGGCGTGCCGAAATTATCAAACTCCGGAGGAAGTTGGGTGCAATGAATCCATATTATCTCCTACTGATTCTTATTGTGGCGTTTAGTCGGCTGGTGATAGCGCAAGAGGTGACAGTAACGACTGAGGTTATTCCAGTGACACCTCCACCTACTTCAGAAGAAAATCAGGAAGAAACGTTGGAGATGAGTGCTCCTGCGGAACCTGACGTCTTTAGTGTGACTTCATCCTCTTCTGATGGCTCCAAACGACTGCGTTTTCCCGCTGTGGATCATGTGTTGATTGACCCGCCGATGCCCCCTCATCCGGCTGGAACTACTCCCTCCTCGGCAGGCGAGCCATCCGGCGAGTACTTTGTCGGACATCGAGCGGTGATTGATAAGTATTCAGGATGGGGTTGGGTGCGGAAACAATCGGAATCTTGGCGGCAATCCCGTTGGGTGGTACTGATGGAAAAACCCGGAACCATTCAAGCCCCTGGCCGTTATCTGGCCCATCCTGATCAGGATCATAACACTCAATATCGTCTCTATGGGCGTTTCATAGAGGATTTAGCCTATGAGCCCAAAAAAGACACGTTTGTGCCCATATTCGAGTTATCGGGTTTTGAATGGATTGGTCCTGCGCCTCAACCCGATGCACCCTTGCCTACCACCATGGGGAAAACCCGCTCGAAGCCTACAACGGGTGGAGCGCGCACCAATCCATTCAAACGTTGATACGACCAGATGGGGATACTGCGGCCTTCACCGAAGAGGCGGTATCAATATGCAGTAACTCCTTCAGTCCCACGGATCTGAGTCCCCTTTTATCCATTTCTTGCAGAATAGGTTCCAAAGCACGAGCCACAGAATCAAATTTTTCATGGAGAGCCAGAACGGAACCGGGGTGTAACACCGACTGCATTTGCCGGATAATCTCGGTTTCGTTAGCATTCTCCCAATCACGTATTTTTTGAGTCCAGAATACGGTTCGCAAACCGCTGCGCATGGGAAGGTGAAGTTGTCCCTCATCCAAATCTCCGAAAGGCGGACGGAACCACAGTGCTTCCTGTCCGGTGGCTTGCCGGATTGCATCTTGGGCATCTTGAACTTGACGAAACAAGACGCGCTCCGATTCATCCGAACAGCGCACGTGATTCATCGTATGATTTCCGAGATCATGCCCTTCCTCCAGAATACGCTGGGCCAGATCCCGGTGACTAATAGCTTCCCTTCCAATTAGAAAAAAGGTGGCTTTAGCTCCATAGCGTTTCAGCACATCAAGTAAAAGAGGGGTAACATCCGGGTTGGGACCGTCGTCAAACGTCAGCGCTAACATGGATCCCTCTTCTGGACCTCGAGAGGAAAGTCTTGCCGTATGCTGGGCCCGCATCCCTTCAATGCCCAGTGCTTTGGATTCTAGATATGCGGACTTACCTGAAGAAGTAAAAGGCTTGATGAAACGACAACCCCAGCTACGCAACTTTTTCATTTCCTACCCCGCATGACAACCAGACCGGCATAGAAGGTGGAAAAAAACATAGTGTAATCGACTCTCACCTTCTCAATTTTTGACGTATCACCGCTTCAAATTCCGGGTAACGCATCGCCATTGTCGAAACATCGAAACGTTCCGGAATTTCAGCTCCCATCTTGGCGCGATCCATAAAAAAAACCACACTATGTTCAACCAGCTCTTCTGGCAGAACGTTTCCATCTGTGATCCGCAGGTAATATTCATCCTCAAGAGTCACGACGTATTCCGCAGGGTTATCTGCCATGCAAGTGACCGCGTAGGTTTCTTCTTCGATGGGATGCACTTCAATCATAAGGGACTCCGATGAATTATTAAGGCGATCCGCCAGCCATGTGATGAGAGTAACCACGCTGCGCTAACAGGTCAATCAAACTTCCCTTACCAATTAAATGAGCCGCACCGACAACCACCATCACACGTTTTTCACTTTCCAAATGGGTCACTATTTTTTCAAGCCACTTCTTGTTCCGCTCGATAAGTATACGATGTAGGATGGGATCGTCCTGAGCTCCAGCCCATATGAGTTGATCCAACGCTTTCACATCTGCGCGTTGCCATGCATTGATTAAGGCATCGACGTTTTCCTCCAAATGATGTGCTGAGTTCAAGGTTTCCATTAACAAAAGGGTTTCTTCCGTATTGGATAAGGAGCCAAATACACGCATCACTTCATCCAAGCTTTCCAATCCTGAAAAAGGCTTGCGATCGGCTTTACTTTTTTCCAACAACCGATGCTCCAATCCGAAATGGGTTTTGGCTCCCATGCTATCAAGATGTGATCGGGTGAGTGTCATAGCTGCTAGCCAAGGTCGAAATCGGTCATACGCCGCAGACGGAATACCAGCCTCGGACATTTTTTTTTCTAAACGTTGGTAGTCTTGAGAACTGATCAACTCACTCAAGTTTTGCCCGCTAGGAAGTGAGCCTAATTGAATCATGCGTAACGCCGAGGCGGGAGAAACCTGCTGGCTTGGATCCACTTCAAAAACAAGTGAATCAACCTCCTCGTAGATCTTAAAATAAGCATCGGGTAGAGTATCCTTCTCTCTGAGTAGATGAACCGACCCGGCAAGATACATGACTCCCTTCCCCCCCTCAATACGCCAAATCATGGCTGCTTCGGCATAAATCGCCATAAGCAAAAAAAATGCACTACAGCAAAAAGTAAACCGCATGCCCAAGCATAAAAAGTCAGCGCCAAGCGACAAGATCAATTGACAGGGCATTGAATTCCTCTTGATCAGAGCCGCTTGAATAAGCCTTTTTTAATTGTAACTTTTTAGGCTCCTTATAGGATAAAACAATGAACCGTAGTGCCACGGTGATGGCCGAATCGGCATTTTCCACCATACTGGAAGGCCTCCCTTCGGCAGTAGTTGTCACCAACCCGCAGCGCGTCGTCCTTTGGGTCAACCGGGCGTTCACTGATATCTGTGGATACAGCCGGGAAGAGTTTATCGGTGCTAAACCGGCTGAATTATTACAAGGCCCCGAAACCGATGAACAAACCGTCAAAATCATGAGGCGGGCTCTGCGTCAAGGACGCCCTTGCGATGTCGAGCTACTCAATTATCACAAAAAGGGCACGACTTATTGGGCTGACATTCGCATCCGACCCGTGATGGGTAATCATGGAGAAGTCGATTTTTTCTTTGCCTTGATAACGGACATTACCAATACCAAAATCAGAATTCAGTCCGAGCAGGCGTATCTCCTTACTCTGTATGAGCGTTTGACGCTGGCACTGGATTGCCCGCCTGCCACGAGCTGATCGCCATCGGATCCCCTCCCCATTTTTTGAACCATTCTTTGCAATGTTGTTCCCATCGTTGCAGATCAGGAGGGCTCATTTTGGCATCCGCCGACCCGTTGAAAATCAAATACGTCACCCCTAACGTGCTTACGGGGCGACTTCTCGCACTACCGTCTATGCTTGAATCTAACTGCCTCGCAATTTTTAAGGATGCTTCACCGACTTTAGAATTGGGCCCCGTATCACCCACCACCGCCGGCCAAATCTGCTCTCCATAAAATACCAAGGCGTAGTCACCCACCTTAGGGGCATGTGCGCTGGACTCCCGTGTCATGAAAACCGGAACCACGATGAAGGGATCCAGTGAAGACACCAACGTGCTTCGATATTTCATTGCCTCCAGGCTCTGCCGTATGACTCTGAGACGAAGGGTCATGCTGTAACGTTCATCTGCGGAAAGTCCATCGCGCTTCATGGCTAACTCCAGTTCGGTCTTCTCCTTCATGTAATCCGCTTCTAAGGGGTGTGGATGGCGGGTTTGGCGTGGCCAGTTATAGGCCGTAAACGGCTGAAACGTCGGGGATCGGCTATCTACTTCCATGGTGCGATCTGGATCTGTCCCATCCGTCACCACATCCATATCCGCTTGAATGAGTAAGGCCCGATGCAAGCCATCCGCAGAAGTCATCTCAAGAATCGTGTCACAGTCATACATATTATGCCGATGGGGAAATTCCCGCACATGAGTGAGTCGTTGATTCAAAAAGGTGACCTTGCGTTCATACAAACTATGATAAAAGGGAGATACCCGTGAGTCTTGTATCAGAGTCTCCAGATTGGGCCAGGATCGTTCTAACGCCGTTCCCCTGCTGTCCAACTCCTCAAGTGTCCGCGCCGCACGAGGAACTTGATAGATCAACCGTGAGCGGACTTCATAAGCTGACAGATCCTCCCTCAGACGGGAGGCGACCTCACCTTCCTCAGAGGAAACTTCCACCACAAGATTAAGATGCTGATGTAATGGAAGGGTGTGCATCCTTGCCGTCGGATAAAAACGTTCAGGCAAAGCCGTTACGGGCTCCACTTTTTTATCGGGCTCAATCGGGGGTGGAGTGAACATTCTGCTCATCTTTCGATGCGCTTTATCCACCCCGCCTGACCAACGAGGCCATGTTATGAATGCCAGAAGTGCTGAAACCAGTACCAGCACCATCAGAAATTTTATGCGTCTCATCATGACGTCAAGATGAACAGTTCTCGTTGTAAGGCAACGTCCGAGATGACGGATTGAATATATCTTTATTCAAGGTAGAATAACGTTATGTTCGAAATCCGCTTCGTTCTCCGGCTTGTCTTGATAAGTTCTCTTCTGATCGTTTCCTGTTCGACTCCCCAGAAACGAGCCGAGGAAAAATCGACAGCCTTCGCCGCGCTTTCTCAAGAAGAGCAACGTCTGGTTCTCGAGGGCCGCATCCGGGAGGGAATGAATCCGGATGCGGTTTACATAGCGCTGGGAAGGCCGGCCAAAGAGCGGGAGGCTCGGATGGGAGGACGAAACCATGTCCATTGGATCTACAGTCGAATGATCAGCCGCGAGGTTCCGGCCTTCCGCCGCGAATACTACCGGGGTTCTGATGGTCGCCTCTATGGCCAAACATACTACGACCCCTATTATGAGTCCTACGTGGTGGACACCTTCAGGGTTATCTTTGAGAACAACCGGGTAGTCGGATGGGAGGAACTCTGACATCCAGACGCACAGCAGCCGCTCACAAATCTTTTACAACTTTCTGACACCGGCCTGACAACCCCTCTGCGTAAAAACCGCAGAATAGTCGGCGTCATGAACATCTCATTGATTCAACTCCTGCTGTTCCCCGCTACGCTGGTTGCTTTATGCTTACCTGCTTCCGGGGAGGTCATTCGTATCTCCACCCAACCCGAACGCACCGCCGTTCTGCGCAAAGCGGGAAGCGAGGTCGTTATTCAAATCGATCTCAACTCACGTCCCGCGGTGTCGTCCGGCGGGCTGCCGCTTAACCTCGCACTGGTGCTGGATCGCTCCAGCTCCATGCGGGGAGCCAAAATGGAACAGGCCAAACAAGCCGTCCATGCCGTGCTGGATCGGCTCACTCCGAACGATCGTGTTTCACTGGTAGCCTATGATAGTCGGGTTGAAACCATCGCCAAGCCAGCTTTGGCCACCACCGCTCATGTTGCCCAACTCAGAAAACGCGTTGACGCCATCACCCCATCCGGCACGACGGCCCTGCATGGTGGCGTTCAAGAGGGAGCGGGACACGTGCGCGCTCACTTCGGATCGAAAACCGTCAATCGCATCATTCTGATGTCGGACGGGCAGGCCAATGTGGGACCACGCACCCCTAAGGAGCTGGCCCGTTTGGGTTCTGACTTAGGTGAAGAAGGTATTCGGGTCACCACCATCGGTTTGGGTAACGACTACAACGAAGATCTCATGGTGGGTTTGGCGGAGGCCAGTTTGGCCAACTACTACTATGTTGCGGATGTTGAAAAACTTCCCGATATCTTCCGCGAAGAACTCGGCCGCATTCGGGATATCGTCGCTCGGGACATACGCATCCGAATTCATACCCCACGCGGTGTGACTCCAGTGGAGATCATCGGCCATCCCGAAATAGAAATCCGCAACAACGAAGCCATCATTCCCATGGCTGAAATCTATGCCGCACAAAACCGTTACTTCCTGGTCCGGTGCCGTATCGATACCCCGGCCCGGATGGCGGGAAGTCAGGATGTGCTCACTGTAAATGCCTCCTATACGGATGCCTCGTCACTCAAACCCAAAACCAAACAAGTCAGTCAGTCCATCAAATGGGTTTCCACAGAAAAAGAAAGCGAAGCCACACTGGCTCCGGGTATCGTAGAGGCTCGACTGCTCGCGTACAACGTCGCCATCAAAGATCAGGCTCTGGCGTTGAATGATGCGGGTGATTACGCTGCGGCTTCTGAACTGCTGGCTCGTCAGTCACAACTCAACGCCCTTGAGTCGGAACGAATCAACAGCCCGAAATTACGCGAAGAATCAGATAAGCTCCGCAGCTCCAGTGCCACGGTATCAGCGGGTGAGATGCAAATGAACTCCGCTTCCCGCAAGTCCTATCAATACGATAACTACAAAGATAAGAAACAAATCACCACTCCCTGAGCGATCGCTCACGGCATCAGGCTCCGGTATCTTTCCGATACCGGAGCCTCTTCTTTACTATCCATCGCAATCAGCAATTGCTAAAAGACAATGCTTGAAATGAAGAAAAGCACGATCCTGATCATCACGACCATTTTCTTCCCATCGCTGCTGCTGGGAATGCTCGCACTGCATGCCGCATTTCAACAACACCGTCTCATTGAGGAACAAGAAGCCCGTCTGCGCCAACAAGAAACCGATGCCCTGGCCGCCCGGGTCAGGCTGGCACTGGCATCTGAACATGCCGCCTTCATCAGTGCCTTAGAGGAAACCATGGCCGGCAAGGATCCACTTTATTTCGCGGAGCGATTCAATGATTTTTTGCCCACCCTCTGGGCTTTAGGAGGAACTGGCTTTGTCGTTTCCGATGAAGGCCAGTTGCTGCACCCTTCCACCGAAAATGAATCCGTCAATCCGGAGCTGCTGCGCTTTAATTATGATAATGCGGGTTTTCTGAATAGTCTGGAAGATGCCATGCTTTATCCATCCGCACCTGGTGCTTATGAGGAGCTGGCCCGTTCACTCCGCATCGATGATTCTATGCGGCTCAAAAGCTCTGCCCAGCGCCGCGCCTCTGAGCTGGTTCAACAAAAAGATAAACTCGAATCAAAATTGCATGAACCATCCACCAACTACTCGCTCGCCGTTCCACAGCAACAAGTACTGGAACGAAATGTGGCTCCCCTCAAAGGGATGATTTACAAAGATCAAGCTTCCCAGTCGGCGACGGTACAACGTCTTCGATCCCGGTTTAATACCATCACCGAGGGAACCTCTGACGGGATACTGGCCCGCATCACCGACGACCGATTGGTGCTCATTTTCTGGTCGCGGCCTTCACGACCTGGAAATCTTGTTTTTGGAGTTCAACTTGATCCTAACCGGCTTAAGGAACTTCTTAGGCCCCTGTTGAGTACCGATCAGGAAAAAGGTTCTTCTAAAGGTTTCTACAGCTCCAGTGTGCATACCGCTTTATTGGATGAGCGCGGTAATCCATTTTTACAATACCCCGAAGATTTCATAGCTGACTGGAAGCGTCCTTTTGTTGCTTCTGCCATCGGTGAGACCCTGCCCTATTGGGAGGCTTCCCTTTATCTGGCGGATCCGGCAGCCCTCCAGCGCTCGGCACGATTTGTAACGCTCTCTTTGGTTTCCTTGATCGCACTGGCGGTGGGAGCCATCGCCCTGGGCACGCTGCTGGTTGAGCGCGATACGCGCCGGCAGCTCGCTTTGGCTCGTCAGAAAACGGACTTTGTTTCAAATGTGTCGCATGAGTTGAAAACCCCCCTCACCTCGATTCGTATGTTCGCGGAAATGCTTTTGGATCCGGGGCACCGGACCACGGATAAACTGGATCGTTATCTTCCCATCATTTCAATGGAGGCCGAACGACTGACCCGCCTCATCAACAACGTGCTGGATTTTTCTCGTATGGATCGCGGCTTAAAATCCTATCACATGGAATACTTGGATGCGTATCCGTTGATCGCACGCGTTTGGCAAGCCCAGAAAATGCACTGGGATCGCGACGGGCTGCAAAGTGTATGGCATGCTTCCGATCCACCGTATCCAATCCGAGGCGATGCCGATGCGATCAACCAGATTTTACTCAATTTGTTTTCCAATGCCGAGAAATACGCATCCGAAGGCGGCGCGTTCGAATTACATACGTGGACAGAAGATGAGCATCTGCGGGTCAGTGTATTGGATCGTGGATCGGGGGTTCCGGATGAGCTTCAAGAAAAGGTTTTTGAACAATTTTTCCGGGCTCACGATTCTTTGGATTCGGGAATTCAAGGATCGGGACTTGGATTGACTCTGGCCCGGCGTCTTGCCCGGGATCATGGTGGGGATCTGGTTTGCCAAAGCCGTCCCGGCGGAGGATCCTGCTTCACTCTGACCCTTCCCCTTCACCAGACACCTCTATGAAGAAACATATTATGATTGTCGAGGATGATGCGCATATCCGCATGGGTTTGGTAGATGCACTTCAAGCGGAAGGATTCGAAGTATCCCCTTGCTCCAATGGACGTGAAGCCCTTCCTCGCGTTCGGGATCATCAGCCCGATTTGATCCTGCTTGATCTGATGCTGCCTGGCAAAAGTGGCTACGACGTCTGCCGTGATCTGCGTGCCGCAGGTTGCCGGATCCCTATCATCATGCTCACCGCAAAAGGCCAGGAGATTGATAAAGTACTGGGATTGGAAATCGGAGCGGATGACTACATCACCAAACCTTTCGGCCTCCGTGAATTGCTGGCGCGGGTTCACGCGGTATTGCGGCGGAGTCGTCCGGAGGATTTCACGGCGGCACCGCCCATTCCCGATGAAGTGCGACTCGGCTCCCTAACCATCAGACCCTCCGCGTTGCGTGGTTCGCGTGGCCGGAAAACAATCGAATTTACCGACAGGGAAATGAAAGTGTTGCTCTCTCTGCACCACAGAATCGGTGATGCGGTGAGCCGTGACACGCTGCTCAACGAGGTCTGGGGCATTGACTATTATGGAACGACCCGAACCCTCGACCAGGTCATCGTCAAACTACGCCAGAAGATTGAGACGGATCCGGGCCATCCGGTTCACTTGCTCACGGTTCACGGAGTAGGATACAGGCTCCAGTAGTCCCCGAATCCAATATTTATTTTTCCGGTACTTGGCCTGTCCGCCAAAGGTCTCTATCATCTTCGGATGGCCCATATCGAACACGACCAAAGTCAGATGATCACCGACGATTACATCGTCACACTGACCAAGGGTCACCCCCATGATATCGCGCGTCAGATCGAACATTTTGAGGCGGTTACCATCCGTAAAATCTTCCGCGGATTGCCTGATGAGTTAACCGCTGAGGTGCTGGCCGAGCTGCCGCTTGAGATCCAAATCGAGCTTTTCGAGTCCATGCGGGTGAACCGGCTTTCAGGAATCATCTCGGAAATGTTCACCGATGACGCGGCGGACGTTCTGGGCAGCCTTTCCACCGAACGGCTGCGTGAGATCCTGACCGCCCTTCCCAAGGAGGAAGCTTCCGCACTCCAAAGTTTGTTGAATTATCCCGAGGACACCGCCGGTGGAATCATGCAGCGCGAGTTCATCGCCGTATCCGATAATCTGACGCTGCGCGAGGCCCGCGAACAAATCCGTAAGGAGGAGGAATCAGAGAATGAGGGCATTCTTTACGTCTATGTCACCGATATGATTGGAAGGCTAAGGGGCATCCTGCGCATCCGTGATCTACTTTTTCGCGACCCCAACCGTCTAGTTCGGGACGTAATGATCAAAGAAGTTCGCTGCGTTTCAGTGCACGCCGACCAAGAGGAAATCGCTAAGTTAGTACAGAGTTATCATTTTTTGGCAGTTCCAGTGGTGGATGATTTTGGAAAACTAGTGGGAATCGTGACGCACGACGACATCTTGGAAGTCATTCAAGAGGAGGCCACAGAGGACATTCAGCGTTTAGCCGGTTTGAGCGGCGAGGAGGTCATTGATTCCTCATGGAAAGAAACAGTGGCTGCACGTTTGCCGTGGCTTTTTGTCAATCTGATTACCGCTTTTCTAGCTGCTTCAGTTGTATCCATATTTGAGGGAACGATTGCAGAATTCGCGCTACTGGCAGTCTTCATGCCTATTGTGGCCGGACAGGGTGGAAATTCGGGCACACAGACCCTAACCATCGTGGTGCGCTCACTGGCACTGGGTGAAATCAGGCTGGACCAACGGAGCCAACTCCTAATCAAGGAACTCTTAGTCGGCCTCTGCAACGGGTGCGCTATAGGAATTTCGGTGGGGTTCATCACTTGGCTTTGGAAGGGGAACGTGCTGGTGGGTGTGATTATTTGTTTGGCCATGATTTTCAACATGCTGGCCGCTGCGGCTGCGGGGGTCATGGTTCCTCTCACCTTGAAGTCCTTAAAAATCGATCCGGCACTAGGCTCAGGCATCATGGTAACCACCGTGACAGACGTATTTGGATTTTTCATCTTTCTAGGAATGGCTACAGTGGCTTTATCTATCTTTCCTGGTTTGATTTTCTGATCTTCAGTAATCTTTTTGCTTCAATCCCTGCTGACCCCGGCCATATTCGCAAAACATGAGTATTCTTTGTGACCGTGAGATTATTGAGCGTGCCAACCAAGGGATGATCGATCCTTTTGAGCCGGGTCAAGTCCGAAAAAATGAGGCGGGGCAACAGGTTATTTCCTATGGCACCAGTTCCTACGGCTACGATCTACGGGTGAGCCGGGAGTTTAAAATCTTCACCAACGTCAATAACAGTCTGATCGATCCAAAACATTTTGTTCCGGAGTCATTTGTCGACTTGACCCATGATGTTTGCATTGTTCCGCCCAACAGTTTTGCTCTTGCCCGCAGCGTCGAATATTTCCGCATTCCCCGGGACTTGCTGACGGTCTGCCTTGGGAAAAGCACGTATGCCCGTTGTGGCATTATAGTTAACGTCACTCCTTTCGAACCGGAGTGGGAGGGACATGTCACTCTGGAAATCAGCAATACCACTCCCCTGCCTGCCAAAATCTATGCCAACGAAGGCCTGGCCCAGGTTCTCTTTTTCCGTGCCTCTCAAGTATGTACCACCAGCTACAAAGACCGAGGTGGTAAGTATCAGGGCCAGACCGGAATCACCATTCCCAAGCTTTAGATCTCCGTTTTCAGTCCCCTCGGTGGTACGGAGTGCCCAGCCGGATCTGCTCGGTGCGGTAAATCTGCTCTACCAGAACCAGCAGTGCCACATCATGCTGTAGCGTCAGTGGGCTGAGCGACCAAATCCAGTCCGCATTCTGACGCACCTGATCGGCATGCCCCTCTGCGCCGCCCACCCAAAAACTCACTTCCCGCACCCCTTCACCCTCCCAGCGCTCAAAACGCCGCGCCAGCGTGACACTGGATGGGCTTTCCCCTTTCTCGTCCAGAACGATGATACGCCCGGATCCCGACCTCTTTTTGAGTTCCAGAGCTGCGCTCTGCGGATCCGTTGCCTTGACCGTCACCCAGTCGCAGGGGGAAGTGTGGTTGATACGCCTCACGTACTTTTCAACCAAGCCGGACAAAGCCGCGGATTTGGGCTTTCCCACATTGAACACATGGAATTTCATACTGCCGGGCCCGCGTGGTGATGTTCAATCAACGTTTTGACCTCAGGTGCCTGCCAGCGTTCCATCGCATCCAACAACCGGCCAGGATGGCCGTTTACTAGGAGGAGATCGCGCCACGGCTGGTGCATGAACCCCTCAGCTTCCACGTGGTTCAAAAAATGCAATAAGGGGTCATAAAAGCCTTCCACATTCAACAGTCCGCAGGGCTTGGAATGAATTCCAAGTGCGAACCAGGTGAGAATTTCAAACATTTCTTCAAACGTTCCCATGCCTCCGGGCAGGGCGATGAAGCCATCGGCGCGGTCGGCCATTTCTTGCTTGCGCTGATGCATGGAAGGAACCACCAACAATTCGGTGAGTTCCTCCATGCCCAGCTCACGTTCCATCAAATGACCCGGAATCACTCCCGTCACCTGTCCGCCTGCTTCCATCACTGTAGATGCGACCACCCCCATCAACCCCACATTACCGCCCCCATAAACCAGCCTGATTTCCCGCCTTACCAACTCCAGCGCCAGATCATGCGCCGCCATTCGGTATGCGGGATGGGATCCCATCCGCGAGCCACAGTACACACAAACGCTCTTGATCCGGGAGTCCATCATTTCATGGCACCGGGGAATGATCCGTCTGGCCGGGCGTGTCACGGTGGCTTTTAAGATGGAGGTGGGCATCCAAGAGCACCTTGCCGATAACCAACAGGGTTAACAGAGCCACGGGAGAGCCCATCATCATCACCGGCACGGCCGCAGCAATGATGGCAATGTGCAGCACCACAATCCGGGCATAGGGTGCCATCATCAATCCTGACAGGGTGGCTCGTTGGTTTTCTCCACCCAGAAAATAATGAAGCATCAATGAGATGCCGTGACTGGTCACCAACGCCCAGACCCCCCATACACCTTCTGGTCCCAACATATCCCATGCATGGCGGACAACCTGGATAAAAAGACCCACAAAGACCAGTGGCCCCCATCCCCAGACATCATTCATACCCAGAGTCTTCGCCACATTACCTGAAGAAGATCCCAGTCCTCCGCTTGAAAGCAGGATGACAAACATTCCGTGAACCGCGCAGAAGCCTCCGTAGTGCAACATGAAAAAGGGAACCAAAAAAAGTTTGCCCCCATGTTTGATAGGATTACCGCCGCCCGGAAGGGATAACATCTTGATGACGTTGTAACCACCGATGACCACATTTTCAAACCAGAAGAGCAAGACCAGATGACCCGCATCCCAGCCCCAGAGCAGACAACCCAAGAGAGGAACCAAATGTGCCAATAGCAGGGCCACCAATGAAAGTCTGCGGTATAGATTCATGACCGCCTGTTCTTTCGCGTTGCGCTACAAACGGTCTTCTTAGCGCCCTTGTTTAAGCAAATCGCGGATTTCACGCAGTAGCATTTCTTCGGATGATGGTTCGGGAGGTGCCGGAGGAGGTGGCACTTCCTCTCTCTTTACCACTCTATGCAAGGTCTGGAGAGCCTTGATTAAAAAAAAGACCGCCACCGCAGTGATCAGGAAATCTAGACAGCTTTGCATGAAGGCTCCGTATGATAAAACCACCTGTTTGTCACCTTGCTGGATCAAAGGCACTACCAGGTCTGACAGGTCCACCCGTCCCAATATCAGACCCAAAATGGGTGAAATTAAGTTGTCCACCACAGAAGTGATAATCTTTCCAAAGGCAGTCCCGATAATGACCCCCACCGCAAGATCCATCACGTTGCCACGACTAATAAATGCTTTAAATTCACCTATGATTTTCATTTCGCTCCTCATTACCCGAATCTTCTAACAACTCAACAGCATTCGCCGCAATCCATCCAAACATGAAAACATTGACTTCAATAACCAGCGACTAGAATAACGGAATGATCAACCTTACTGAACCTGCAGCGCAAAAAATTCTTGAACTGACCCCTACTCAAGATCCGAGCTCCTGCGGGCTGCGCATTTTTGTCGAAAAAGGAGGTTGCTCAGGACTGCAATACTCTATGCAAGTTGCTCCGGCACAGCCTGGTGATCTTGAGGTTCTCCACCATGGCGCCCGCGTTTACCTCGATGAATCCAGTGCGCTTTACCTGAAAGGTTCCACGATTGATTATGAGGATACGCTCAGCAATGCGGGATTCCGCATCCAGAACCCGAACGCCAAGCAAACGTGCGGATGTGGAACCTCGTTTGAAGCGTGAACGTTCAGATGATGAATTACCCAGTCCCATGCCCCGCATGACATGGCTTTTTTCTCATCCGGCGCTCCTGGCGGCCCTCATTCTGATTGCCTTGGGTGTGGGGTGTGGTTCCAATCCGGATCCTGTCAGATCCCGGGCTCCCCAAGTAAAAGATACCCCGTTTACTCTCGAGTCGGAGGGTGAGTTTGATCCGATTGCCGACCGGCGTGCTGTCAAGGGAGGAACCTTCACCACATGGGCAGGCGGTTACCCTAAATCCCTGAACATGTGGCTGGACTATAATTCGTTCTCCAAAAATGTTTGCGAACTCTTGTTTGAAAGCCTGGTCGGTCTTCATCCGAGTGAAAATCGTCCCGTGGGTATCCTGGCAGAAAGATGGGAAATCTCCCCGGATGGAACCACCTTCACTTTTCATTTGAACCCACAGGCAAAGTGGAGCGATGGAGTGCCCATCACTGCCCGGGATGTGCAATTCTACTTTGACACGCTGATGAATCCAAAGCACCTGACTTCACTGTTCAGAGTTTCTCTAAGCCGTTTTGAACGGCCGGAAATCCTCGGCACACACTCGATCCGAATCCGAGCGCAACAGCCTCATTGGAGTAATTTCTGGGTGGCCGGAGGTCTGTCCGCACTGCCCGCCCACGCATGGGAAAACAAAAATTTCAACGACATTCACTTCGACCTGACACCCGTATCGGGGCCCTACCAACTATATGAGGTGCAGACCAACCGTTCCATCAACCTTCAGCGTCGTGGTGACTGGTGGGCACGCCATCTCAAAATCAACCAGTACAAACACAACTTTGATTACCTCCGTTTCCGCGCTCTGGAAGATCGCAACAAGGCTCTGGAATTGTTGAAACGTGGTGATTTTGATCTGTTCCCGGTTTACACCGCACGTATCTGGGCACGGCAAACCGACTTTCTCCAGGTCAAAAAAAATTGGATCGTTCGACAGTCCGTGTCCAATCGTGAACCCAAAGGCTTCCAGGGTTTCGCCCTCAATCTCCGCCGCCCCCACCTGCAGGATCCCCGGGTGCGCACCGCACTCGCCCATCTGCTCAACCGCCGGATGATGATGGAAAAAATCATGTTTGACGCTTATTTTCTGCTCAACTCGTATTACCCCGACCTTTATCCTGACAATCTCAATCCCGACGCACCTTTGATTGAATACGATCCCGCTCAGGCCCGCTCACTCCTCGCCCAAGCCGGATGGAGTGTGGGCGATCGCGGGGTGCTTACCCGTGAAGGCGTTCCATTTGAACTGGTCATTCTTTATCACGGCACCCCCATACCCCAACTTACCATCTATCTTGAAGATCTGAAAAAAGTCGGCATCGACGCCCGCATCGAAACCGTTTCACTTGCCGCCTACCGCAAACGGCTTGATCAACATGAATTTGATCTGGCATGGCAAAACTGGTCTGGAAACAGGCTGCGTGATCCCGAACCCATGTGGCATTCCAAAACCGTCCAAGAAACCGCCACCCAGAACATCAGCGGCGTCAACAGCCCCCGGATCGACGCCCTCATTGAAAAACAAAAAGATCTTTTCGACATCGATGCCCGCAATGAAATCCTCCGTCAGATTGATCGAGAACTCACCGCCATCCAACCTTACGTACTTCTTTGGCAATCCGATCGCCACCGCCTGCTCTACTGGAACCGCTTCGGCATGCCGGAGACGGTCTTGGATCATTACAACCGGGAGGATGCCGCGATGGTTTATTGGTGGCACGACGAGAAAAAAGATGCCGAGCTAAGGCAAGCCATGTCACAAAACCAGCCACTGCCCGAAGCCGCGCCTGAGATCCTTGTCCGCTGAGCCGTTTTCCCATGACCGATTATATCCTCAGAAGATTATTATTATTTATTCCCACTTTGCTGGGAATCAGCGTCGCCACGTTTATACTCATCCAGTGGGTGCCGGGCGGACCGGTTGAGGAAATGATCTCCAAGGTTCAAGGTCTGTCCAGCCTCCAGGGAGCCCAAAGTCAGAAAATCACTGCGGCTGAAGTTGAGAATATCAAAAAATATTACGGATTCGATCAACCCGCCCATATCCGCTACTTCACGTGGCTGGGGCGCTTGCTGACGGGGGACTGGGGTCGCTCTCATATTTACCATGCACCTGTTCTGGAGGTTATTCTCTCAAAAATGCCCATCTCTCTTTTCTTCGGCATCACCTCTTTCGTCCTGGCATACTCCATATCCATTCCGCTCGGATTGATGAAGGCGATGCGCGACGGCTCGTGGTTTGACAGCATCAGCTCAACCCTGATCTTCGCAGGATATGTGATGCCGGGTTTTGCTCTCGGCATCCTGCTGATCATCTTTTTTGGAGGCGGCTCGTTTCTGGACTGGTTCCCAGTCACTGGCGTTGTTTCGGACCATCATGCGTATCTTTCACCCACCGGCAAGGTGCTGGATTTCCTTCATCACATGATTCTCCCTTTGACCTGCTACATGATCGGGGAATTTGCCTTCCTGACCATGCTTGCCAAAAACAGTGTTTTGGAGGAAATCAATAAAGATTACGTCCGCACCGCCTTAGCTAAAGGACTCTCCCGCCGTGCTGCCGTCACCCGCCATGCCTTCCGAAATGCCCTGATCCCTCTGGCCACCGGCATGTCAGAAATCTTTGTGGTAATGTTCGCGGGCTCACTGCTTATTGAGCGAGTATTCGATATCGACGGGATGGGGCTGCTTTTTTACAACTCCATCGTCGGTCGTGATTACTCGGTGGTGCTCGGCCTCATCATACTGGTCAGTATTTTCACCATGTTGGGAAGGTTGTTTTCCGACCTCCTCTATGTGTTTATCGATCCGCGCATCCGATTAAGTTAAAAACTGAAGTTGACATGATTTTTTCTGAACTCACCCGGCAACAATTCCGAAGCTTTCGCGCTCATCGCCGCGCATGGCTTTCGTTCTGGATTTTGACTGTGGCGTTCCTGCTGGCACTTGGATGCGAACATCTGGCCAACAAACGGCCCTTGGTGGTCGCTTATCAAAGCCGATTACATTTTCCGACCCTCCGCTTTTATAGCGACCAACACTTTGGCGGAGCCTACCAGACCGAAGCCGACTACGCTCTTCTCGCTGAATCCTCCGCATTTAAAGAAGGCGGCGGATGGATGATCTATCCTCCTATTCCTCATGACCCCTTCACTTCAGATTGGGAGGCTCCCGGTGCTCCGCCCCACGCGCCCAGCCTGCGTCACTGGCTGGGCACCGACAGTTCGGCCAGGGATGTGGCCGCCCGCCTGCTCTACGGATTCCGCACCGGAATGACCTTTGCACTGGCTCTCACCACTTCCAGTCTCATTCTCGGATTTTTAATCGGCGCGATCCAAGGCTACCTCGGTGGTAAGGTCGATCTCGTCGGTCAACGTTTGATTGAGATTTGGTCGGCTCTGCCATTTCTATATGTGGTGATTCTAATGGGTTCCATCTACGGCCAGTCATTTTGGGTGCTGCTTCTCGTATTCACTCTGTTCCGGTGGATCGGCATTTCTCTCTACGTCAGGGCGGAATTCCTTAAACTCAAAAATCAAACCTTCATCCAAGCGGCGCTCTCTCAGGGTGCTTCGCACCACCGATTGATTCTGCGTCACCTTATGCCCAACGCGCTTAGTCCCGTGGTCACCTTACTTCCATTCGGCCTCATCACCGCCATCTCATCATTGACGGCATTGGACTTTCTCGGCTTCGGCATGCCTCCCCCCTCTCCGTCCTGGGGAGAACTGTTGCAGCAGGGACTTGAAAATCTGAATGCGCCGTGGCTGGCGTCCTCATCGGTTGCAGCCTTGTTTTTTACGTTGCTACTTGCCAGCTTTGTCGGCGAAGGTGTGCGTGCAGCTTTTGACCCACGCCAGACACCCTCTCATTAATCTTCAAACATGAATCCAAACTCACAACCCCTCCTCTCCGTTGAAGGACTGCGCATCGCATTTGAAAAAAAGGGCCTTCCGCATGAGGTCGTCTCCGGCATCAGCTTCTCCATTGCACCATCGGAAACCGTTGCCGTGGTAGGTGAAAGCGGAAGCGGAAAAAGTGTCACCGCCCTCGCACTCACACGACTCCTGCCTCCTCCCCCCACCTGTCAACTCGAGGGTTCCATCCGGATGGGCGACCGCGATATCCTCGAGCTGAGGGAAAGCGAACTCAGAAAAATTCGCGGAAAGGAAATCGCCTACATTTTTCAGGAGCCTTCCGCCTCCCTCAACCCCGTGCTGACCATTGGCCAGCAAATCATGGAAGCCATCCGCATCCATCGCTTCGAAGTCAGGGAACCGGATCGTGAAGCCGCCCTTCTGCTTGACGCGGTCGGCATCAAGGACTCGAAACAAACCCTTCGCGATTATCCCCATCAACTCAGCGGAGGTATGCAGCAACGCGCCATGATCGCCATGGCTTTGGCCTGCCGCCCCCGCCTCTTGGTGGCCGACGAACCCACCACAGCACTTGATGTGACCATCCAGGCCCAGATTATCTCCCTGCTGCGCGATCTGCGTTCTGACTATAACATGTCGATCCTCATGATCACCCATAATTTTGGTATCGTCAAAGGCTTCGCCGACCGTGTTTTGGTGATGTTCCGCGGGCACATTGTCGAACAAGGCCCTACCGACGAAATTCTCAACAACCCGCAGCATCCCTACACCCGCGCCCTCATTGATTGCATCCCAAAACTGGGTAAAAAACAACCACGCCTGACAACCATCGACTACGACGCCATTGAGCGCGATACCCTCCCCGTCTCCTTCTGATCATCTTCCTACCTTTTCCTTATCATCACTATCCCCTTTATTACCCATGAATCTGCTCAGTGTCGAAAACCTCCGCATCCATTTCCCTGTTCGTTCCGGGATTCTTCAGCGCGTTACCAGCCATATCAAAGCGGTGGATGGTATCACCTTCACCATTCCAGCCTCAGGCTGTGTAGGCTTGGTAGGTGAAAGTGGCAGTGGAAAATCGAGCACCGGTAAAGCTCTGATCGGTTTGAACCCGGTCACCTCGGGCACGATTACCTATCGCGGCGAGGAACTCCAAAATCTTTCCAGAAGGGCGCGGCGTCCTTTCCGTAAAAAAATCCAAATGGTGTTTCAGGATCCATTCGGCTCCCTCAATCCACGAATGCGGGTGGGAGAAATCATCTCCGAGCCGATGGAAATTCATTTTCCGGAGTTGCGCCGCGCTGATCGCATTGATCAAACTGTCACCTTGTTGGAAAAGGTAGGACTCGATCCGGATACCATCCATCGTTACCCACACGCCTTCAGCGGTGGCCAACGTCAGCGCATCGGTATCGCCCGTGCCCTCGCAGTCCGACCCGAATGTTTGATTCTGGACGAACCGGTCAGTGCTCTGGATGTCTCCGTCCAGGCCCAAATCATCAACCTGCTTTCTGATTTAAAAGCGGAGTTTAATCTCACCTACCTCTTTATTTCTCACGACCTCGCGCTGGTAGAACACTTTTGCGAAACCACCCTCGTCATGTCCGAAGGGAAGATCGTCGAACAAGGCCCCACCGAGTCTGTGCTGCATGCACCCCAACATCCTTACACACAGAAACTACTGGATGCCGTGCCTACTCTCTGAACAGATCTGCCACCCTAAACACGATTCCCCACCGAACATGCTTGCTCTCAATACAACCGATGCCTAGTTTTCACATCTTATGGATATTTCAGAACGCGTAGAGAAACTGACCCCGTCATTGACCCTGGCTATCAACGCCAAAGCTAAAAAACTTAAGGCCGAAGGCGCCGAAATCATAAGCTTTGGAGCTGGAGAACCCGACTTCGACACCCCGGAACACATCAAAGCAGCCGCCATGGGCTCCCTGGATGCCGGCTTCACCAAATACACCGACTCATCCGGAATTCCCGAACTCAGAGAAGCTATCAGTGAGAAACTCCTGGCCGATAACAATCTTAAATACACACCCGAACAAATCACCGTAAGCTGCGGAGCCAAACACGCCCTTTTCAACGCCCTTCTGGCCACCATTAACCCCGGCGACGAAGTACTCATCCCCGGCCCCTATTGGTTAAGCTACCCCGAAATGGTCACGTTGGTGGGCGGTGAGCCGGTCATCGTTCCTACCACGGCCGCCAGTGGCTACAAACTCACGCCGGATCAATTTCTCGAGAATATGAGCCCACTCACCAAAATGATTGTTCTCAACTCTCCCGGAAATCCTACCGGCACCGTTTACACCGAAAACGAACTTGCCGCTCTGGTCGAAGTAGCTCTGGATGAAGAAATCATGATCCTTTCCGATGAGATCTACGAAAAGTTGATCTACGGCGATGCCCAGCACGCCTCCGTCGCCAGCTTCAGCAATGAGGTTTATGAGCAAACCATCACGGTCAATGGATTCAGCAAAGCCTACGCCATGACCGGTTGGCGCCTCGGATACACAGCCGCACCACAGCGCATCGCTAAAGCCATCAACGCCCTGCAAAGTCACTCCACCTCCAACCCGACCTCCTTCGCTCAAAAGGGAGCCTGGGCAGCGCTTAAGGGACCTCAGGACTGTGTGGAAGAAATGCGCGTCGAATACGAACGCCGCCTCAAAAACACCTGCAATATGCTGGATGGCATTCCCTCTTTGGATTACGTTCGTCCTCAGGGTGCTTTTTACATCCTTATCAGCATCGCCAAAACCGGTATGGACTCGATCACCTTTGCTGACAAACTACTGCAAGAAGAAAAAGTGGCCGTGGTTCCTGGGCTCGGTTTTGGGGATGATTCAACGATCCGAATCTCCTACGCCATGGCCATGAATGAAATCGAAGAAGGCATCAAACGAATCCGCCGCTTCCTCATGGGTTGATGGCTTAATCGAAAAATCACCATCTACTTAAAAAGCCCGCATAGCGGGCTTTTTAATTTTACATAGAGCGCAGATCTCCAGAGATCGAGGGTGAGATACTCTAGTATCCCCTCTGGATCGAACCGGATCTCATTAGAACGAGAAACGGACACAGATGCGGGTGGTGACCTATTCGTTGGATTTATCCGTCCCTATGTAGCGTGAATCATCAAAATGCCCATTGCTCCGTAAAGCGATATTCTAAGCCCAAACCTCCCCCAGCATTGAGATGATCAGTGGTGTTGTCCGCACTGAAATTTCCGCCCACGCCGCCAATCATACTACCGCAGAGAAAAAAGGACTTGCGCAGGGACCGTGAGCCGAAGGGACCAAAGAGGATCCAGAGAGAGCAAAAAAAGGCGGAGACCGGAATCGAACCGGTGAATGGAGCTTTTGCAGAGCTCTGCCTTACCACTTGGCTACTCCGCCGGAGTAGCAGAGCAATATAATGAGCGAGTAAAGAAACGCAACAGGATTATGGTGATGCGGGCGCAGAGGCGGCAGTGCCGGGCCGTTCCTTAAGCACTTTAGCCACCCTTAATAAATCGGGCTCGAAGCGGTTGAAGACTTCAGTGCTGTAAATCGTCCGGGCTTGTCTCAGCAGGTCATTGTGTTCCTGCATGCTACCAGTGGCCAGCTCCATGGCAGCCCTTCCGAAGTAATAATCCGGGCTCATATCGTCGGTGGGATCCAAAGTACTGATCCATTGATGTGCTGCCGGATAGTTTTCCATAATGATCAAGCAGTAGATCATTTTTAGAATGGGAGTCCGGTACTGTGAATCCATGTCCAGTGCATAACGGAAAGCACCGAAGGCCTCCGGCCACTTCTTCTGGCTGAAAAAAACTTCGCCGACGTGGAAGTGAGCCGAAGCACGTTTGTCGTCAAGAGCTACTACCTTTTGAAATTCCATCAAAGCCTCCTCATGTTTACCCAGTGCGGCTAAGATTCTGCCTTTGAGTTCCAGTAGAGGAATTTTTTGGGGTGACTCAGGCTCGGCACGATCCACGGTCTGGATAGCGACTTCATATTGGCTGGATTTGAACTGAGCGAGTGCCTCAGAATAAATCTCCTGAGAACCCCGCGAGGCGGGGACCAAGCACAGTATTCCCATACTCAAAATGATGTGGAACTTCACGCCGCCATCCTAAGCGGTAATCGTTTGAAGCCAACAGGAAAGTGTGGCAACTCTTTGCCACACTTTATTTGTGATTGTGATGAATGCGTTCGCAGACTAAGTTATTGCCATGATTCAATTTCCAAAAATTCTCATTTTCCGCATTGCGCTCCTCTGTGTTGGAGTTGGTCTAATGATACCTTCCTCCTTGAAAGCACAAAACACTCCTGCCCCCAGTCCTGAGTATCAGGCTGCTTATGGAAAGGCGATTGAGGCCTTCAACGAGCAGCGACTGGAGGATACTTTGAAACATCTTGATGAAGCCGAACGTTTTTCTCCTGGCGAAATATCCAGCCTCAATCTTAAGGGTGCCGTTCTGGTCAGACAGAAAAAAATAGACGAGGCCGCAGAAGCATTCAAACAAATATTGGTTCGTCAACCGGATAACGCCATTGCCATGTTCAACTACGGCGAGGCCCTTTTTCTTTCAAAAAAATACACAGAGGCCAAGGAGCAGTTCATTAAGTTTATGAAAGCACCAAATAATAATAATAATGCACTGGCACGTTTTAAGGTCATACTTTGCGATTTATTGGGTGGAAATGAAGCCGAGGCTCGTAAGACTGTAGAAGCACTGCGTCCCACCATATCCCATCCGTTGGAATATTTTGGCCGCGCCGCTATCCTTTTCCATCAAAAAAATGATGCTGGAGCCCGGGAGTATTTGCAGTCCGCTTTCAACATTTACAATCCGGGAATGAATTTGGCTTTTGCGGATTCCTTTGTAGAGATTGGCTGGTTAGGACGCGAAGAGGTGGCTCAGATCGGCGCCGTTGATGCCACTTCCTTGCAAAGTCTCTCCCAGGAATTTCAACCCACTTCGGATGGTTCGGGAGCCAGGAAAGAGCAGTTGGAAGCACTATTGCCCTCTTTGAGTGGTGAAAAGAAATCACCGTGACCATTGGGCCGGAACTATTCCCAATATCCAAGCTGATCCGATGCACCGTCTATAACCGAATCAGGGTATGTTTTGCGGTAATTTTCCCAGATCTCACGGCTTAATATTCTTACGTTCCGCTGACGTATCCCTAATATCAGATCCGCCTCCAGGTAGAATTTCTCCCTTTCCTGGAGAAGTCGGGTAAGCGTGCCCAAGCGATCCTCGTGGCGCAGCAGCGGTCGTGTTTGATCCTTGCTGGTGCGCTCACATAAAACGTCGGGCTCCGCTTGTAAATAAACCACGAAACCGCTTTTCTTCATAAGATCCCGGTTGATTTTGCTTAGTACCGCGCCTCCGCCGGTTGCAATCACGCCTGCTTTTGAATCTTTGAGAGCCAGATCCAGCATTTGCGTTTCGAGCTCCCGGAACGCCGCCTCTCCTTCTTCGGCAAAAATTTCGTTGATGGTGCGCCGTGAATACGCTTCCACCATGCTATCGATATCAGAGAACAACCATCCGCTATGGTGCGCCAAGCAGCGACCTACACTGGACTTACCACAGCCCATCAAGCCGGTCAGAACTATGTGCGGACATTTTTGCATTAATCAATCTGCACATACTTTCTGTTTCGAACCAATGTTTTTTAGCGGGCCAGATTCTTGTGTTTCCAGTATGGGCCCGGCATTGCTTTTCCAGTGTAACGGGATAAAAAAGATTCGATGAAGTTACAGCGGATACTGGTGCTGGACGATGAAAGTGCAGCTCGCGCTGTCACGACAGAACTTCTGCGCGACTTCGGCTATACCGCTCTGGCAGTGCCTAACGCACGACAAGCCATGGCTTCGATTGCCCAGGAGGAATTCGATCTGGTGATCTCCGACATCCATCTTGAAGAAAGTGACGGCATGGAATTTCTTTCTACACTCAAGGCGTCGCATCCCCTGCTCCCGGTTATCGTAATGACCGGATTTGGCTCATTAGACTCCGCGATGAAAGCCATACGTCTCGGCGTTTTTGAATACCTTCTCAAGCCTATTGATCCTGACTTTCTTAAATTCACGTTGGAACGTTTAGAACAAAGTCTGGCACTCAAAGCAGAAAACGCCTATCTGAGACATCTCCATTCTACGGATGGTGATGATGCCTTTTTCAGTGGGAATTCAGCCGCTATGAAGTCCCTCTGGGAGGCGGTTGCCAAGATTGCCCAAACCGATGCCACCGTTCTCATCCGCGGAGAAAGCGGGACTGGAAAGGAGGTTGTAGCGCGAACGCTTCACCAAAAAGGAAGGCGCTCAGCCAATCCTTTCATTCGAGTCAACTGCGCGGCCATCCCGTCCACCCTTCTGGAAAGTGAATTTTTCGGTCATGAACGAGGAGCTTTCACAGGTGCCACTCAGAGAAGGCAAGGACGCTTTGAACTGGCTGAATCAGGCACCCTGCTGCTGGATGAAATATCCGAAATTCCCCCTGAACTCCAAGTCAAGCTCCTGCGTGTCTTACAAGAGCGAGAGTTTGAACGGGTCGGAGGAAATCAAACTCTGCACGTGGACGTTAATATCATCGCCACCACCAACCGCCATCTTGAACAGGAAGTTCAAAACGGACGATTCAGGGAAGATTTGTTTTATCGGCTTAATGTGATCCCTCTACATGTGCCCTCGTTGCGAAACCGTGGCGATGACATCGTTGGATTGGCCCGACATTTCTTAAATCATTACGCCCGTAAACACGGCAAAACGATTACACCTCTGTCCCCCGCTATCGAACAATGTCTGCTAGCCTATGGTTGGCCGGGAAACGTCAGGGAGCTGCAAAATGTGGTCGAACGCGCGGTGATACTGGCTTCACCAGATGGCATTTTGAGCGTTTCTGATTTTCCAGTCGGTGATGCGCCTCTACTGCCTACGGATAGCAACCTTTCCCAATCACAGTGTGTGAGAAGTCTCGCCGAGTTGGAAAAAGAAGCGATCCTTCAAGCTCTTGAGCGCTGTGGAGGGAACCGAACCCGAGCCGCAGAAATGCTGGGTATAAGCCTTAGAACTATTCGCAACAAAATACGTTCCTACCGTGACAAGATCATAACGAACGAGGAGTGAGGTGCTTCGTGAATGCAATCACGTTCGCACTTGTCCAGAGCCGACACCCACGTATTTGTAACTGGTCAACTCCTCAAGACCCATCGGACCACGGGCGTGGATTTTATCGGTGCTGATGCCGATCTCCGCACCAAAACCAAACTGCCCTCCATCAGAGAAGCGGGTGGAGGCATTCCAAAATACGCTGGCCGAATCCACTCGGGCAAGAAACTGGCGGGCCACCTCTTCATCTGCGGTTACAATCGTATCGGTGTGATGGGATCCATATTCTTCGATATGGCCCACCGCCTCCTGCCAGTTATTCACCACCCGCACGGCGAGAATCAAATCCAAGTATTCCATCTCCCATGATTCAGGTTCAGGCCAAGAGCGACCGGCCGCGCGGGCACTTTCCGGATCACCGCAGATTTTGACTCCGCGCGCCTCCAGTTCGGCTGTCATGGCCGGAAGAAATTCCCCGGCCACCGAACGATCGACCAGAAGCGTTTCCAAAGCATTACAAACCCCGGGACGTTGACATTTTGCGTTGATAACCAAGGCGCGCGCCATGGCCATCTCAGCGCGCTCGTGGACGTAGAGATGACAGATCCCGTTGTAATGTTTGATGACTGGCATGCGGGCGTGTTCTACCACCGTTCGAATCAATCCAGTGCCTCCACGCGGAATCATCAGATCCACGTATTCTTCCATACGGCAAAAAACAGGTATCGCCTCGCGTCCGGTCATAGGAAGGAACGAAACCACTTCCGGGGGCAACCCCTCATCCGTGGCCGCACGCTGCATCACCTCTGCCAGAATTCGATTACTATGTAGTGCTTCTTTCCCTCCCCGTAAAACGGGAACATTTCCCGTTTTTAAACACAGGACGCCGGCATCCACTGTCACGTTGGGACGGCTTTCGTAGATGATGCCAATTACACCAATTGGAACCCGCACCTTGGACATTTGAATACCATTGTCCAATCTCCATTCACGAATCACCGCTCCTAAAGGATCTGGCAGAGCCGCCACCTCGCGCACCGATTCAGCCAGACGTTTCAATCTTCCCTCGTCCAGCTTTAAGCGATCCAACATCGCATCAGGCAGGCCGGCTTGTTTCCCCTGTGTCAAATCGTTCTCATTTTCAGCCAATACTTCAGCACTCGCAGCATTCAGACCGTCGGCGATCCTCATTAAGAGGCGGTGGCGGGCCGTAGCATCACACAATGCAAGGCATTTGGAGGCCGCACGGGCACGGCGGGTGATTTCCCGGATTTGAGATTCAAGCTCCGTGGAATTCATGCCCGCCCGCTCCTTAGCGTCTGATGACGGGAGAAAAGGGTTCCTACCTGTTTTCCTGCCGCGATATCGGTTAGAACATTCGGGCGCCTGCCATTGGCCAGAATCATGGGAATACGGGCTTCCAACATCATTTGCGCGGTGTCGAGTTTGGAAATCATTCCCCCCACCGAACGTTGGCTCGGAGTATTGCCAGCATAGGAGCGGATGGTTTCGTCGATCTGTCTGACATGACGCAGCATTTTTCCGCTGCCGTCGGGTTTTTCATATAACCCCTCGATGCTGCTGAGAATCACCAGCAGATCGGCCTCCACCAGCAGTGAGACATGCGCCGACAAGCGGTCGTTGTCACCGAACCGGTTCAACATTTCAAGTTCCTCAAAAGAAAGCGCATCGTTCTCATTAACGATGGGAACACACGTTTTGAGAGCGAGAAGGTGTTCAAAGGTGGAACGGGCATTGGCATAGATCCGCCTAGAATCCATATCCCAATAGGTCATCAAAATTTGTGCGGTGCGTATTCCGAGCTTTCCAAAGGCTTGGTTGTAGGATTTCATCAGCATGGGTTGGCCAATCGAAGCACAAGCTTGAAGAGCCGCCCGCTCACGCGGACGTTCGGCGCAGCCCAGTGCGGTCATGCCCGCGCTGACCGCCCCGGAGGAAACCAGCACCACGTCGCGGTTGGCTTGGTGAAGTGCATTCACTTGATCTGCAAGAGTGCGGATTTGACGCAGATCGACGTTTCCCTGGCTGTTGGTCAAAAGACCACTTCCTAACTTGACCACCCATCGTTCGCGTTTGTTGCCCATATAAAAGTATGAAACTAGCATTGTGGGGGGCGATTGGCAATCATCGTCACCGCCTGCTCGAACTAAGATTTCTCTCTTTTCGAGAGACCGTCATTCCCTCAGCATAGACTCTTATGGCCAAAGTTCTTTATGCGGTGATGGGTAATACCAACGGCCACATCATGCGCACTCTTTCACTTATTTCCAGACTGCCCCAGCATGAATTTCACATCGTGGGAGGTGGACGGGTTCCTGAAGTGCTGGCAGAGCACTATCCTCTTCTGCGGGTGCCGGTTCTCCATTCCCGCTATAAAAATCAGAAACTCGATCTCTGGGGCACCATACGCCAGATCGTACTGCGGGTGCTTCAAATACCCTGGATCTGTATCCGTATCCACCAATACGTCCGGCAGTGGAAACCGGACGTGCTGGTTTCGGATCGTGAATTCTTCACCCCCATCTATGCGCGTTTGACCGGCAGAACCTGTTATTCAGTGGATCATACCCATATCATGAAGTGCTGTAGCTTTCCCATTCCGGAGACGTTGCGCACTATCCATCGGCTGACCTTACTCAATGATTATCTACTTTACGATTGGACGCGGCACAATTTTATCGTTTCATTTTTCCAACCTCCGTTGATCAAGCGCCAAAGCACGATTGATGAAGTTTTCGGATACGTGGTTCGACCTGAACTGAATACTGTTCAGCCCAGTCAGGGTGATGACGTGTTTGTTTACCTAAGCATTCCTGAATTCCCCGGTCTGATCCGGGTCTTACAACAATTACGCCGCAAGGTAGTGTGTTACGGGGCCGGACGCGAAGGCATTGATGGCAATATTACCTACCGCGCTTTTCACAACACGCGCATTCTTGAGGATTTGGCAGCCTGCCGTTACGCGGTCATCAATGGAGGGCATAACCTCATCAGTGAAGCACTACACTACCGCAAACCGGTATTATGTTTTCCGATTACCGGACAGGTGGAACAGCATATGAACGTGCACTTCATTCGCGAATTGGAATACGGGGATTACACGTACAGCAAAGAACCCTCATTGGAGTTGTTTGAGACATTTGATGAACGCTGTGAACACTACCAGCAACGGATCGCTGAGCATTGCCGGGAGGGCACTGCGGATCTGGTGGCGCGGCTGGATGAGGTATTTACCGCCGCAGCACAGCACTGACTCAGATAGTCGAAGAGCCTCCGCCGATTTTATCCGCTTTGCCTCCCCAGGAAATGATACGAGCTTTGGCACCCATTTCTTCGGCTTCCTTGATTTTTCCCATTCGGACATAAATGAGAGAAAGCGTGGTGTAGGCCATGGCGTCATTGGGTTTCAAGCGGATGGTATTGAGCCCCGCATCCACGGCCTCCTCATAACGTTTGAGTTTCATCAGGGCCATAGCCAGTGCATGCCAGCCGTCAAAAAAATCAGGATCCCCTTCTATCGCACTGCGGTAGAATGCCACGGCTTGATCCAGATCACCCACCGCCAAGGCACTATTTCCCTCATCCATGAGCGATTCACTGTTCATCACCTTAAAATCCTGCGTCACGTAGCGTCGTTCGTAGCATTTCGCGGTTAGCTTCGGTGGGTGTGGTCAGCGGCAGACGAACCTCATCCGAGATGTCGCCACGGTCGGCCAATAATGCTTTGATGGGTGCCGGGTTGGGCTCCACAAAAATACGGGTGAAAAGCCGGTAATACTTCCGGTGTAATGCTTCGGCTGTTTTGAAATCGCCAGCCAGGGCGGCATCCACCATACCTTTGACGGCTTGGGGAACCAGGTTAGATGCCACGCTGATAACTCCGCGCGCACCCACACTGATGAACGGGACGGTCAGGCTATCGTCACCTGAAAGGAGGGTGAACGTATCAGGAAGAACTTGGCGTAAACGGCTGATACGATCCACCGATCCACCTGCTTCCTTGATGGCCACGATGTTGGGCGCATCGGAGGCTAAACGTGCCACCGTGTCCTCGTGAATTTCAATCACACAGCGTCCGGGAATCGAATAGAGAATCAGGGGGATGTCCACGCTGTGCGCAATGGCCATGAAATGCTGGTAAAGCCCTTCCTGTCCGGGTTTGTTGTAGTAAGGGGCCACCAAAAGTGCCGCATCCGCACCGAGTTGTTGAGCCCCGCGGGTGAAATGGATGGCCTCAGCCGTGGAGTTGGAACCCGTTCCCGCAATAACGAGGCTCTTATTTCGGGCTCTGTTAACCGTGCATTCGATAACCCGCAGGTGTTCTTCATGGTTGAGGGTGGGTGATTCACCAGTCGTTCCAACTGGAACAAGACCTTCCACACCCGCCTCAATTTGCAGGTCAATCAAACGGTTTAATGCCGCTTCGTCGACTAAACCGTCGCGGAACGGGGTGACCAGGGCGGTGATGGTTCCTTCAAAATTGGGTTTAGACATCGATTTCTCCTTGATAAATAAAGTCGGCACCTCCGTGCAGTTGCACCTGTTCGACGCATCCCTTTACCAAGCGGAAATAAACTTTCAGTACTTTTCCACTATGGACCGTGACGCGGATGGGGCTTTTGAAATTGAAAAGTGCCCGGGCAACCCACGCGCTTGCCGCGACGCCGGTGCCGCAGGCAAGGGTTTCGTCCTCAACGCCGCGCTCGTAGGTGCGGACATGGATGTGGCCGGGTTGGCGGACTTGCATGAAATTGATGTTGGCACCTCGCGGGGCGAATTCTGGATGATGGCGCAACTCGCGGCCTGAAGAGACTACCGGGGCCTTTGAGATGTCATCTACCGGTACCACTACATGAGGCACTCCGGTATCCGCGTAATGCACTATCAGGTTTCCCTGCGTAGTGGAAACCGGAATCTCCAATCTCCCTCCCTTTACCGGCGTCAAATCAACCCGGACTTCGTCGCCATGATAAGAGGCACGGATGGTTCCTGCCGGGGTATGGAATGCGATCTCTTTTTTCCTCGTTCGCGTGACGCGTTGCACATAGCGGGCAAAACAGCGGGCACCATTGCCACACATTTCGGCTTCCCCTCCATCGGCATTAAAATAGCGCATCACATAATCAACATCTGCTCCACGAGCAGGCGATTCAATCAGAAGCAGGCCGTCGGCTCCGATGCCGAATTGGCGATGGCAGAGTAGGGAACGCTGTTTTTTGTTGAGGCGAAGTTGACCGCCGCGGTTGTCCAGACAGACAAAGTCGTTACCTGCTCCGCTCATTTTCCAAAACTTTAACTTCATGGTCGCTCTATCGGCTACTCTGCATTGGCCAAAAAATCAACTCAAAGCTTGCCTTTGGTGGTAGGCAACCCCTTAACCCGGGGGTCGATCTGACAGGCGGTGAGTAAAGCGCGGGCTAGCCCCTTAAAAATCGCTTCGGACATATGGTGGGCATCGCGTCCGTACAAGATCTCGACATGGAGATTCATTCCCACGTTGTTGGCCAACGCGCGGAGGAATTCCTCCACCAACTGGAGAGGGAAATCCCCGCACTTTCTGCGGCTCAAGTTGGCTCTGAGTTCGAGGTAGCTCCGACCGCTGAGATCCACCACGACCCGGGCTAGGGTTTCATCCATCGGAAGGTAAGCATGACCGTAACGGGTGATACCCTGTTTGTCGCCTAGGGCCTTAGTCAGCGCTTCTCCCAAAACCAAGCCAACGTCCTCGACAGTGTGATGTTGATCCACCTCCAAATCTCCTTTGGCTTTCACTTCCAGATCCATTAAGGAGTGTTTGGCGAAAAGGGTCAGCATGTGGTCAAAAAAAGGGAGTCCAGTGGAAACAACTGACTTACCTTCACCATCTATGTTGAGCGCCAACCGGATGTTGGTTTCCTTGGTCGCCCGTTCGATCACTGCTGAACGCGCCAGACGCTTCATGACTTTTTCTTCCCGCTTGGTTTAGTCTTAGAGGACTTTTTTTTGCTTTGGGAGTTCTTCCGAGCGGAGGGGGATACTTTTTTCTGAACCTTCTTTTTAAGGAAACGGATCGCCACTGAATGCTGGTGGGCTCCCATGGCCTCGATCGAAGCCAACGTTTCAACCGTTTTGCGAATTTTAGCCAAAGACTTGGCATCATATTCCACCACGCTGGTACGCCGGACGAATTGATCTACGGTCAGTCCGGAAAAGCTGCGGCTTGCCCCACCCGTCGGCAGAGTATGGCTAGGGCCCGCAGCATAGTCTCCTACGGCGACTGGAGAAAAATTTCCGATAAAAACGGCGCCACAGTGGCGGATGGTGCGGGCAATTTTGGATGCGTCACGGCAGTTCAGCGAGGCGTGTTCTGGTGCAATCCATTCAATCAATTCCACCCCAGCCTTTAGCGAGGGCACGTGAACTAAGTGGCAACCGAGATTGAGAGTTTCCAACAGGTATTGTTTACGTTCAAGGGTTTCCAATTGAGTCTGAATGTGCTCCGCTACGCTTTGAAGGAAGGATCGATCCGGAGTTACCAAAAAAATTTGACTGCCCGGGCCATGTTCAGCTTGGGCCAGAAGATCGGCGGCTACCCATGCGGGATCAGCACTTTGATCCGCTAGAACCGCGATCTCACTTGGTCCAGGCAACAAATCCACAGAGACCGAACCGAAAACCTGACGTTTGGCCTCGACAACATAGGCGTTACCGGGTCCAAAGATTTTATCCACTTTGCGAATGCTGCCGGTTCCGAAGGCCATGGCTGCTATTGCTTGTGCCCCACCAACACGGTAAAACTCGGTCGCGCCAGCCTTTTTCACCGCGTAGTGAACCATCGGGTGAACAGGAGCTGGAGTGCAGACGACGATTTCCCGAACCCCGGCCACTCTTGCCAAGGTAACCGTCATCAAAGCGGTGGAAAGCAGCGGAGCGGTTCCTCCAGGCACGTAAATACCCACACGATCAAACGGATCATAACGCTCCCCTACACGCGCTCCCTGAGCATTTTTACCCATCCACGTTTTATGCAAGCGTCCGCGATGAAAGCTCTCAATATTTCGAAGAGCTATGGATACGGCCCGTTGAATATCAGCATGAGGACGCGGCACCTTGCCTCGTAATTCCAGAGTTTCACGGGTAATCTGTTCGGCACCCAACTGATTAGAAATCTCAACCAGCGCCGTGTCGCCCTTGGTTTTTATTTCAGACAGAATATGCCGCACGGTTTGACGGACATTTAAGTTGGGTTCTGGCTGGCGCGTCAGTTCCTCGATCCTGCGGCGATAGCCCGTCTGGGTGTGGGATATGATTTTCATCAATGACTCAATGGAAAGCGATAACATACGGACAAAGTTTGATTTGAAAAGAAGATAACGTCCTCATTACCCGCTCACTTAAAGGAGCCTGAAATGGTCTTTTCCGGTTAGGTTTTGGCATTGATCTTGGGAGAAAATTTCCTAGTTTTCAGGCAATGCCTACTTCACTAAACGCTCAGCAGCAGCAGCTTTACCAACATGCTAAAGAGGCATCTGAACGTAAAAATCACGATTACGTCATTAAGCTCCTGTCGGATTTGATTAAGGAGGTTCCGGATCATCTGGAAATGAGACGACTGCTGCGGGCTAATGAACTGGTCAAGTTTCGCGCCTCCTCCGGTTTTTCTCAGAAAGCCGCAGGCATCAAAACCGCAGGTCTTTCCATGAAGGGCAAAAGCACCCTCAAGAAGTCTCCCCAAGAAGCATTGAATCTAGCCGAGGAAATTCTGATGGTGGATCCGGGTGGTGAAGCCGGCAACCAGCTTTTAGCCGAAGCGGCACTGGCCATGAACCTTCCCGACGTTGCCATCTTGGCTTATGAAACACTGCGCGATGCTAACCCGGGTAAAGTAGATGTTCTCAAACAACTCGGCACATTGTATCTGGCTCACGGTTATCCCGAGAAGGCACAACGCACCTTCGATGCGGCCATCAAGATCGCCCCGAACGATGGCGAGGCACTGAAAGGAATGAAAGATGCCAGCGCGATGCACGCTTCGGCTTCCGGATCTTGGGAAGAAGGCAGTGACTACCGTAAGTCCTTAAAAAACGCGGACGAAGCCCGCGCTTTGGAGCGAGAAGGACGTGTGGTTAAATCCGAGGATGCCATCAATGAGGAGCTCACCCGCCTCTATGAGGAATACAATCAGAATCAAAGCAATCTGAATGTGGTTAAAAAGATTGCCGACCTCATGGAGAGAAAAAATGATTTCGAGAATGCGCTGCAGTGGTTTCAGTATGCGTATCAACTCTCCAACCAGGCCGATCCGGAACTGGAAAAGCGCATTTACAAAATGGAGATTCAGTTGGTTGAACTCGGCATTCAGGCCAAACAACACGAGCTGAATGCGGCTGATGAAAGCACACGGGAACCCGTCGAGGCGGAGTTGGCCGAATTGAGACGCCAAAAAGCCGAGTTCGAACTACGCTCAGCTCGGGAGCGAGTTCAGCGTTATCCGAATGACAAGGGTCTGCGTTATGATCTCGGAAGGGCACTCTATGAGACCGGGAGCTTTCAGGAAGCGGTTCCCGAACTCCAACAGGCTATCAACCAGCCCAACGTCCGCATCAAGGCCCTCAACGTTCTCGGCCTTTGTTACCAGCAGCGCAGTATCCATGATCTGGCCATTAAACAGTTTGAAACGGCCAAGTCCGAGATGCTTACCATGGACGCGCTTAAAAAGGAAATCACGTACAACCTCGGTTTAGCACAGGAACGCGCCGGGCGCACTGCGGAAGCCCTCAATCAATTTAAGGAAATCTATGAAGTGGACTACCACTACCGGGATGTAGCCAAACGGGTCGAGTCCGCGTACGGAGGATAAGTCGGGTAAACCTTCGTCCTTTAAGGTGTAACGCAGCAAAGGAATCCAATCATGAAATGCAAGCCGGGCCCAAACGGCTCGCTTACATTTCCGATTCGAGAAACCCCTGCAAGTGACGCAGGCGGGTCGGATGGCGCATTTTTCTAAGCGCCTTAGCCTCGATTTGCCGGATACGCTCACGGGTGACTTTGAATTGCCGCCCCACTTCTTCCAGCGTGCGGCTGTAGCCATCCACCAAACCGAAACGCTGTTCCAAGACCCGTTGTTCACGGTCGGTAAGTGAAGTGAGCACATCCTTGATTTTCTCACGCAGCAAGGCGTAGGCGGTCATATCCGAAGGATTCTCCGCACTTTTATCCTCAATGAAGTCACCAAAGGTGGTGTCATCACTGTCACCCACTTGGGCTTGGAGCGAAATGGGTTGTTGGGCCATTTTGAGAACCGCGCGAACACGCTCAACCGGAATACAGATTTCATCTGCCACTTCCTCAGGTGTCGGTTCACGACCGAATTCCTGAACCAATTGCTTCTGCACGCGCATCAGTTTATTGATCGTTTCGATCATGTGAACAGGGATACGGATGGTGCGGGCCTGATCGGCGATGGAACGGGTGATGGCCTGGCGGATCCACCATGTGGCATACGTGGAGAATTTATAGCCGCGGCGGTATTCAAATTTTTCCACTGCTTTCATGAGTCCCATGTTGCCTTCCTGAATCAAATCAAGGAAAGAGAGGCCACGGTTGGTATACTTTTTGGCAATGGATATGACCAAACGGAGGTTGGCCTCGACCATTTCGGTTTTGGCGCGGAGAGCTTTGCGCAGCCAGCTTTTAAGTTCCCGATAGTCATGCTCAAAATTTTCCAGTGGCATCCGAGCTTTGTGTTGCATTTCCTCCAGCTGCTGGGATACGAATTTAAGACGCTCCTTATCGGATTTAGCGCGTGATTTATCGCGCTCGAGTTTATTGCGTTCTTGTTTGAGTTCCCGGATTTGACGATGGAAGTTATCGCAAACCACCACAAATTCTTCAGTGACTTTTTGTTTGAAGAAAAATTTCGCGTAGAGTTTGCCAAGTGCTATTTCAGCGCGTTCTTTATCTTTCTGCCCCTTGGCCAGAGCGGGGGCAGATTTGATAGTCGCCAGTTTATCGTGCAACTGGTTGATCTTTTGGTTGGTGGTTTCGACGTCGCGTACCAATTTTTTTAGCGACTTCATATATTTGTCGCGGCTGTCGATTTTTTTATCCTGAATGACACGGTCGAAGCGTTCTCGACCCTGTTCCAGTTTTTCGGCCAGACTGACGTATTCTTTGGCGATGAAGCCGAAGCGGTGCAGGTGTTTTTGCACCATCATTTCGGCGTCTTCGATACGTTTTGAAATCTCGACTTCCTGTTCGCGGGTCAACAGAGGAACTTGTCCCATCTGCTTGAGGTACATACGGACGGGGTCGTCGAGTATATCGAGCTTGGCCTCTTTGTCAGCTTCGGCGGTTGAGGCAGCGGTGGCGGCATCGGGTTCGTCGTCGTCATCTTGTGAGGCGACACCTTGTTTATAACGATCTACTTCGGAGGAATCGATAACATCGATCTCGAGGGTTTTGAGGAACGCCAGGACGGATTCGATCTGCTCAGGGTTATTTACCGTGCCGGGTAACGACTCATGCATGTCGTCATAGGTCAGATAACCCTGCTCACGTGCGGTCTTGATGAGGTCGCGCAAACGGCTTTGCCATTCTTCGTCGCCTTTCCAAACGGAGGCGACCATATCCTTTTCCGAAAAGTCACTGGCGTTGTTGGAAAGGACGGCTTTCGGTGCGATTTCCCCAGCGGATGGCTGATGATGGTTGACCTTGGGAGATTTTTTCGAAGAGGCTACGGAAGCTTTCTTTTTAGTTGGCGGAGCGGATGGAATGGGTGTTTGTGGTTTAGCTGTTGACTTTGCGGCGGGGCGACCCGCCGGTTTGACGGATTTTGCAGTCTTGGCAGATTTAGCAGGAATCTTGGCGACTGTTTTGGTTTTGGACTGCAAATCTGCTGAACCTGATTTAGCGGCTTTAGCAGATTTAGTAGTGGGTTTGTTTTTTGGCGACGCCTTGCTGTTGGTCTTTTTCAAGCTGAAATCCCTTAAGTCTTTGATTTGGTTACACTTCACCCATACTACCGTTCAACTGACTTGAGCGGTCAGAATTGGAGAAATTAGGGGGTCATGGATCAGCTGTCAAAGTGTTTTTTAGTTTGATCAGCTCGGTCTGTTTAGTTAGCAGTAGGATGTTTTGATCGGGATTCGAAGGTGTTTCCTTAAGTTTTAATTGAATACGGTTGATTTGATCTTGGATATGGTGGGCATGTAGCGATCGGGCCAATTGTTTCAGGCTGTTCTGGAGTGCGTTGGAATCATTACTGGGAGGTGGTCGCAGCAGTAGCGTGGCCACTTCATTTTGTTCGGCGTTATCTAAAAGGGAGGTTAGCTCGCAGGGACTGCTCCACATGTCGGCGTTGAATAGCTCGAATAGTTTGTTCAGGAAATCAGCCCCCGGTAAAGGTTCTATCCATTCCCATGAAAGCTTACTCTGCATGTCAGGTATGCTTGCGGGCTGCAGGAGGCTCAGCCAGATCAGATCCCGAACCCAGTGGTGAAGAATTAATGGAGGAGCGGCGTTCGAACTATCGATTGATACCTCATGAGAACCCGCAGGGCGTCGGGTGCGAGGAGCCTGTTTATCCATTTCTGCTTCCAGGCTTTGAGAGGAAATGTTCATACGCCCTGCCGCGCGCAGTTTGAGCTGCTCGCGGAGAACTTGGTTGGGAACCCTTGCCAAAAATTCAGCGACCTTGGCGGCTTGAGATCGCTTAGAGGATAGGCCATCCCCCTCACTTTCCTTGGCGGCCCAATCCACAAGGAAATCCACATACTCCATGGGCTCAGCCAGAAGTGCTTTCATGGCATCCACGCCTTCTTCAACGATAAGGGTGTCAGGGTCTTTTCCGGGAGGAAGCCGCACCACACGGATGCCTAGATCGGATTGCATCAGGGTTCCAGCCGTTTGATCAGGTGCCAGTAGAACATCGGCCACCCGCCCGGCTGCCTTTTGACCGGCGGAGTCACCATCCAGACACAAGATCACATTTTTAGTGTTCCTTGATATCAGACGGGCATGCTCCGGAGTGAACGCGGTGCCCAAAGGCGCGACGACGTTGAGAATGCCGGAGGCATGGCAACGCAGCACATCGATCTGACCCTCGCAAAGAATCACTTCGTCCTCATTGAGAATCGGGCGTTTGGCGCGATTTAAGCCGAAAAGAATTTTGCTTTTGATAAAAAGGGGGGTCTCGGGAGAATTAATATACTTGGCTCCCTTGGCTTCGGGATCAAGAGCACGCGCACTGAATCCGATAATCTGACCACTGTCATCCTGAATCGCAAAAACCAGCCGATCACGGAAGCGGTCATAGATTTTTCCATGTTCGTTTCGAACCAGCAAGCCCGCTTGAAGCAGGATTTCTTCGGAGTAACCATTTTCTCTCCCCCAAATGAGAAGGTCGTCCCAAAGGTTTTTAGCGTAGCCCAGTTGGAATTCCTCAACCCATGACAGCGGAATATCCCTGCTTTTCATATAGGAACGAGCGATTTCCGCTTCTGAGCTGTGCAAAAGAAAGCCGCGCCAACGTTCCATGACTTGGGAGTGGAGAGTGAGAAGACTTTTTTTGATGTCGCGGGCCGCTGAGTATTCATGGCTGTTGCGGTCTTCCTGGATTTCAATTCCTGCTTTATCGGCGAGACGACGGACGGCAGAGGGAAAGTCGATATTTTCGTATAACATCACAAACTTAAAGACGTCACCCCCGTGACCGCTACTGAAGCATTTGAACATCTGGCGGTTGGGATCGACAAAAAAAGAGGGTGTCTTTTCCTTGTTGAAAGGGCTCAAAGCCTTATAGCTAGCACCAGATCTCTTCAGAGAGACATAAGCACCAATGACATCTACAATGTCCAAAGCCTGACGAACACGCTCGATGGTATCAGATGAAATCGACATAATTCGCTAAAAGACAATTCAAACCTGCTGTGGTAAAATTCCAACACTAATGCGTGTAATGCAATTAATCGTTCATGGGCTGTGGATGGCAAGTATACTTTCCGTCTCCGCCCAAACTCCCCTTCCCCGTCAAGGGACTGAGGAATCATCTCCTCAGTTAGGTCAGAAACGAATCCCCGGATTTGTGCTGGTTCACTCTCCATCGATGGTCTCACGTTTCAAGTCCAACCCGGATCAAGTGGCCTTAGCACTGGAAAAAGGATTATCGGCGTGGAGCGGGAAATCCAACTCTGTGGAAACATGGAAAAGTCTGGTTAAACCCGGAGAACGCGTGGGGATTCGTATCAATACCGTCGGAGGACCGATTACCAGCACCCATCTTTCCCTGGTGCAAAAGGTTATCGACGGCTTACTGGCTGCGGGGATCCGTCCGGGAGATATCATCGTCTGGGACAAATACCCTCATCACATGATGTCAGCGGGATACGTTCCACTGCAGCCTAAGGAAGAATGGCAGTGTCAATCTATCGTCGAAGGCAGTGGATGGGATCCTGAAGTATTCTATTTCCATGAAACAGTGGGACGACTGATTTGGGGCGACCACGAATTTAAAGGGCGCGCTTCCATTTCCATCCCCATCCCCGAAACGGAAGATTCTCCTTCCACTGGTAAACCTGAAGACTTGGCTAAGAACGAACAAATCAGCAACCGATCCTATTTTGCCCGCGTGGTGACCCGTAGTGTTGATAAAATCATCAACATGCCGACGATGACCAATCATGAGGGCACCGGGATTCAGGGGTGTCTGGCTTCTTTGGCACTTGGCTCAGTGGACAATCACCGGCGTTTTCTGGATGGAACCGAGCCTTCCGCCACCGCGATTGCCGAAATTTTATCCAAAGATCCCATCGCCCAAAAAACCATCCTGCACATTATGGATGGCTTAATCATGCAATACGCGGCAGGTCCGGGATTTGATCCGAATTTTGCGGACTCGGCGGCCTTTTTACTGATTGGCAACGATCCGGTGGCCATCGATAGCTGGGTGTTACAACAAATGGAATTTCGTCGTCAGGATCGCTCGGTGGTTCCGATTGGCGCCAAAGCGGACCATATACGGGCGGCCGAGTCCTTCGGGCTCGGGCGACGCTTCACGGATGAGACGGTCAAGACGATTCAATTACCCTGATGGAAGTGGATTCTGAAGCCATCAGCGGAAGGGAATGATAAAAATCGTTACTCCCCGCGTTGACAGCCTTCATTGAATTACTTAGTACCGCACAGATGCCGGAAAACCAAACGCTCACCTTCGAAAACGGCCGTGCTCTTTCTACATTGTATGCCGGAGACGCTTCACTCCTTGAAGAAACAGAAAAGCTGCTCAAGGTCAAACTGACCAGCCGTGACGCACTGCTCCATGTGGACGGCAGTGTCAAGGGACGCCAACAGGTCAAGGAACTGTTTCGCCAGCTCCACCTTGCGACCCAGAATGGCATCAAAATCCGGCGTCAGGAATACCGCTACGCTCTGGAAGCCATTCACAACGCTCAAGGCGAGCTCCTCGAACAGATGCTGGCCACTCAGATACAGACCTCGCCTAAAAAAAGGCCGGTGGCACCTAAGACCTTTGGGCAGAAAAAATATGTCGATACCATACAAACCCACGACCTGACCTTCGGTATCGGTTGTGCAGGAAGCGGCAAAACCTTCTTGGCGATGGCCATGGCGGTTCAAGCATTACGCACCAACCAAGTTCAACGCATCGTTCTGACCCGTCCGGCCGTCGAGGCAGGAGAAGCTCTGGGTTACTTGCCGGGCGATCTTCAGGAAAAAATATTTCCCTATTTACGACCTCTTTATGACGCCCTTTACGACATGGTGGATCTGGAAGAAATCCAGAAGCTCATGGACAAAGGCGTCATTGAAATCGCCCCCCTTGCCTACATGCGGGGCCGCACCTTGGCCAATGCCTTTGTCATCTTGGACGAAGGACAAAATGCCACCACCGAACAAATGTTTATGTTCCTCACACGTTTGGGCCAAAACTCCAAGTGCGTGGTGACGGGTGATCCGACCCAGGTGGATTTGCCCCGAAATGCCAAGTCGGGATTGATTGAGGCGGTACAGGCATTGGAGGGTATTCCCGGCATCGGATTCCTCGCATTCGAGGAACGCGACATCGTCCGTCACGAACTGGTAGGAAAGATTGTGGAAGCCTACAAACGTCACCGCGGGGTCAAGACCACCAGCATGACGCTCTAAACCACGCCGTGAGAAGTTGGTATCCATGACACACTCCCGTTGCCTTATCCTGTCAATCTATCTGGTGCTGTGCACTGCGTATGCCAGCACGTTAACCGCCGAGCCCATGCGCAAAATGCATTCCAGTAAGCGGGAATCCAGCACTAAACAACCCTCACGCTACTCGGTTAAGGAATTAGTGGATCCCCAAGGCAATCCATTGCCCAAACCCTTCTGGAACAATCCTGCACCGGTTGGCACTCCTCATGTTGAGGTGACGCTCTCTGAGCAAGTCGCACGGGTATATTTTGATGGAGTTCTGGTGGGGCAAAGCCCCATATCATCCGGACGGCCTGGAAATGAAACACCGACGGGCGAATTCACCGTGATTAATAAAAACCGTTCTCATTATTCCAACCTTTACGGTTCGTGGATCGATGCGGAAGGCAAGTTTGCGGGAGAAGCGAGTGCCGGGCGAAAAGCTCCGGCTGGGTTACGCTACGCGCCTGCGCCTATGCCCTTTTTTATAAGGTTAACCGATTCAGGTGTCGGATTCCATCAAGGTTTCATCCCGGGATATCCCGCATCGCGCGGATGTATCCGGCTACCTAAAGAAACAGCGGAAACATTTTTTGACCATCTTCCACTCAAAACGCGAGTGCTGATCAATCCCTGATCCATCAGATCGAGGCCAGGCTCGACGAGGACATACCCTTACGGGCTCGGGGGCGTTTTCTCCTGCTCTTCTTGATTTGCTGGCGGTTCCTCCTCATTTTTCTTTGAGCCGAAAAGTCCGCCAAGGAATCCGGTAGCAGCTCCACCCGCTCCTTTAATCATGCCTGCCGGATTGAGGAGCACTTTAGAAATAACTGGATCAGCCTCCGCTCGTGGTGCTGAGGTGGTTCCCTGCAAAGCGAAGGGAATAACGGTCCACCCGTTCTCATTTTTGCTAAAGGCACTTTGTGCGATGGCGGGGATACCTCCCGCCATAGGCGGTGAGGCCAGAAGTGTCTGACGACTCTCAAGATCTCTATTGTATCCTATTTGCATGGTACCCGTCAGCTCCATGCGGTCGTTTTTTAAATCCAAGGCTTTCACTAGTATTTGATCGCCTTCCAACGTGAATTCCGCCTTACCTGCCAAACCGGTGATGTTTTTGAGTTCTTCCAAAATGCCGCTCTGGTCAAAGCCAGGATAAGAAGGTAATCCTACTGCTACGGTGATGGATTCGAGATCAGCTTGACCACTTCCATTCAGTGCCTTGCGATCCGGTGTGAAGACTCCTTCTACTGTCAGATCCACTTTGGCAGAACCTCCACATTGTTCGGAATACCCCAAAGAGGTTAAAAGTGATCGCACATCTTGGGTTTCTACTTGTAGTTGAGTCGATTCAATGCGAGTGGATATCTCTTCGCCTGTAAAGGCGAGTGCCCCCTTCAAAAGCAATGAACTGTCACCGGCCAACTGGGACGAAAAGGTCGCGACGGTCAAGCGACCATCTGAAAACTCAAATTCTCCCTTCAAATTCTTCAATTCCACGGATCCGATACGTCCTTCTGCTGCCGTGAAGCTTCCCTTCATCCCATTGACGGTCGCATCGATCTTCATTTGAACCGACTGCATCTGGAGTTCGTATCCCTGAAAATCTTCGATCACCAGTCGGCCTTGCTCCCAAGAAAACGTTTCCGCATTGACGGGGAAGCGGATCATCTCTGCATCGCCACCTAGCAACTTCATGCGCACTTCTCCTCCTTGAGCACGTACTTCATTCAAATCCAGCTTAAATCGCAGAAGCGCCATCAAATCAAAGGTGGCTTCCAAACTGGAAAAGGTGGCGGAGCGAACATTGGAAGGGGTCTTTTCCATGTCCAACTGGATTTCTTTTAATCGTGCCAAGTGAGCATCGCCAGCGATCGATGAGGATTGAAACGTGCCGCCGCTTTGTTCGTCCAACTGACTATAAATCCATTTTTTAAAGAACGAAATTTCATATAACAAAGGAGGCGCGACAAACCACGCCCCGACCAGTAGAGCCGCAAGAACGATCAAAAACCCAGCACCTAAAATAAGTTTATTCATGATGGCGGCAGCATGGCTTACGATTTCACCTAGTCAATGCATTCGCCAAGGGGTGAACGATGTGGTAATAGATCACAATGTTCAGTTTAGAGTCACTGGCGCAGTTGGCCAGGCAACACGAAACGAGTTTGAATGTTTCCCCACGGACATTCATGCTAAAAGGGCATTCGCTTCTGCACCCCCCCCATCTGATGGGTGTGGTAAACCTTTCACCGGATTCCTGGTACCGGGAAAGCGTCTGCCTCAACACGGAACAGGCCCTACGACGGGCGCGCAAGCTTACTGCCGAAGGAGCGGATTTAGTGGATGTGGGAGGAGAATCCACCCTGCCCCATGCCGAGCGGATCGATGTGGATAAACAAATCCAGAGGTTAAAACCTGTCGTAGAGGGCATGAGCCATGACGGGATTTTGGCGTCGGTCGAGACCTACCATCCTGACGTGGCCGAGGTCTGCCTGAAAGCAGGCGCGGCTGTATTAAATCTAACCGGTCCGTCTCAGAATCAAAAGATGTTTGACCTGGCAGCTCAGCATCAGGCCGGGGTGATTATTTGTTATGTGCAAGCCGCTCATGTGCGTGAAGCTGAGGATTTCAACGTGGTGGAAGATCATCTCCACCTCCTGCACACTTTTTTTAAGGAGCAGATCACAGCCGCGGAAAAGGCTGGAGTTCAGGCTATCTGGATGGATCCCGGACTTGGATTTTATTACCGAAATCTGGGAGACAGTGCCCAGCGTGTGCGTTACCAGTGGAGAACCTTGTTGGAAACGTTCCGGCTGCATGATTTAGGATGGCCCGTATGTCATGCACTACCACACGCATTCGAATTTTTCGGAGAAGAAGTTCGCTCGGCGGAGTCACTGTTTGCCGTGGCGGCCTTGCTGGGAAAAACATCGCTCTTGCGAACCCATGAGGTGAGTAAAATTAAAGCCATCGTGGATACCATGACCTGCCTTAACCCGTCATGAAAACGGCACTGGTTACCGGGGCTGGATCATGGCTAGGACAAGCCATAGCGAAACATCTGGCAGCGCAGGGTTACGCCACAGCTATTCATGTGCATCGCGCTATCCAAACGGGGGAAGCACTGCAGCAGTCGATCTGTTCAGCAGGAGGCCATGCTATGTTGCTTGCCGGTGATTTAACTAAGGAAGCCGATGTTAAAGCACTTTGCCGAACCTGGTCGTCCCAGTGCCCCAGCGATCATCTGGATGTATTGATTCACAATGCCGGCGTCTATGATCCTGTTCCTTTTTTGGAAGCCGACGCCGAGACATGGAGCCTAGGTATCGACACCACCGCGACGGCCTTTTATTTTTTAACCCGCGAGATGTTACCCCATTTGAGGAAAAGCTCCACCGGGCGCATTATAACGATAGGGGATTCAAGTTGTGAGCATTTGGGAGCTCGCGGGCGGGCTCCCTCTTATCATATGGGTAAAACCGGGCTGGTGATGTTAATGCGCTCATTTGCCCGATGCGAAGCCCCGCATGGCGTGACCTGCAATATGATTTCACCCGGTATCCTCGAAAACAGCATCTCCCCTCCTCCACTAGATCAAATGCCTACCGGGCGCTACGGCACCACGGCGGATATCCTTCATGCGATTGATTTTCTCATTCATCCCGCTGCGCGTTATTGTAGTGGATCGAACCTTATTCTCTCGGGAGGGTGGAATTTAGGTAGCAGCGAGAACTTGGATTAGACAAAAAGAAAGAGGGCTCAACTTTGGGTGGTTTTGACTTCCACGACATCATGAGGTGATGCTTCTTTCTGTCCTGCCGGGGAGACCCGCACATAGCGTGCTTTCTCTTTAAGCTGTGACAAAACCGCCGCTCCCAGATATCCCATACCGCTTTGGATGCCACCGGCCAATTGGTTCAGAATGAGATCCACCGAAGCGGATACCTCCTTCAGGGCTTCAATGCCTTCGGCCGCCACCTTTTGCTGATTCTTCGCCTGCGGAGCCTCATGCCCATAACGAGCGGCGGAGCCAGCTCTCATGGCTTCAATACTACCCATGCCGCGGTATTCCTTATAAAGTTTCCCGTTGATCTCGATGATTTTCCCCGGTGCTTCAGGGCAACCGGCAAGCATCCCTCCACAGATCACGGCATCTGCCAAAGTCAGAGCTTTGACGATGTCCCCGGATTTATTTATACCTCCATCGGCAATCAGCCGGGCACCGGTCTCACGAGCTGCCAATGAAGCGGAATACAAGGCACTAAGCTGTGGAATCCCTACCCCCGCGACGACGCGGGTGGTGCAAATCGAGCCTGGTCCTTGACCGACTTTGACAGCGTCGGCTCCGGCTTCACGCAGGTAACGCACTCCTTCCCCGCTGGTGACATTTCCGGCGATGAGCGTCAGGCTTGGAAATGCGTCTCGCAAGAGCCGCACGGCTTCTCCTACCCCGGAGGAAAAACCATGTGCGGTCGAGATGGCCACCACATCCACACCCTCCTGAACCAATTGTTCGACGTGTTGAATCAAAGAAGTCCCGTCCAATTCTCCTGCACTGTTTCGCGTGGCTGACACCGCAACCCCGCAACGGAGCCGGAATTTCTCGTCGCGAGCGGGGCGTTGGTGGGATCGGGCCTCCTCGGAGATTTGTTCGATATCACTGAGAGTGAACAGGCCGCAGAGGCGGTCTTTTTCGTCCACGATGAGAATTTTATGGATGCCCATGTGTTCATTGAAGAATCGATCCGCCCGGGCTACCGGATTATCGCCCAATTCTTTCTCTTGAAGCGTGTACAACTCGCTGCGTCCGGTCATGGCCTCAGACACTTTGCGCGCCGAGTAACGATGTTTGACCACCATACCAGGAAGTAAACCGATTAGCACACCTTGTTCATCGACCACCGGGAATGTGGAAAAGGAATATCCCTTCGATTCAATCATCGCCATCACATCACCAATGATCATGCCGGGCTGAATGGTAATGGGGTCTTGGATCAGTCCGTGAATATGGTTTTTCACGCGGGCCACCTGCTTGACCTGATTTTTGAGGGACATGTTGTAATGTATCAATCCCATGCCGCCGTTGAGTGCCATGGCGATGGCCATTTTGGATTCCGTCACCGTATCCATGTCAGCCGACAGAATCGGTAGTGGCAGGGTGAGCGAGTCGGACAAGCGGCTTTCAAGTGAGGTCTGCCTCGGCAGGATCTCGGAATAATTGGTCGCTAACGATACATCGTCATAGGTCAGCGCCATACTTCCTTGAGCAGCGAAAAAGGCATCGGCATCAAGGAACATGGAAGTGGAGTAGGGATACGGATGGGCCGTGTTGGATTCCATAAGTAATCAATCCTCAATCGCTCCTCTTTGGCAAGAAGATTCTCCGCAGTTGCAGTTTAGCGGAATGCCCTCATGCTTTGCCCGTGCGTTTCCAGATCCAACATCACACCGAATATTTTTATGATGAAACCGTGGGATTTACCCCGCAGTGGCTGCGCCTCCATCCCCGTTTGGATCCATGGCTGTTGATAAAGTCCTATCACCTGCAAGTTTTTCCATCAGGAACCATCCACTGGACACGTGACGCAGATGGGAACGCGGCGGCTAAGTTTTTCACCATGGAGCAGTCGCGTCAATTATGCGTCAACGTGGAAATGGAAATCGAAAATACTCAGGAATCGCCTTTCGATTTTTTATTGGATACTCATGCAGTGACCCTGCCGTTCGAATACTCTCCGGTGGAACGTCAGGTATTGAGCACCTTTCTTAAATCGCCGTCGAATTCGACATTACGGGATTGGATACAAGAATGCTCACTGGAAGCCTCCGGTGAAACCGTTACGTTTCTGACCCACGCCTCTCAGTTTCTTCATCGCGCCATTCAGTATCAAATCCGGGATGAACCCGGCATTCAAACTCCGGAAGAAACGGTTGAAAAAAAGAGCGGAAGCTGCCGTGATTACGCGGTGCTTTTTAACTCACTCTGCGGCTTTTGGGGACTCGCCGCCCGATTTGTAAGTGGTTATCTCTGCTCTTCTCAGCACGATCCAGAGCATGAGCAGGGTGCCCACGCGTTGCATGCGTGGTCTGAGGTCTATCTGCCGGGAGCGGGTTGGAAAGGAATCGATCCGACTAACGGCGTCTGGTGCGGCAATCATTACGTGCCCTTAGCGGCCTCAGTTGAACCTGCGGAAACGGCTGCGATTACGGGGACCTATTGCAGTCACCATCCTGTTCAAGCGCGCATGACCTCATCGCTGTGTATTAAAAACGCAACCGCTAAGTGAAGTCACGTTTCCTAGCACGCCTTTGATGGACTATGCGTTGTATGAATGATTGCAGACTCGCGCTAGCCGTCCAAGATCACTGAGCCATGGTCATCCAGGCCCCCCTCATTCTCAGCATGACCGGGGAAGAACTTTCTCCGCACCGATCTATCCGCGTGAGAGATGAACTCATTGTGGAATGTGGTGACCGTTTAACTCCCGCACCTGGAGAAGAGGAGGTGTGCCTTGATCATCATATTTTGATGCCCGGTATGATCAACAGCCACTGCCACCTGGATTACACCGGGTTACGGGGTGCCATTTTTCAAGGTCATACGTTTACCAATTGGATTAAACGCATCAATGCGTTGAAGCAGTCCCTGCAACCGGAAGATTATCTGAAGGCGATCCAAGAAGGTTACGAACTGCTTTTGCGCAGCGGGTGCACCAGCGTTTGTAACCTTGCGGCCTTTCCAGAACTCTTATTAAAATTGGAACGTCCACCGCTACGGGTGTGGTGGTTTTTGGAACTGATCGATGTGCGCACGCGCATCTCCGGCGACGATACGCTGATGGGCGCACTTCATTTTTTTGAGTCCCGCGCGGATTGGCTGGGAGGGTTCGGACTGGCTCCACACGCCCCGTATACCGCTAGTATCGAGTTGTTTCGTCTTGCCAAACATTGCAGTGAAACCATGGGGATGCTTTTCACCACTCATATTGCTGAATCTCTGGATGAACAGGAAATGTTTCTCTATGGCGCGGGTGAAATGTTCACGTTCTTATCCTCCTTGGGTCGAGATATGTCGGATTGCGGACACGGATCTCCACTTTCGCATTTAATGGAATTCGGTCTGCTCAACAAACAGTGTCTGGCAGTTCATCTCAACTACCTTCAAGAGTACGACTATGAACATTTGCGGAAGCAGCCTCTTCAGGTTGTACATTGCCCGCTTTGTCATGATTATTTCAGGCATCGTCGCTTTCCCCTGGATGAAATCGAGGCCACCGGATCCGATATCCTGATCGGCACTGATAGCCTTGCCAGTAACCATACGCTTGATTTAAGAGCTGAAATACGTCATGCCTCCGCGCAGTATCCTCACAAGACCTTCAAATGGTGGCTGGAAGGGGTGACTCAACGTCCGGCCAGCGCGCTGGGTATGCAAGGAAAACTGGGAGTTATCGAGCCGGGTGCCTTGGCCGATGTGGTGGCATTTGCTTTTGAACCCGGCCATCCACCGGCTAACCCATATAGGCATATTATCGAATCGACCGTGCCGCCTGATTTCCTCATGATCCATGGAGAAACGTTATGACTGGACCGCTTTGGAAAGACGTGGCAGCGACTCGACTGCAAGAAGATGATGAGCGGCTGATTACGCGCCACTGCCGGACGTTGCCCCCGGATACGCTCAATTTCGGATCCAACGATTATCTGGGTTTGGCGTCTCATCCCGAGGTGGTGGAAGCGGCGCGCAAGGCATTGGTTCAAGATGGTTTAGGACCGCGCTCTGCACGACTGCTCGCTGGAAACACCGCCTTGATCGACGAATTAGAGAATGCATTGGCCAAGGCCAAACAAACCGAGGCCACCCTGGTTTTTCCCTGCGGATACAGCGCGTCGATCGGTGCTATACCCGCGATGATAGACGGTCAGGCCACGGTCATTCTTGATGAAAAAGCCCACGCCTGTCTCTGGGATGGTGCACGTCTATCCAAAGCGAGGACTCGCATGTTTCGCCACAATGACCTGCAGCACTTAGACGATATTCTCGAACAAGAACGCATACGGAGCAAGACGCATCCGGTGTTGGTGGTGGTTGAGTCTCTCTATTCAATGGAAGGTGATCGGGCAGATCTTAAAGCGTTGGTTGAGTTGAAGGAAAAATGGGGCGCGTGGTTGTTGGTGGATGAAGCCCATGCCTTTGGCTCCCTAGGAAGCCACGGTCAGGGACTGATCGACTCGGCACAACTGTCTGAAGGAGTGGAAATTCAATTGGGAACGCTGGGCAAAGCGGTGGGTTCCATGGGGGGATTTGTGGCCGCGAGTGCGAACACCATTCAACTGCTTCGACAACGGGCACGCAGTTTTCTATTTACCACCGCGCCTCCGGTGCCAGCGGTCGCCGCAGCACTTAAGGGCGTGCGGCTGATTCAGTCCGCGGAGGGTGCTAAGCGAAGGCAAAAATTAGCACGGTTGGTGGGCCATTGTCATCATCAGGCTCCCTCCGGTGTGCCGGTATTGAGCCAGATTATTCCACTAACAGTGTATGAGGAAAACAAGGTGCTTCAACTCTCCAAAACGTTGGGCTTACAGGGCATCTATGTTCCCGCGATCCGTTTTCCGACCGTTCCTCTGGGCAGTGCCCGACTGCGCATCTCCATCAATGCACTACTAAACGAATCGGATCTGGATCGACTTTTTAGTGCTCTCCGTGAGGTATGTCCGGAGATGGATGGCGACTTGAAGCCCGCATGAAGACCCGGGAACTTATCGAATTGGATAAACGCCATGTCTGGCATCCCTTCACGCCCAATGACCTCTGGCTGGATCCCGCTTTCGAGCCAATCGTGATAGCCGAAGGCGATGGCTGCACTTTAATGGATACGGAGGGACGTCACTATCTCGACGGCAATGCATCCATCTGGACTAATCTCCACGGCCACCGCAACCCGCGCATTCATCAAGCTATCAAAGATCAGCTGGATCGCATCGCTCACAGCTCTTTTTTGGGTATCAGCAACGATCGGGCACCGCTGCTAGCAGCAGAACTGTGCCAAGCAACCGGTCTGGATCGCTGTTTTTTTTCCGATGATGGATCCACGGCCATGGAAACGGCACTCAAAATGGTCGTTCAGTTTTTCCAACAAAATGGACAACCTCACCGCACCCGGATCATATCGCTCGGTTCGGGCTACCATGGTGACACGGTGGGGGCGATGAGTATGGGGCATAGCACCGGGTTTCATCGACCTTTTGAAAGTCTTCTTTTCCCCAGCACCGAGGTGATGAGCCCGGGATGTTACCATTGCCCTTACAACCGCGCCCGCCCTGAAAAGGCCGATGCCCGAACCTATCGGCAATGTTCTTGGGAGTGTTTGGATGCGGTGGAAAAAACCTTTCAATCAGCTGGTGACACCGCTGCGGCCTTTGTGCTTGAACCCCGCGTTCAAGGAGCCGCCGGCTTTGTGATGCATCCCCATGGCTATCTGGAAAAAGCCGCCGCCGTGGCTCAGCAATCCGGAGCACTCGTGGTATTAGACGAAGTGATGACGGGATTCGGTCGCACAGGGCCCGACTTTGCCTATCAGCATGAGGAGGTGCGGCCGGATGTCATCGCGCTGGCAAAAGGGCTTACCGGGGGCACCCTTCCCCTCGCCGCAACACTTTGTCGAGAGTCGCTTTTTTCAGGTTTTTCCAATGGATTGGAGAAAACGTTTTTTCATGGACACAGTTACTCGGGAAATGCTCTGGGCTGTGCAGCGGCCATGGCCTCCTGGCAGGAGCTGAAAACCCCGGAATCGGGTAGCAATCGACAATACCTGAACCAGACCCTGGCTGAACTCTCTTCCTTGTTTTGGGAACACCCCCATGTGGGCGATGTACGGCAGGAAGGCACCATCCTGGCGATTGAGCTGGTTCAAGATGCGGCTACCCGAACCCGCTTTGATCCGGCCCTGCGCACCGGAGCACGGGTCTGTCAGCAGGCCGCTCAGATAGGTTTACTCACGCGTCCGGTGGGCGATGTTCTGGTGCTGATGCCCCCTTACTGCACCACCTCTCTTGAAGCCGAGCGGATGGTAGAAGCTTTGCTTCAAGCCCTGAAGAAAATCTTCTGACAGAGTCCGGTTGGATTTTTTTTCATCAAGACTTGCCTCGACGCGCCGCTTCCGCTTAATTCCTTCCTTTTATTATACCCAACTACTCAACCCCATTTATGCCTAAGAAAAAATCCCCCGCCAAAAAAACCGTAGCTAAGTCTACTTCCAAGTCCTCTACTAAGTCCTCCAAAAGCTCCTCGAAAGCTTCCCCAATAAAATCCGCCAAAAAAGCCCCGGCATCCAAGGCCAGCGGTAAAAATCCCAAATACGTTTACACGTGGGGCAACGGCAAGGCCGACGGTAACGGCACCATGAAAGCACTGCTCGGCGGCAAAGGTGCCAACTTGGCGGAAATGACCCGCATCGGTCTCCCGGTGCCTCCAGGCTTTACGATCACCACCGAGGTTTGTACCTATTTTTACGATCACAAACGGACTTATCCCAAAGAACTCCAGGGTCAGATCGAAAAAGGCGTGCAGAACATGGAAAAAATCATGGGCACGAAGTTTGGTGATTCCAAAGCATTTCCCCTACTCGTCGCGGTCCGTTCCGGCGCACGTGATTCCATGCCTGGGATGATGGATACCATTCTCAATCTGGGTCTCAACGATGAAACCGTTCTGGCTCTCTCCACGGCCACCGGCAACGAACGCTTTGCCTGGGATTGCTATCGCCGCTTCGTTCAAATGTATGGTGACGTCGTTCTGGGAGTGCAAAAACGCGAAGGTGAAGATCACGAACCCTTTGAATTGGTCATCGAGCACTATAAACACCAAACGTATGGACGCGATTTAGTGGACAGTGAATTGACCGCCGAAGACCAAAAAGAACTGGTCAAGCGCTTCAAGGCTCTGGTTAAAGAGCGCACCGGCCACTCGTTCCCGGCCAATCCCTGGGATCAGCTCAAAGGTGCAGTGGGTGCGGTCTTCGGATCATGGATGAACGACCGGGCCATTGTGTACCGTCGCAAATACAATATTCCTGCGGCCTGGGGCACGGCGGTCAACGTCCAAGCCATGGTCTTCGGCAACACCGGTGAAACCTCCGGATCCGGCGTGGCCTTTACCCGCAACCCGGCCAATGGAGTTAAAGAATTTTACGGCGAATTCCTCATCAATGCCCAAGGCGAAGATGTCGTAGCCGGCGTCCGCACTCCCGAACCGGTGGCCCTGCTGAAAAAACAACTGCCTAAACCATTCGCAGAACTCGAAAAAGTGCGCGCCACCCTGGAAAAACACTTCAAGGATGTGCAAGACTTCGAATTCACCATCCAAGAAGGCAAACTCTTCATGCTCCAGACCCGCAACGGCAAGCGCACCGCTATGGCCGCGCTGAAGTTCTCCATGGACATGGTCAAAGAAAAACTGATCGATTGGAAAACCGCCATTCATCGGAACCCAGCCGACCAGCTGGATCAATTGCTGGCTCCGGTCTTTGATGCCAATGAAATCAAGAAAGTCACCCCCATTGCATCCGGTCTGCCAGCGGGCCCGGGTGCCGCTTCCGGCAAGATCTACCTCAACGCAGATCGCGCCGCAGCCGCTGCGGATCGCGGAGAAAAAGTTCTCCTAGTGCGCAACGAAACGTCTCCCGAAGATCTTCGGGGTATGATCGCCGCAGAAGGTATCCTCACCGCCAAAGGCGGCGTCTCTTCCCATGCGGCTTTGGTTGCCCGTCAAATGGGTAAGGTCTGCATTTGTGGTGCCTCCGCTCTTCAGATCGATTACGACAAGAAAACGGTCAGCGTGTCGGGACAAACCTTCGCCGAAGGTGACTTCCTTTCTATCGATGGCACCAGTGGAACCGTTTATGGAGGAGAAATTCCTACCGCTCCTTCGGAAATCATCACCGGCTTGCTTTATGGAGATACGGACGCTCAGAAAACCGAGAAGTTTAAAAACTTCAAACAACTGATGGACTGGTGTTCGAAAGTAACCCGCCTCCATGTGCGCACTAATGCCGACAATCCGGAACAAACCCGAAATGCCATCGCGTTCGGCGCCACCGGAATCGGTCTATGCCGCACCGAGCACATGTTCTTCGAGGGTGAGCGGATCGACGCCATGCGTGAAATGATCTTGGCCGACAACTTGGAAGACCGTAAAGACGCGCTGGCTAAACTGCTCCCTTACCAGCGTGAAGATTTCACGGGGATCTTCAAAGCTCTAAAGGGGCTGCCGGCGACCATCCGCTTGCTGGATCCTCCGTTGCACGAGTTTTTGCCGCACGATCACACTTCGCAGAACTCATTGGCTTCGAAAATCGGGGTTGCACCGGAAAAAATTTCCAAGCGTGTGCATGACTTGCATGAATTTAACCCCATGCTGGGTCACCGCGGCTGCCGTCTGGGAATTTCCTATCCGGAAATCACCGAAATGCAGGCCCGGGCCATCTTTGAAGCGGCCGCCGATGTCACTCTTGAGAAAATCAAAGTGAACCCGGAAGTCATGATTCCGCTGGTAGGATTCAAACGCGAGCTGGATCTACAGGTCGAAATCGTCCATCGCGTAGCCCGTGAGGTCATGGCTGAAAAGAACGTTAAATTCAGCTACCTCGTCGGCACCATGATTGAAGTTCCCCGTGGAGCGGTTACCGCTGATGAAATCGCCCAAACCGCGCAGTTCTTCAGCTTCGGCACCAATGATCTGACTCAAACTGCCTTGGGAATGAGCCGCGATGACATGGGATCGTTCCTCAACGCCTATACTGAGGCCGAGGTGTTCTCACGGAACCCTTTCGCCACGCTGGATGCCTCAGGCGTTGGTCAGCTGATCCAAATTGCCATCGATAAAGGCCGCAAGACCAATCCGAATATCAAGCTTGGCATCTGTGGTGAACACGGCGGAGATCCCGATTCGGTCAAGTTCTGCCATAAGGTCGGCCTCACCTACGTGAGTTGCTCGCCCTTCCGCGTGCCGGTGGCACGTCTGGCTGCGGCCCAAGCGGCGTTAGCCTGAAGCGTTCAAGCACTTAAACATATTAACCTAGGGGGGATGGACTTTTTTAGGTTCATCCCCCCTTTTTTTATTTCATCATGTTCACTTTTTTAGTATCAACAGGTTTCCATGTCCGAATTCCATTCAGAAGGCCCTTTAGGCGCATACATGAAAGACATCGGTTCACTGCCTTTGATCAGCGTCAACGAAGAAAAAGTGCTTTCACGTCGCATTAAAAAAGGTGATTCGGCAGCGCGTGAAAAAATGATTCAGGCCAACCTGCGTTTGGTCATTAAAATTGCCCAGGACTATGCCAACTACGGACTGCCCCTAATTGATTTGATTTCTGAGGGTAACATCGGGTTGATGAAAGCTGTCGAGCGCTTTGATCCTGAGCGAGGCGTCAAGTTCAGCACCTATGCCGCGTGGTGGATCAAGCAGGGTATCAAGAGAGCCTTGGCCAACCAAAGTAAAACCATCCGGCTTCCAGTGCACCTCGTAGACAAGCTCGCTCGCCTGCGCCGCCTGGCGGGCCAATTGACCGAAGAGCTCGGACGTGAACCCACAGATGAAGAGTTGGCCGACGAACTCAATATGCCATTGAGGAAAATCGCCCAACTGCGTCGCGTTTCCATGCGCCCTACCAGCTTGAATCATCTGGTAGGTGACGACGATTCCACCGAGCTGGGCGATTTGATTGCCGATGAATCGGTCAACGATCCCGGAGATCAGATGACCAGCGAGGCCCTTAAAGAATCCATTGCCCGACTGCTCCCGCTTTTAGATGAGAGAGAGCGAACTATTATCAGCCTCAGGTTTCCCATGGATGGGTCCAAAGCCTTGACCCTGGAAGAGGTGGGTAAAAAAATGAACGTTACCCGCGAACGCATCCGCCAGCTTCAAA
>JBHJOR010000061.1:0-28434 GCA_050329585.1 Methylacidiphilales bacterium | reverse complement strand
TAAGCTTTATAATACCCTATCCCGACAGAATGATGTTGTTTTTCCAAGCGATGGAAATCAGTTTCGTTTCTACTGCTGCGGACCAACGGTTTACGGCCCGGCTCACATCGGCAACTTCAGGACTTTTATTCTTCAGGATGTCTTCCGCAGAGTGTGTGAGGGTTTGGGTATGGAGACATTTCATGTTCGCAATATCACCGATGTGGATGATAAAACGATCCGTGGCAGTCAGGCTGCGGGACAAAGTCTCAACGAGTTCACCACCTTCTGGCGCACACGCTTTGAACAGGATTCCGAACGCCTTAGCTTAAAACCTCCCCATGTGGCCCCCTCGGCGGTTGAACATATCGCTGAACAAATCGACATGATCAAAGCCTTACTAGACAAAGGGCTGGCCTATAAAGCTTCCGATGAGTCGGTTTATTTCCGCATCGCGGCATGGCCGGACTATGGAAAACTTTCAGGGCTGCGACTCGAAGATCTCCGAGTTAATGCCGACCAGCGTCTCAACAGTGACGATGAGTATGCCAAAGAAGGAGTAGGAGACTTTGCCCTGTGGAAGGCCTGGAAGCCTGAAGATGGCGAGAATGCCTGGGACAGTCCTTGGGGACGTGGTCGTCCAGGTTGGCACATCGAATGCAGTGCTATGAGTTGCAAATACCTCGGATCAGAATTTGACCTGCATTCCGGCGGTGTGGATCTTATTTTTCCACATCACGAGAATGAAATCGCACAAACCTGTGGTGCTTTGGGCGGGCGGTTTGCCCGACATTGGTTCCACGTGGCCCATCTCCGCATAGAGGGAGAGAAAATGAGCAAATCACTCGGAAATTTGTTCACGCTGGATGATGTGGTCTCGTGGGGACACACTGAAGAGGAACTTCGATTCGTGCTCCTTTCCGGACACTACCGGCAACCTCTTAACTTCACTCGGGACAATCTCAATGCCGCGGCATCCGCTCTAAAACGGCTGCGCGCGTTCTCTGCCGCGCTTCAAAAACAGGGAAGCCAACACATCGACTCATGGGGCCGTTTCCATCCCGTTGTGGAGGCTCTTTGTGAGGATATAAACACACCGAAGGCATTAGGAGCCTTGTTCTCCGTTGTCGGAGAGGCAGAAATGGATTTCAAATCCGGGGGTGGATCTGCACAGAATTGGGGCCAAGAAGCCGACTCGTTCAGGAAAATCATGGAGATGTTCGGCTTCAGTTTGAAAGAGCCCGCTGCGATCCGCATTTCGGTGCCAACTGAAATTGAGTTGATGGCCCGTCAGCGGTGGGAGGCTAAACAGAACAAAGAGTGGGCTCGGGCGGATGCACTTCGTCAACACGTTCTGGATTCCGGTTGGATGATCAAGGATGTGCCGGGCGGTTACGAGTTGGAACAAAAGATATAAACGTATGACGTCCTTTTTGATTCTCCTGATACGCGGGTATCAAATATTTTTGTCACCCCTTCTTACCGCTTTATCCGGGGCGGGTGGTTGTTGTCGGTTCCATCCCACTTGTTCCGAATATGCCATCATGGCACTGCGCGAACATGGGCTCTGGAATGGATTTTTTTTATCATTCAAACGCATCGTGCGCTGTCATCCTTGGGGAGGTTCAGGCTTCGATCCAGTTCCCAATGCACGACACCCTCATCACTCCCATGACAGTAAATGATACCGATGAACATTTCATGCGGCGCTGCATCGAACTAGCCTGCAGAGTTTCGGAAGAAGAAACCCGGCCCAATCCACGGGTCGGTGCCATCCTTGTTCATAATGGAAAGATTGTGGCTGAGGGTTTCCATGCATGTGATGGAGCTCCTCACGCAGAACGTATGGCTATTGAGTCGCTTGATGGCGCGGTGCCCGACAACTCCACTCTCTATGTGACATTGGAACCCTGTTCCACCCACGGGCGCACGGGTGCTTGCACGGATCGAATTCTAGCCTGCCCGGGTATCCACACCGTGGTGGTCGGAACCGTCGATCCCAATCCGATGCATCGAGGCTGCGGATTGGAATGGCTGCGAAAAAAGGGGCTCACCGTGCGCGAAGGTTGCTTGGCTTCTGAATGTGAGGCACTCAATCCGCTCTTTAACGACCTGATGATGACAGCTCGTCAGACTCACCATATGGATCTTTTATGATAACTCGTCCGCGCCGCACCCGTCAGAAAGAGGCTATCGTGAGTGTGCTTGATGAAGCCACTCATCCGCTTACCGCCCAGGACATCGAGGCAAGGGCTGCCTCCTTAGTTCCGGGAATCGGTATGGCAACGGTTTATCGAGCGCTTAAGCGGCTACAGGAAGAGCATCGCGTCCGCGTGGTTGAGCTTCCAGGTCAAACGCCGCATTATGAATCTTGTCATAAAAAACATCACCATCACTTTGTCTGCCGCCATTGTGAAAAGGTTTTCGATGTGGATGGCTGTGTGGGTGATCTTGACCAACTTCTGCCCGATGGCTTTAAGCTTGAGGGGCATGAAATCACACTCTTTGGCAGATGCGGACTCTGTTCAGAACGCGCCGGCTAGAAAGAAGCGGGATGTTTGTTTTTTCCTTCCAAGACTTTGCCCTTTCATTCCTGAGCGTGCTGCTGGAAGGGCTGCCGTTTGTGCTCTTAGGGACCTTGATTTCAGGGTTTATTGATGAGTTTTTACCACCCGGAAAAATGGAGCAGTGGCTGCCGCGTAACCGCTTAGGTGCGACGGTGCTTAGCGGATTTCTGGGTTTGATTTTTCCGATGTGTGAGTGCGGGGTGGTTCCGGTGATCCGCAGGCTTCTGCGCAAGGGGCTTCCCTTGTCCTGTGCGGTAACCTATATGCTTGCCGCCCCTATTGTCAGCCCGGTGGTATTGCTGAGCACCTATGTGGCGTTCAAGGGTCAAGATCCGATGTGGGTGACTTCACTGCGCTTGGTCATGGGGTATGTGGTCGCCTTGTGCGTGGGCTTGGTGGTTTTGCGCCTGCGTCCTGAACAGGTTTTAAAACCCGGCGTTCTTTCAATCAGCGGACACCACCACCATCATCATGCGCCGATGGGATGGCATCATCGGTTGCGTCGTGCCTTGGGGGTGTCGGCGCATGACTTCACGGACGTGATGTTTTTTCTGGTGTTGGGTGCCGCGATGGCCTCTCTTTTCAATACAGGATTTGATCATTCCCAGATGGAGCGACTGGCTTCCGGTGTGGTGACCCCCATCCTGACCTTGATGGGAGCGGCGTTTGTTTTTTCGCTTTGCAGCACATCGGATGCTTTTATCGCGGCGAGCTTTTTTTCATTTCCTATTTTTGCGAAATTAGCGTTTTTAGTTTTTGGACCCGTTGCGGATTTAAAATTAGTCGCCCTTTACGCCACGGTGTTCCAAAAACGTTTCATAGCCGGTATGATTTTGGGATCAGGGTTGCTGGTTTTAGTTTTATGTCGTCAACTTGCGGAGGTTCTGGCGTGGTAAGGTGGCATATCGATGGGGTGACGTGGGTTGTCTTGTCATGGGCTTCATTGCTGCTTGCCTTGGTTTGGCAGGATCGACTGGCTTTTTTTCTGCATCCCGGTTTCAGGCCTCTGATTCTGGTGTCCGGCGTGGTGCTGGGGGTGATGGGAGTATTATTGTGCTGGCGTCCCGCACCCCGTGGTGAGGTTTGTGAATCCTGCGGTGGTGGACGTTCGGGCTTCAAGTGGTGGAAGGTGTTGTGGTGGGTGGTGCTCGTTTTACCCGCATGGACAGCCTTTTATGGAGCGGGTGAGGGCTATGGTGCCCAGGCCGTCTTTTTTCGTGGGGTTATGGACTATCCACAGGCACGCCGTGCGGCACCGATCGTTATGTCGGAAATCCTTTCGCTATCCGCTTCGGCGGATGAAACAAAAACATCCTATGCCACGGACGAAGGAGCTTTAGAAGATGAAGGGTTTTTAAGTATGGTGGAAAAATCCGACCAAGGGGCTTGGAGATTGAGTCTTTCAGATGTAGTCATGGCCAATGTGGACGAGGGGTTCGCTCGCGCGTTGTCGCGTGGCCGCGTGGAGGTATTGGGTCAGAAGGTGGAGGCGCGCAACCGTAATCCTAGGGGCGACCGCTTTCTGTTGGTTCGCTTTATGATGGTCTGTTGTGCTGCGGATGCACGGCCTTTAGGCGTGATGGTCAAAGCGGATCAGGAAGCTACAGCCATCAAGGATATGTCCTGGGTAAAGATCGTCGGGCGGGTGGAGCCGGTATTTGAAGAAGGACGCCGCTTTATCGTTATCCAAGCTGAAGAAATTTCTCCGTCTGTGGCTCCCAAGGAATGGTTCCTACACTACTAAAGCTGGGGTGCACCGCTGCTCTATCCGAATGGCAGTTAACGCAGATTCCGGTTATAGATTTCTTCAAGGTTACCATTGTTGATGTCGACCTTGACCGTGTCGGTGGGCGAGACCACATGGATGGGTATGAGCCAATAGCCTGCGGCGTAGCGGCTCTTATATTGAGCGTAGATCCTATAGTGTCCCGGCTCGACATGATGAAAGAAATACTTTCCTTCGGCATCGGTTCGTGCCCGATCCAGCGCATGAGTAACCGCATGAGTGCCCATGGCGGCTAAGTCCAGATATTCGTATCCAGCATTAAAGTTGAGTCGTGAGGCGCTTTCCAGCCAACGGGTGTTTCGGATTTCCTTGATTTCGCCAGCAACGGATTCGGGCAAGAGAACCAGTTCCATGCCCTTGAGGTATTGTTTGACGCCGACGTTGAGTTCAATGATCGCTTGCCCTACAATGGAGGCCCCCTCTTTTTCGATCTCGGTTTTAGTTTCCGGATCCTTGGCATGAATTTCTGTCGGGAGCAAAACAGCCAATAGAACCCCTATGGACAGAACCAACCCCGGGCAAGTCACTCTTCTCATAATGTTCATTATGCTATCTTAGCGGTATTGTGTCCAATTCGGAAACAAGTAGATTTTATGGATGGATCCTCGTTATTTGGCCTTGGCCAACATGTTGTCGGCGTATTCCACAGAAGTCCGCCGGGGTGAAAATGTGCTCATAGATGCCTACGATGTCCCGGAGGGAATCGTCATCGCTCTGGTGCGTGCGGTGCGTGCGCGCGGCGGAGTGCCTTACGTCCAGTGGAATTCATCGCGTATCCAGCGGGAGATTTTATCTTCCGCCGAATCGGAGCGCTGGACACTGACCCGTAGTTTGGAAATGGCCCGTATGAAGAAAATGTCCGCTTACATCGCGTTGCGGGGAGCACATAATATTTTCGAGACCAGTGATGTGGATCCCGCGCGTATGCGTCATGCCTTAAAGGAAATGCGTCCGGTGCAGAATTTTCGGGTTAACCATACCAAATGGGTGGTATTGCGCTGGCCCACCTCCGCCATGGCGCAGCAGGCAGGAATGAGCACCGAGGCCTTCGAGGATTTTTATTTCAAAGTCTGCACGCTGGATTATCGGCGCATGGAGAAGGGCGCACTAAGGCTTAAGAAGCTCATGGAAAAAACCGACCGGGTGCAGATCAAAGGGCCGGGCACCGATCTCAGCTTTTCCATCAAGGGCATCGGCGCCAGCGTGTGCACCGGCAAGCGGAATATTCCCGATGGTGAGGTGTTTTCGTGCCCGGTGCGCAACAGTGTCGAAGGGGTGGTTCAGTATAATGTGCCCACCGTTTATCAAGGGGTGCATTTTGACCGGGTCCGTTTGGTTTTCCGCAAAGGAAAAATCGTGGAGGCGACCAGCTCAAACACCAAACGTTTGAATGAGATTCTCGACTCAGATGAAGGCGCACGTTACATCGGGGAATTCGCGCTAGGATTCAACCCCTATATCTTGAAACCGATGCAGGACATTCTTTTCGATGAAAAAATCGCTGGATCGTTCCACTTCACACCCGGACAAGCCTATGAGGAGACCGATAACGGGAACCGATCCCAGGTGCACTGGGACATGGTCTGCATCCAAAGAAAAGAATATGGAGGTGGGGAGATATGGTTTGATGGCAAACAGATCCGCAAGAACGGACTCTTTGTCATCGATGCATTGAAGCCGCTCAACCCGGATGCCTTGTTGCAGGGCGGGTCTTAAGAAAGGGGAAGGAGGGGCTGCGGCCTACTTTTCCAGTGCACGGATTTTGTCCATCCGCCGCTGGTGGCGTCCCCCCTCAAACGGAGTTTCAAGCCAGAGGGCTATGAAACGTTCCAGAGTGGCGGCATCAAATTCCTGACCTCCCAGGCAAAGGACATTCGAGTCATGATGTTGTCGGGTATGACGGGCGCTTTGCTCATTGTAAACAAGCGCGGCGCGCACGCCGGGGAATTTATTGGCCAGCATGCTCATGCCGATGCCGTTGTTGCAAATGAGAATCGAGCGATCCACCTGATGGCGAGAGACGGCCTCAGCGGCGGGACGCCCGTAGTCCGGGTAATCGTCGGCGGAATCCATCACCTCCGGTCCGTAGTCCACCACTTCGTGTCCCAGCGAGGCAAGGGACTCTTTTAAACGATTCTTGATTACAAACCCGCCGTGATCTGCCGCAATGCCAATTTTCATGATGTGTAAAATGGAATGTCCGGACAACCCTGACCAGAAAAATCCTGCTATCCTGTTGCCATCGGTCATGCTCTGGAGGCTGCCACCAGATCCGATAGCTTATTGTAGATGGTGGACAGCTCGGCGGGATGGATACGGGTTTCCGCCTGGGCAGTCATAAAATTGGAGTCGTGCTCCCAACGGGGCACAATGTGGACATGGAGGTGGGAGGGAAGTCCGGCTCCTGCGGCCCGGCCCTGATTGATTCCGATGTTAAAGCCATGCGGATGAAAAGCCGATTCGAGAAGGCTGATAACCCGATTGACGGTGCTCCACAAATCCGACGCTTCGTCATTCGAAAGCAGGCGGATATCTCCAACTTCACGGTAGGGCGCAACCAGCGTATGGCCGGCATTGTAAGGGTAGCGGTTCAGAACAGCGAAGACGGATTTGGAGCGGAGGAAGACAAGATGCGCGGCATCTTCGTTGGATTGACCGATGTTAAAAAAAAGCTTTTCATTCTTTTCCGGCGAGGTGCCAGTCACATAAGCATTGCGCCAGGGTGCCCAAAGATGTTCCATAGGTGAAGTCAATCATGGCAGAGACAACCGACAAGCATGTTTTCATTACCGGATCTGACGATCACGAGGTAAAGCGCAGATCAAAGGAACAGGTGCAGTCGCACCTCCCTTCAGATCCGATGAACCTGGAAGAAATCGATGGGACGGCGGAATCGGTGGAAGCCGCATTGGTTTTTGTGAAACGGGTCAGGGAGGCATTATTGACACTGCCTTTTTTTGGTGGGACGAAGGTAGTGTATGCCAAAAATGTGACGGTCTTGCAGGACACGGTAATAGGTCGAAGTGAGGCAGTTAAGGAGGCGCTGGCGGCTCTCTTGGAGGTAATCCGTTCGACCCAACCTAGCGAGGCTTTTCTAATTATGGCCGCACCGGGCGCGGATCGGCGTAAGGCATTCACTAAAGCACTCGAAAAAATGACCCGGCACGAACACGTTGACCTGCCGGATATTCGCACCGAGCGCGGTGAGGCGGCGTGGGTGGCTGAAGTAAGCCGCCGGTTGAAAGTGGCGGGGTTGAAGTGCGAAGACGGAGTGGCGGGCTTACTGGTGGAATGTGTGGGTAATCAGACCCGGATGTTGGAATCGGAGATAGAAAAGCTCTGCTTGTTTGCTCACCCGTCCAGCGAGGTTACCATGGAATCCTTTCGCCGTATCGCGTCGTCCAATCGATCCATGGTGGTGTGGGATCTGTGTGACGCGGTGGTTTCAGGACAGGTATCGGTAGCGGTGCCGCTGCTACGCCAGTTGTTGGCGCAGGGGGAGGGAGAGGTAGGCATCTTGATTTTATTATCCAACCACATCCGGATGACCGCACTGGCGGTATGGCTGAAGGAAAAAAAATGGTTGAAGGTGGGAGGCAGTGGGTCGTTCGTGAAGGCGGAATTGCATCCACGGGGTGAGGCTCTGTTACCGGTGAGCAAGACGGGAAGCCGACCCGCGCCGTATCAGCTGGCGCGCGCGGTCACTGCGGCAGGCCAGAGAGGGTCGGAACGCTGGTTCCAAGCCGTTGATATTTGTTTCCAAGCGCATCTCAAGTTGTTGAGCGGCGGCCTGGAACGGGACAAATTTTTGGAGTCAACTGTTCTTACGTTGTGCCGGATATAAACCCAAGGGCCGGGATGAAACACCGGTCAGAACCCTTCAGAGTCCGCTGATATCCTGCCCGATGGGAAGGGTGATTTCGTAGGCGGCTTCGATGGTTTGTTTCTTCTTGGAATCGATAGACAGCTTCCATTCCAGCAAGCCGGTTTCTTTTTCCTGTTTTTCCGGTTTGGGTGACAACTTTTGGGGGGTCACGCGGATTTCGGAAGGTTTGGCCACCGGCAGTTGATCGTGGACGATCAAGGTAACGGAATCTTTTTTAAAGTTTTCAATTTCGATATCGTAACCGAGTCGGATGGTGCGCGTTTTGTTGAGCACACCGGAGGTGTCTTCCCTTCGAACTTTTTCTTTATAGGTGACTTTAAGGGCGTCGTCTTTACCCAGGAAAAGGTGAAACGTGCCTTCGGGTGCTACCATCGGAAGGTGACTGCGACCAATAAAATCACCCTCCATGAACAAGTTGACTTGCCCCGGTAGTAGCGGTGCGGCGTTGGTGTTTTTGACCTCGGCTTTGACATAGGCTCCCGGAGTTATTTTTGGAATGGCTAAATAGGTGCGTTGGGAAACAAGCTTTTGAATGGAGATGGTGCTGCGGTGAGGTTGGTTGTCCGAGGGGGCGTCGACTTTACCCGGGACATTAAACACAGCGGAAAGGCCCCGCTTTTGGACTTCAGCGGTTTCTTCGACGGCTTGTTCTCGATCTTCATCTAGCACTTCTGAAGCCACTGTTCCGTCGGCGCCCGCGATCAGGGCGGAGGCCCGGCTGCGCAAAAGATCGCGTTTATCTTGAGGGCTTGTTTGCTGATACCTGGCAGGTGCCGGAGGATGAACATGGCGATAATCCAGCACCCATGGAGTGAGTTCGGGAAGACTGGTGGCCTGTTGAGGACGGGCTGTGGAGAGGCTAAGTGAAATATTTTTCCAGTCTTCCCCGGTGTTTTGGCGGATAATGGCATATGAAGTAAGTTCGATGTCTTGGGAATCCGTCGTGGCGGATACATCATATTGGGGTTGCCAGCTGGCACCATGAACCATGTAGTCGATTTCTATTTTTGCCTGCCCGTCCTTTTTGGCTTCGACAACTACGACGACTTTGCGGGTTTTGGGCGATTGGGCACTTTGCAAGGTGTTGAGTCGTCCACGCAGACGATCGATTTCTTCCTGATGGGTCTGGCGGAGACGCTCGATTTCGCGGAGTCGCTTGGAAATGGTCAGGCGTTCTTCGCCATAGTAGATGACCAGAGATTTAAGTTCGGACGCACCAAGACGGGACTCATTTTTGGAAGGTTGAGCTGCCTGGTTGCTGAGATTTTCTAACAGGGTGCGTTTTTGATTGAGGTCGTTTTGCTCATCGAGGAGATCCTGATTAGCTTGTTCGAGTTTCTGGATGCTCTGTTGGAGTTCCTTGAGGGCGGCGGGTTCTGCAGATTCGACGAAATCCCGTTTGATTTGAACCCCCAGAATTTTAAGGCCGGAGCCGGTTCCACGGGCACGGATCGAAGCATCATCCAAGCTGGCGGGCAGAGCCCCAATGGCTATTTCACGTATTCCGGCGGTCAATGGAAGGGTGCCACTGCGCGAGATCAATGCGCGGTCAGGGTAAACCGTGACGCGTGATATGGAGGTGGTCAAGGGTATCTCGTTGTTTTGTGCAAAGACCTGAAAGAGCGGCACCAAACCGATGCAAAGGAGAGTGATTTTTTTCATATTCTAAGGTTGTCGGATGATGGCAATAGGAAGAAAAATAGCAATGACCGCTTTTGTATTATAAAGTTGTCTTTCAACATTAACGTTGAATCGTATTATTTATTAAAATGAATATTGCGGCTTGACCTCCGGATTGCGGATAGGCGAATGTTGTCCACATGGAAAACCAATGGTATTACGCCGTAAATGGACAACAACGCGGGCCGGTAGATGAGTCCGAATTGAAGAGGATGCTTTCACGTGGGGAAGTACGAGCGGATGATTTGGTTTGGAAAGACGGGATGGAGGATTGGAAGCCATTAAGCACAGCTCTTCCCGGCGTGGTGGATGAGATTCCGGTGACGCCTCGTCCCGGAGATGCTTCGGGATCGCCGGTGGTCACAAGTGCTGCAACTGGCTTTGGTGCCCCTGTGGAGGGAACGGAGGCCCGTCGGCTAGGCCTTAAGTATGATTTTGGTGATTATTTATGCTGGGGTATCGCGATCGCGCTGGTTCCTTGTGTGGCTATCTTCGGCTACATTGCTCTGATGGTGATGTTTGTTTTGGAGTTTATCGAACTGAAAAAGGCGGTTGACGAAGGTCGGATTGAATCAAGTCAATACAGCAGGGTTAATCCTGTCTTGCTGATATTGGGCCTATTTTGTTGTTCTATCATCTTTTATCCGCTTTTTATGCATTGGCGAAATCAAACGAAGGTATTTAAACCTCAGCCTCATGCGGTTTGGTTTGCCATTTTGATCATGCTGCTATCGATTGGGGTGTCGCTCTTACTGAATGGTGCCGCTGCATTCACAGAAGCGATGTCGACATTCCAAGGATCATTATAGAGGTGCGGACGCCGAATCGGTGGACGAAATGAGAGGTCGGGTTAGAATTTGCCTCTCATGGACCGATGGTATCTCATTCTGCCTCTAGTCTCGGGTTTCTTATACGCCGTTGCAGCGCTTTCTCAGAAACGTGTCATCGCGGCCGGATACGGGCCGTGGCGCATGTCGGCATTGACCAGCTTGGGCTTTGGTTTGGGGTTTGCGCCCTTGTACTGGTTTGAAGCTGAGCCATCCTTACCCGACCCCTTATGGCATCCGGTATGTTGCGGAACTCTGTTTTTTGTGGGTCAGTTGCTGACCATTTTCTCTATTACCCGCGGCGACGTATCCGTGGCTACGCCGGTTCTGGGTAGCAAGGTGGTTTTGGTGGCCTTGTTTCTAACCCTTTTTACGGATGAGGCTTTGAGGTGGTCAACGTGGGTGGCCGCCCTGTTGACTTCAGTGGGAATCGTATTGTTACAGTGGGATCCGCGTAAAGAAATGCGGCGCGAGTTAATGATGACGGTGCTGGTGGCACTGATGAGCGCCTGTTGTTTTGCCATAGCTGACGTGATGGTTCAGGAGGGATCCAAAGATATTGGGTTCTATCGTTATATTTCAGTGTCCTCTGCCATGAACATCGTACTGGCGTTTGCTCTGATCCCGATGTTCAGGGGTCCTATATGGAAGATACCTGCGGGAACGTGGGGACATGTGGGTATGGGGGTGGGATTGATTGTCTTACAGGCTATTTTGCTGGCGTTTGCTATCGGTTATTTCGGTGATGCGGCAGGAGCGAACATTGTTTACAGCAGTCGTGGGTTATGGAGTGTGCTTTTGGTCTGGTGGGTAGGGCACTGGTTCCAAAACATTGAGAAAGATGCGGGGCGCGAGGTATTGATTTCCCGATTCATCGGCGCGTTGTTAATCGTCGCGGCACTTCTAATGATTTTTATTTAGGTGATCCTTATCTAAATGTGGATTACTAGCTTTTCAGGCATAGCGGCTTGGTTATAGTGCAAAGGTGAACGTTCCGAATTGGTTGGGAGAAGTTTTGGTATTGGGTGCCATGGTGCTGGCCGCTGCGGCATGTTTCCGTGATGAGAGAGTATGGATCAGGCGACTGGGTGTCTGGTTGGTATTAGCTACGATAGGGATGACGGTCTGGTTTCTAACGGATCGCTGGTATTTGGTGTTAATGGCATTGACCGCTTGGTTTGTTATTCCGGTGAGTCAGGCTGCGCTGATGTCGCGTAGGCTCCAGTTTTCTCTTAAGCGCACGTTGATGCCGGGGCCCTTAGATGCGGAGGAATTTCCAGAAATCCATCCCATTAGTAATGAGTTAAGGGAACTGGGATTCGTCAGAGAATCCGATGAGTGGCTTCGCCCTTCACCCTTGGATCAAGGCTTCCGGATCTTTCATCACAGTGAGCAGCCGCACGCTGCTGCTTTGGCCGTAGTGAAACAAGGGGCTATTTCCCTTTCCTATTTAATCTATGCGACCACGGATTGCCGCGGACAGGTATGGATTACATGGGATTATCCGCTGGCGTATGGTCTGAAAATCCCTCCCCATTTTCAAGTTTACCGTTGTTTGGAAGCGGAAGATGTAGCGGGACTTTTTGAACAGCATCGTAATTTCATTGAAATTAATGAGGTAGAAGTTTTGTCCGAACCCGGTGATGCTAAAGCGGTCTTTGAGCAATTATTTAAAGAAACGATGCTCTACAACTTGGATCAGGGCCTTTTACATCCTATGAAGGAGAGTGAGGAACAAATTGGTTATTCATGGCGGGGAACCCTCTACATTTCCTGGCAGGTATTTATTGAATTGGTCACCGGGTAAGTCCGATCTCTGTGCCCGGGTCTTCGTGCCTTGGGCGCTATATGGGAATGTGGGAGAGTGGTTTTTCAGGCATCATCCCCGCGATTCGAACACCGTGCTTTCCTACGATCTTTTCCCTCGGGAAACCTACGCTGGTATCGCATCGGTTCAAATCGGATCGGATATTCCCCAAAATGATCTGAGGGGGGAGGGGTTCACGTCTGACGATTATCAGAAGGGCGCCCAGGAAGATTGGAATCGGGGTGCCCCCCACTTTGATGGTACCAAACACATGCACATCTCCAACGACAAACTGGTTCAGGACATTGTCCGAAAAGTCAAAGACAAGGAAGATGTCATTTTTCCCGGTAAGGAACGTCGGACCGTGCGGATGACGGATAATAACTTCCTCATTGAAAAGGTCTTGAGGACCGAGCCGGGCCAAGGCGGTGGAACGATTGCGGGCAAGACTGGCGTGGAGGCGGGTCTGGCGTTGGCCTTGACGGTAAGCTGCCAGAGCCGTCATCGCGGGATCGGGCCGGTAGCCAAGTTGATCGGCGATCTCGCGGATGGATGCCCGTGTCTTGGCCGAAATCCTGGGATGATTCTGTAAGGCCATCGAAGCGGTGGAGCGCGCCACGCCTGCTTGGCGGGCGATGTCCATCAGAGTGACCCTTCTCTTCATACTTAATGCTGGCATTTGAAAGCCTAATGTAAAACGGGTATGTACCTTTTCTCTTGTTTGAGTGCGTAATTAAGTTAGACCAAAACGATTCATGCAAACATCTGCTCAACATAATCACCTACGTGCTTTTAGCTTCCCGAATAACTTTGTATGGGGCTTTGCCGCTGCGGCACCCCAGATTGAGGGAGCGGCGTTTCTGGATGGCAAAGGAGCCTCGGTTTGGGATACCTTTGCCCGCCAACCCGGCGCGGTGCATGGCGGGGATAACCCCGATGTGGCCTGTGACCATTATCACCGTTACGAGGAAGATCTGGATCTGATGCGCACCTTAGGGGCGCGACATTATCGGCTCTCCATGGCGTGGCCCAGGATTTATCCGCAGGGTGATGATCGCTTGAACCAAGCAGGCCTCGATTTTTACCACCGTCTCCTGGATGCCATGTTGGAAAGAGGGATCACTCCTTGGGTCACCATGTTTCACTGGGATCTGCCCCAGGCTTTGGAAGACGCGCACGGAGGCTGGAGAGGGCGTGCCACGGCGGATGCATTTGCGATCTATGCGGATACAATCGTGAAAGCTTTTTCGGATAAGGTTAAGCATTGGATCACCCTGAACGAGATTCTCTGTTTTACGCAATTGGCTTACGGAATCGGTGAAAAGGCTCCCGGTCTGCGCTGTGAAGCCAAGGTGGTCAATCAGAGCTACCACCATGCGCTCTTATGTCATGGTCATGGAGTCCGGGCGGTTAGAGAGTATGGCGGGCCAGGGGCCCGGGTCGGTCTGACCGATAATATTTCAGTGTCGATCCCGGTCACCGAATTACCTGCCGACATCGAAGCGGCGCGGAAGCAATATGTGGATGACAACATCCGGATCATGGATCCAATTCATCGCGGGGGATATTCTGAAAGATATTATCAGCTTTTGGGGGACGATGCCGCGGTCAGTGAAGCTGGCGATTATGATTTGATGAGCCTCTCGACTGACTTCATCGGACTGAACATCTATTCGGGAACCTTTGTCCGGGAGGGAAATGATGGGAAGCCGGAAAAGTTGCCGTTCCCGCCCTCCTATCCCCGCGCCGATGCGACTTGGCTGGCTATTGCCCCACAGGCCCTCTATTGGGGGCCGAAAATGACAGCGGACGTATATGGAAGCCATAGCATATACATCACGGAAAATGGTGCGGGTTACAATGACGAGCCGCCTGTTCAAGGGGAAGTGTTCGACTTGCACCGTCGTGAGGTAGTTCGAAACGCGTTGCGGGAGTTGCATCGTGCCATCGAGGATGGTGTGCCTGTAGATGGTTACTTCCTTTGGTCATTTATGGACAATTTCGAGTGGCAGGACGGCTACGCCCGGAGATTCGGGGTCGTTTATTGCGATTTCGAGACACAGAAAAGAACACCCAAACTAAGCGCCCAATGGTTTAGTCGAGTGATGGCGGAAAACCGATTGGTTTGACCCGTCTTGATACGTTACCATCAATATAGATAAAACAGTTATGCATAACCTTCGTTTCCGCCAGATCCATCTTGATTTTCATACCTCACCCAAAATATCCGGGATTGGAGCCCGTTTCCAAAAAAAGGAGTGGCAGGAAACTCTGAAACGCGGGCATGTGGATTCCATCACGTTGTTTTCCAAGTGTCATCACGGTTGGAGTTATCACCCCACGAAGGTAGGCAAGCAGCATCCCCATCTGAACGTTGATTTGTTGAAAGCACAGTACGATGCGACCAAAGAAATCGGGGTGAACGCCCCCATCTATCTTTCCGCCGGAGTCGATAATCTGGCCTCCTATGAGCATCCGGAATGGCGTGAGATCAACAACGAAGGACAGTATACGGGATGGGCCAGGGGTGCTCTGGATGCCGGGTTCCACATGATGGATTTTCATTCACCCTATCTGGCCTATCTCTGCGCTCAGATCGAAGAAGCGGTAAGGCTCTTTCCAGATTGCGATGGTATCTTTCTGGATATCATCAGCCAGAACCAGTCCTGCACCCGTTGGAGCCTTGATTTTATGCTGGAGCAAGGGTTGGATCCCGAGCAGGAGGAGGATCGGAAGAAAAGTTCCGCCCTGGCTTTGGAGAAGTATTATCAACAAACCACGGCGGCGGCCCGAATTTTAAATCCAGACATGCCCATTTTTCATAACAGCGGGCACGTGGATGTGGGAAATACCACGTTGTTGGATCGATACTTTTCTCACCTGGAGCTGGAATCATTGCCAACTGGCGGTTGGGGTTATGATCACTTTCCGGCGTCGGCAAAATATGCGCAAAACCTGCCCCATGATTTTTTGGGGATGACCGGAAAATTTCATACGACCTGGGGTGAATTTGGCGGTGCCAAACATCCGAACGCCCTTCGTTATGAATGCGCCGCGATGCTGGCTTTTGGTGCGAAGTGCAGTGTGGGCGATCAGCTTCACCCCGATGGGAAACTGGACGCGAGCACCTATGAGTTAGTCGGAGCTGCCTATCAGGAAGTGGAGGCTAAAGAAGCTTGGTGCCGTCGCGTCAAGCCGGTGGCCGACATCGCTTTAGTGTCCAGTAACTCGGTAAATCCCGGACACAGACGGGAAATGGCCTCGGACGTCGGGGCCAGCCGGATTCTTTTAGAGGGGCATTTCCTCTACACCATCCTGGATACCAAAATGGATTTCAGACCTTATAAGCTCCTTATTTTGCCAGATGATGTCGTTATCGGCACTGATCTTGAAGAAAAACTTAAGGAATATCTGGCGGGTGGAGGAAAACTTTTTCTGAGCGGCACCAGCGGCTTGGATTCCACGGGCACAAGGTTCCTTTTCGATGTGGGTGCGAACTATGAGGGGGAAAGCCCGTTCCGGCCAGATTACATCCTACCAGTTCCTGATTTAAGACCGGAATTCCAACAGTCACCCCAAGTCATGTATTTGAAATCACAGCGTATCCGCGCGACTACGGGACGTTCTCTAGGGCAGATTTTTGATCCGTATTTCAACCGTACGTTTGAGCATTTTTGCAGTCATCAACATGCTCCCAACCAACCGGAACCAAGCGGGTTTGACTCCGGGGTCTTGCACGGTCAAATCCTCTATCTGGCCCATCCGGTCTTTAGCCTTTACCGAGGTTACGGCACAGTAGCCTATCGCCATTACATCACGAATGCGATCAAGCTGCTTCTGGGCGAGGATCTCTCCTTATGGACAAATCTGCCTTCGACCGCTCGGGTATCGGTCATGCATCAGCCGGAGGAATCCCGCACGATAGTTCACCTTCTGTATGCTAACACCGTGACGCGGGGAGGAGTATTGACTCTCTCCGGCGGAACCACAGCCAACACCCAACCGATTGCGGTGATCGAAGAGCTTAATCCGTTAACTGAGGTCAATTTTGCCTTCAAAAGCCCTCATCCGGTCAAACGGGTAACTCTTGAACCGCAAGGCACACCTCTCGCGGTGAAGCAGAAGGATAACATCATTGAAGTCACGCTGGATCGCTTGGTATGTCATCAAATGGTGGTGCTTCATCACGAATGAAAATTACAGGAATTTCCGATGAGGCGGGCCCAACTATCGCCGAGCAAATCCAAGCCCATAAAGAACTGGGCTGGACGCATCTGGAACTGCGCAAGGTGGATGGAGAGGAAGTGGCCTTACCGCCTTGGTTGGCCCCCCAAAAACTAGTCCATAGTCAATGAGATGATTTTGCTCTAGAGAAGGAAAACCATACTGAAAAAGACAAGAAGAAGCGTGGAACAAATCATCCGGATCCTGCGCGAAGCGGATACGGGAGTCGGGGTGGAAGCGATCTGCCGCAAACATAATATCAGCCCGCAGAGTGACCACCGCTGGAAACGGAAATATGGCGGAATGGATCTGAGCGAAGCGCAGCGGTAGCGCGATCTGGAGAAGGAGAACACGGAACTCAAGAAGCTGCTGGCCGATTAGTTGCTTAAAACCAAGGCGCTCCGAGATTGTATTAGAAAAAAAGCATAAGCCCGTAGCGCCAGATGGCCGCGAAAGTGGTTCGTGCGCTGGGATGCTCCGGGCGTGAAGTATGCCGTTGGCTGGGGTTTAATCGTTCGACGATGGGGTATATGCCCAAGCCTGTTGCTGGCCGCAAAAGGATGCTTGAGGAAGCCGTGGTGGCGATGTCCCTGAAATATCCGACTGAAGGGTACAAGAAGATTGCCGGGCAGTTGCGGGCATTGGGCTACCGGATCAATAAGAAACAGGTGCAGCGAGTGCGCCGGCAAGAAGGACTGACTCAGATCACCGCTGTTGTCTATGTGGCCCCGGAAGCCGATTGGAGCCGGAAGATTTTAGATGGCGGCGTGGATGGAATTAAGGTGATTGGAAAATAATGCACCACAGAGAACACAGAGGTTCACAGAGTATTGGCAAAATCTATAAAGGCCTTCATTTTGTTCTCTGTGTCTCTCTGAGGCCTCTGTGGTAACAATTTCAACGACGCTTCGTCGATGCACCGAAACACCTATCTCATCGACCTTCATCCCCGCTTTATCCGGGGATCAATGGGTTGTTTACACGAGCACGGTCAAGGGCATGGTGATCTCGCTCTCTGGCCCGTTCCCTGATTCTTAATGGCAATGAGCGTTTCTGGCTCCTAGAGTAAAATGGCCGCTTGCCAAGAATCGTGAGACGGCAGTAAGGTATGGGATTATCTGTTTGTTAGATGCCTCGATAGCTCAATGGTAGAGCAGTTGACTCTTAATCAATTGGTTGAAGGTTCGAGTCCTTCTCGGGGCAGATACAAGCCGACTTCGGCTGCGAAAGCTACTTACGTTATGACTCAGTTTGCGGGTGGAGTGCTTTGAAAAGCAGGCCTGCCACCGCGCCGCCGAGAAGAATCGATGGCAGGTAGATGACCAAACTGCCGGGATGAGCCAAGCCCATAATAAGAAGTCCGGTCACTACAGCGGGATTAAAGGCTCCTCCCGAGACATCGCCCACCGCAAACGCACCCGCCATGACCGTTAATCCGATCGCGGCGCCAAAATAAGGGTTGCCTTGGGTGCTCTTGGCCACCGCGACGTTCAACACGACAAAAACCAAGGCAAAGCTGAAGAGGAATTCCGCCAAAAAGGCAGGGCCCATGAAGAGGGTGCCGGGTTCAGATGAGCTTCCCCGGATGAAATTGACACAAAGTGCGGCTACTGCACCGGCTAAGATCTGGGCAACAGCATACATGACGGCCTCCTTGGTTGAGATCTTTCCATTGATCCATACTCCCAAGGTCACTGCTGGATTGTAATGAGCTCCTGAAATGTGCCCGCCTGCATAAAGCATGGCTATCAGCACCACACCGATGGCCAGAGGTGCCAATGCACCTAGTGACGGTGCTTGCACCGCGCAGCCAATCGTTAAAACAAGAAAAAAGGTTCCTACAAATTCAGTGATAAGCTTTTTCACAACCCCATTAATGCCCAATAAAGATTTGATTTCAAGTAGATTTAGTGTGGGTTGATGATTGTCATCCTGTATTTCTCCACTAATTTGCGCCCATGATTTTAGTTACCGGAGGAACAGGTTTTGTCGGGCGTCACGTGGTAAGAGAGTTAGAACGTTTGGGCCATCCTGTCCGGGTTCTGGCAAGATCCCGGGATAAGGCGGATCGTTCTTTGAAAGGAACCCGTGCTGAAGTGGTGATCGGCGACCTTTTTGATACAGCGAGTTTGGATGCGGCGTGTCAAGGATGTCATGCTGTAGTCCATCTGGTGGGAATCATTTTTGAGAAGGGCGCATCTACGTTTGAACGGGTGCATGTGCAAGGAACGCGTCATGTGGTGGAGGCGGCGCGTCGGGCGGGTATTGAGCGGTTTGTGCACATGAGTGCTATAGGAACTCGGCCTCTTTCACCTTCACGATACCACACTACCAAATGGCAAGCCGAGGAGGTGGTGAGAGAGTCAGGATTGCTCTGGACCCTTTTCCGTCCTTCGGTCATTTACGGGCCCAAGGATCAATTTGTGCAGTTATTTTCCATGTTGATGGATCCTCCTCTTTCATGGATGGCTTTAAATATCATGCCTTGTCCTTACGAAGGGAAGTCCCTCATGCAACCTGTGACCGTAGATGCGGTAGCTGCTGCGTTCGCACGGGCCGTAGGCCGACCTGTCACGGTAGGTAAGGTATATGATTTATGCGGGCCCCCAATAAGGTTGATGGATATGTTGGCTCGCCTTGCAGAGGCCAAAGGCTTGAATCCTATTGAGTCGCATGCTTTTCTTCCCGCGCTTCCTTTTGTACTACCATATTATGCGCTTCAAGGTAGGCACCCGGTGTTAGTTAAGGTGCCGGGTGAATTGGTTCGTATCTTGGCTTGGTTTATCGAGCATTTTTCCCCGGTGGCGTGGATGAACAGCGATCAAATGCTGATGCTGCAGGAAGATCAACGCGGGGATGCTCAGCCAGCGCTTATAGACTTAGATGTGGCGGTGCCCCCGTTTGAGCAGGGTATCGCTTTCCTCGAGAACTAGAATCGGCAAATCTTGCGATACTGCTTATTCGCCTAGAATGTAGGCGAAAATCAGCGGGGCGACGATGGTAGCGTCGGATTCGATGACGAATTTGGGGGTGTCGATGCCGAGTTTCCCCCACGTAATTTTTTCATTGGGAACCGCGCCGGAATAGGATCCGAAACTGGTGGTGGAGTCGCTGATTTGACAGAAGTAAGACCAGAAGGGGACATCATGCCATTCCAAATCCTGATACATCATGGGAACCACGCAGATGGGAAAATCGCCCGCAATGCCGCCGCCAATCTGGAAGAAGCCTACGCCGGCACCTGATGAGTTTTGGCGGTACCACTCGGAGAGCCAGACCATGTATTCAATGCCGCTTTTCATAGTGACTGCTTTTAGATCCTTTTTAATGACGTAGGAGGCAAAGATGTTTCCCATGGTGGAATCTTCCCATCCTCCGACGATGATAGGGAGTTGACGTTCGGCGGCGGCGACCATCCAGGAATCCTTGGGGTCGATTTCGTAATACGGCTCCAAGACCCCGCTGCGGATCATTTGGAACATATATTCATGGGGAAAATAACGCTCCCCTTTTTCATCGGCTTGCTTCCAGAGTTGGTGGATATGTTTTTGCAGACGGCGGAAGGCCTCTTCTTCCGGGATGCAGGTGTCGGTGACGCGGTTGAGTCCGCCTTCCAAGAGTTTCCACTCGTCCTGAGGAGTCAGATCCCGGTAGCCCGGAATGCGTCGGTAGTGGCTGTGGGCGACCAGATTCATCAGGTCTTCTTCAAGGTTGGCACCGGTGCAGGAGATGATATCCACTTTTCCTTGCCGGATCATTTCGGCCAGAGAGACGCCGAGTTCAGCGGTGCTCATCGCTCCCGCCAGAGTGACCATCATTTTTCCGCCTGCGGTCAGGTGTGCCTCGTAACCCTTGGCGGCATCAACCAGTGCTGCGGCGTTGAAATGGCGATAATGTTTGGTGATGAACTGTGATATGGGGCCTTTGGACATGCCCTTTTACTAGGGCATAGCACCGACATGACAAGCCCGCGGAAGTGATAATTTGGAATAGGGACACATCTTCATGCTATGCCATCGAATAGCCATCATTACAGGCTTGTAATAGAGCGACTTCGTAAGGCGAGTCGGCGGAGGCCGTGCACGTCTTCGATGCCTCCCTCATGGCGTCCGCAATCGCAGCTTGATGATCTTGGGCCAAAGCAATCAGTGAGGGGCCCGCACCACTGAGGAACACACCCAACGCTCCGGCACTCAAGGCCGCTTGGCGCACGCGCTCCGCGCCGGGAATGCCCGGCAGACGATGCGGTTCGTGCAACCGGTCATCAAAAAGTCCTCGCAGTTGGGAATAATCCTGAGAAGCAAACGCTGCGGTGATGAGCGCGGTGTGCTGTAGCGCGTGCACGCAATCGATCCGGCTTACCATAGTGGGAAGAGCACGGCGGCTGGCTTCTGTTTCGGATTGGAAGGATGGTATCCATGTGATGAAAGCGAGGGATTCCTTAACGGGGAAACGCTGGTAGTGGCCGGGTGCGGAGGCGACAAATCCTCCGAAGCAGGCGGGAGCCACATTGTCAGGATGGCCTTCCAAGTCGTTCACCAGACGAAAAAGATCGTTGCGGCTCATGCCGACTTCGTGCCGGGCATCGAGTGCCGCCAACAGTCCCAATCGCACCGTAACGCTGCTGCCCAAACCACGTGAGCGGGGAACGTCTCCGGAGATCTGGATCTGGTGAGCTTGCGAGGTCAGTCCGGTGGTTTGGTAGAACAGCGCCGCAGCGTCAGCCAGAAAGGGGTCGGGCCAGCTTTCGGAAGATTCGCCAAGTTCGATGGTGTTGTAAAGGTTCAGGGCGATGCCGAGGGTGTCGAAGCCCGCACCCAAGTTAGCAGTGGTGGCAGGAACGCGAACGCGGATGGGGTGTGTTCTGAGCGGCATGGTGTCAGGCTGTCGGGAGCAGTCGTTCAGGGAAAGCGAAAAAATCCACGGGCGGTATCCTCCATCTCTGCCGCTAAGGCTTCCAAGCTTATGCAACGGCATTCAGCCAGCACCCGGGCGGTATCTGCGGTCATGGAGGGCTCGCAGCGGCGACCGCGATAGGGAACCGGTGCCAAGTAAGGGGCATCGGTTTCGACCATATACGAGCCCGGGGGAAGTCGGGATGCGGTTTCGCGCAGCGAGGTGGACTTTTTGAAGGTCAGTATGCCGGTGAACGAAACCAAGTGGCCTCTTTCGATCAAAGCCATCGCACGTTCCAAGGACTCCGAGAAACAGTGGAATACCGCCCGAACCCGACCGCTGTAGGGTGTGAGTAGTTCCAGACAATCATCCCAGCTTTCGCGCTGGTGCACCACCACCGGCAGACTGAGTTTTTCGGCGGCTTCAAGATGATCCTTGAACAAAGCCATCTGAATCCGTCGGATGCGATCCATTTCCTGATGCCAGGAATCATCTGAGTCAAAGTCGCTGCGGGCGGGCAGGTGATGGTAATCTAACCCGCATTCACCCAGAGCCGCCACCTTGGGATGGTTGGTTAGCTCGGCCAGTGATTGAATTTCATCCGGTTGTAGTTTGTCCGTTTCGCAAGGGTGATGACCGATGGCGGCGTAGATGCCTTCATATTTCTCGGCCAGGGAAAGGGCGTGGCGGCTGGATTCCAGATCGGTTCCTATGGTGATGAGGCGTTGGACACCGGCTTTACCAGCGCGATCAACGACCTCGTCCAGATCGGCCTGAAAATCTGGATAATCCAAGTGACAATGGGAGTCGGTCCACATGAATGACTATAAAAAACGCGATAGCCGGGAGATGCGATATAAAAGAGCGGAGGTGGTCGGAGTTTGACAGCGGCGACCGATGCTCTATTCCCGTGTCATGGAACATAGAAGTGAAATCATTGCAGAGAAAGCTCCCGCAGCCATTGGTCCGTATTCGATGGCCGTTTCAACAGGGAGCTTGTTGTTCACCTCGGGTCAAATTCCGATCTCTCCAGCCACGGGAGAGCTGGTGGATGGCGGTATCAAGGAACAGGCCCACCAAGTGCTGGAAAATTTGAAAGCGGTTCTGGAATCAGGAGGAGCGGATTTTTCGACGGTTCTTAAGACCACCGTCTTTATGACCGATTTAACGGACTTTGCTGAGATGAATGCCGTTTACAGTTCTTTTTTTGGAACGACTAAACCTGCCAGATCGACCATTCAAGTGGCGGCACTGCCCAAAGGTGCGCGGGTGGAAATAGAAGCGGTGGCCATGGTGACGCGGGGATTCTAAGTATGGAGGGGGCGGCTTTGTTACAAACGTTCCGGGACACCGGAGCCTTGTTGGAAGGCCATTTTCTCCTGCGTTCCGGTTTACATAGTCGCCAATTTTTTCAGTGCGCCCACCTGCTCAAACATCCCCGTTTATGCTCGGAAATCTGTGCATCGCTAGCCGAACAGTGTCGGCATTTGGAAGTCGATGCGGTGATTTCTCCTGCCATGGGAGGTATTTTGGTGGGTCACGAGCTGGCGCGACATCTGGATCTTCCGCATATTTTTGCAGAGAAACAGGATGGAAAACTGGTAGTAAGGCGCTTTGATCCTACGGCCTACCGCCGTTATCTGGTAGCTGAGGATGTGGTGACTACCGGCAGCGCAGTGCGTGAAGTGTGTGCTCTGGTTCGCCAAGCCGGAGCCGAACTGGCAGGGGTGGCCTGCATGGTGGATCGCAGCGGGAATCATCCGCCTGATTTCGGGGCTCCTTTCCTGAGTCTTTTGAGATTGAATGTGGAGACCTTCTCGGCCGAAAACGTTCCACTAGATCTTAAAGATATTCCCGCAATCAAACCGGGCAGTTGATCTTGTCTTTTCGTCCGGCGGTTGAGCCAAAAAAGGCTTTTTTCGCCCCCCAGAGTGTGTAGAGTCTTTTGCTCTTATGTTGACTTTAACCGATGTATCCAAGGCCTTTGGCGGACGTGAATTGTTCACGGGCGTGAGCCTGCAGCTGAACCGTGGCGATCGTATCGGGTTGGTTGGTGCCAATGGAGCGGGTAAATCCACCTTATTCTCGATTATTTTAGGCAATCAATCTCCCGACGAGGGCTCCGTGACTCGCGAGCGGGCCATGAGCCTAGGCTTTCTTCCGCAGGAGACTGCGCCTAAAGGGGATGAAACCGTCTTGGAGACAGCTACTGAACTCACCGCAAAAGTGGGTGAAATGCGCCGCTTGGTGGCGGCTCATGAACAGGGCCGGGAAGTGGATGACGCGGAATATCATCATGCTCTAGCGCATCTGAATGATTCCGGCGCCTTTGCGGCGGAACCTAAGGCCAAAGCGATCTTGCGCGGGTTGGCCTTTCGGGAAGAGGATTTTGACAAACCTCTTAAAGCGTTGAGCGGCGGCTGGTGTATGCGTGCCCATTTGGCAAGGCTGCTGGTCATGGAACCTGATTTGTTGATGCTGGATGAACCGACCAACCACCTCGACTTGGAATCGGTGATTTGGTTTCAAAATTACCTTCAGGCTTATCCTGGAGCCATTTTGACCATATCGCACGATCGTGAATTCCTCAACGCCTTGGTGGATCAGATTATCGAACTGCGTCATCGGCGTATGCAGCGTTATATAGGAGATTTTGATCACTATCTCATCGAGCGGGAAGAGCGACACCGCAAGCATGTGTCCGCTTATGAAAATCAGCAGCGCCAAATTGAATTGATGCAGCGCTCGGCCGAGAAGTTTCGTGCCAGTGCGCGCCGATCTTCCCAAGCTCAGAACAAGCTCAGGCAAATCGACCGCATGGAAATGATCGAGACGCCACAGGATGATGAGCCGGTGTTGAGGTTTCGTTTTCCTCAGCCGGCGCGCGTCGGTCAGCATCCCATCCGCCTTCAGCAGATCCATCAAGCGTATGGAGATCATGTCGTTTATCAGGGAATTGATTTTGAATGCACCCGCGGTCAAAGGCTGGTTCTGGTTGGGCCCAATGGTGCGGGTAAATCGACTCTGTTAAAGATCTTGGGTGGCATCGTCCCATTTCAAAAAGGGGAACGCGTATTGGGCCACAATGTCAATATCGGCTACTATGCACAGAACCGCACCGATATGTTGAAGCCTTCCCGCACCGTGTTGCAGGAGGCACTGGCGATGGAGAAACCTTTTCCAGAACAGGATACGCGCACCCTTTTAGGTTGTTTTCTATTTCGAGGAGATGATGTATTTAAGCCGGTTTCTGTTTTGAGCGGAGGTGAGAAAAGTCGACTCGCTCTGGTCAAACAGCTCATCAACCCTCCCAATGTGCTGCTGATGGATGAGCCGACCACCCACCTTGATATCCCCAGTATCGAAGCGCTGATTTATGCCTTGAAACAGTATGAAGGCACTCTGATTGTCATCAGCCATGATGTTTATTTCATCCGTTCCATAGCCGAAAACGTGCTGCACATCGCCGGTGGCAAACTCACTTTTTATCCGGGAACGTATGATTACTATTTGGAAAAAACCAAATCCACCGCCCGGGCTGGACTCACTGCGCCGGACACGGGCTCGCCCGCTCTGAGTAACCAACAGCCGCAAGCTATGTTGGAAATGAAGGAGAGAACCGCATCGACTGACGCAACACAGAGAAAAGGACCCAAAAGCAAGGAACAAAAACGGCGCGAAGCCGAGGAGCGTCAAGCTCTGGCCCGCCAGCGCAAAGAACAGGGCGAAACCTTGGAGGACGTTGAATCCCGGATTGCACAACTTGAATCTCGCCAAGAAGAGCTAACCACCCTGCTGCAAAATCCAGGTATGTTAGCGGAATCAGGAAAGCTGGAGGCCGCTCAGAAGGAGCTGGCAACGGTGGCAAAGTCACTGGAAACTGCTTATTCGATTTGGGAAAAGATGACTCGAACCCTGCAATCGATCTGAAAGCCGACCTTATTTACCTTTAACATCGTGTTTTTGCCTTTTCATTTTTTTACAATACGTTGAAAGCGTGGCTGTGATACGGAATGTTATTTTTGATTGGTCAGGCACCTTAGCGGATGATTTTCAACCGGTGCTGAAAGCCACCAATGAATTATTTATTCAATATGGGAAGCCTCCCTTGAGCGAAGAGGAGTTCCGTGAAACATTCTTTCTGCCTTTCCCGGAATTCTACCAACAGTATCTCCCTGAAGCGACCATGGTGCAAATCGATCACTACTATCATAGTTCATTCAAGATGTTGCAGGAAGACATCCAACTCCTGCCGGGCGCACGAGAGATTTTGGAGTACTGCCGCTCCGAAGGGATAAAGATTTTCCTGCTTTCTACGATCCATGCCGAACATTATGCGGTGCAATCGACCCGTCTGGGTGTAGATCACTATTTCACCCAAGCCTGCGTCCAAGCCATCGATAAACGCCGCACCATCTTACAATTGCTGGCCGAGCAGGATCTCAATCCCCAAGAAACTCTCTTTGTGGGTGATATGTGTCACGATATCGATACTGCGAGGCATGGTGGCGTGGTTAGTTGTGCGGTCTTGACGGGCTATGATTCGCTGGAAAAGCTTAAACGATCCTCCCCCGATCTGGTATTCAAGGATCTTGAGGGCGTGTTGTGTCACCTGAAAGAACACCGTAAAGAACCGGATTACCCTCCGGTAGCCACAGTTGGTGGCTTGATTTACAACCCGGAAGGTGAAGTGTTAATGATCCGCACCTTTAAGTGGAGCCGCAAATGGGGGATACCGGGAGGAAAAATAAAAACGAATGAAACCGCGCTTTCAGCTCTGATTCGAGAAATGCGGGAAGAAACCGGTTTGGAACTAGAGGATGCTGAACTGGTCCTGGTTCAGGATTGCATCCGTCCGGTTGATTTTTTCAAACCGGCACATTTCATTCTTCTTTGTTATACCGCCCATGTTGAGAGTATTTCGGTCAAACTGAATGAAGAGGCCGATGAATACGTATGGGTCAGGCCGGAAGAAGCGCTTTCGATGCCTCTTAACCAACCCACTCGCACCTTGTTAGAGCATTGCTTGTTAACAACTCCATCACCAGTCAGGCAAAGCCTGATCTCGGCAGGAGCCTGAGATATTTTCTGATATGACTTCAGGGACGTCCATCACCCTCCTGCGCCAGCGTGTCCCATGCTATATCGGGGTGCCTGAAGAAGAGCGGTCCGAGAAGCAAATTCTCGAAATTTCCACTACCTACAGGCTGCCTCCCCAAGATAACACGTCGGACGATTTGTCCCGCACTGTAGATTACAGCAAAGTAGCCCAAAGGGTGGTCGAAGTTTCAGGTGAGCGCCCGCGCCAACTGGTGGAGACTTTGGCCGAGGATCTGGTTGCCATGCTTTTTAAGGAATTTAACGCCCTACAGGTAGAGATTGAAATTCGTAAGTTCATTCTTCCCGATATGGAAGCCGTGGTGTTGCGTCATCTGGCAATACGGCCTGAACAGCGGTAATTCAAAGTTGGGCTGCGATAGCATCGCCCATGGCGGCGGTGCTCACCTGAGTAGAACCTTCACCCATGATATCAGCGGTGCGCAGGCCGCTCTGAATCACTTTTTGCACAGCAAGTTGAATGGCGCGTGCCGCATCGATTTGTTGAAAGGAATATTCCAGCATCAACGCTGCGGAGAGAATTTGTGCAATGGGATTAGCGATTCCTTTTCCAGCAATATCCGGAGCGGTTCCGCCACTGGGTTCGTATAAGCCGAAGGAGCCATCGGCCAGCGAAGCGCTTGGCAAAAGTCCGAGTGAACCGGTGGCCGCAGCCATCGCATCGCTGATGATATCGCCGAACATATTCTCGCACAGCATCACGTCAAAAAAGGAGGGTTTGAGCATGACCTGCATGGCGGCGTTATCCACATACATAAAATCCAGGCTGACATCCGGATACTGACGGGCGATGTCTTTGACGGTTTTGCGCCATAACAAGCTGCTTTCCAAAACATTGGCTTTATCGATCAACGTGAGGTGCTGTTTTCTGCTACGGGCCGCACGGAAAGCGATATGAGAAACACGTTCGATTTCGTGGGTTTCGTAAACGAGTGTATCTACGGCGCGCTCTCCGCGGTCGGTTTTTTCGGTGAGTTTGGGGCGTCCGAAGTAAATACCACCAGTGAGCTCGCGCACGACTAACACATCAAAGCCCTCAGGAATGCGCTGGTTTTTAATCGGAGAGGCATCTCTCAGCTCAGGAAAACAACGGGCGGGACGAAGATTGGCGTAAAGACCAAAAATTTTTCGCAGCGGTAGCAGCGCGGCGCGCTCGGGTTGTTCCTGAGGGGGAAGTGACTCCCACTTGGGGCCTCCTACTGAACCGAAGAGAATGGCATCACACGACCGACAGGTCTCCACCGTGGCATCGGGCAGGGCCTGTCCGGCTTCGTCAATGGCGATACCCCCGACTCGAGCCTCGTAAATGGTAAAAGAAAAGTGAAAGCGTTCCGCCGCGCGGCGCAGAACTTTCAGTGCCTCGATCATGACTTCCGGCCCGATACCATCCCCACTCAACACGGCAATTTTCATATTCATAAATTAAGCCGAGTTTTTTACGTCAGGCTAGAAGACAACTCAAGACTCTTTGACGCTCAATCAATGAACACATCCATTTAAGAGTGCCATTTGAGGATCATTCTACGCTGGTCTCATTTTTTTTGATTTCAGGCCAGGAGGACTGAGATCTTCTGCTTCGAGCGATGACGTGGGTAATAGACATGATGGGAGGTGGGGCTCACCCGGAAAGCCTAAACGCCAAGTGTCGGACGAGCGATGAAAAA
>JBHJOR010000038.1:0-17790 GCA_050329585.1 Methylacidiphilales bacterium | reverse complement strand
CGAGCACCCATAAATATCGCGTGGAGCAAGCAAGGGAGGCGTTGGCGGTGTTTTATCGGGGGGTCAGTGGGTGGAGGATGGAAAAGAAGGAAGCGGGGGGAAGGTGGCCGCACATGTTCCACCTGAAGTTGGGGGTGCCTCAATGCGATCCGGTGGGATAGGTGCGCTGTTTCCAAGTCACCGCACCCTTCGAAAAGGCGCGCCATGAGTTCAGGGCGATAGCCAGTTCCAGCACTTGGCCTATCGGATGACCCAACACACTCCAGAAGGATTGCCCCACCCGCAGTGCCAGCACGGTGCGTAAAAGAAAAATGAGGAACAGTTGAACCACCACTGCACCGGTCCAAGCTGCTCCGGTGGCCAGCCCGACCAGTAGCCAGAAGAAGGGCAGCAGGAAGGCGATAGCTTGCACTCCTTGGAGGAGAATAAACGCCGCCACCGAACCGTCGCAGCCGGCACGGAGATTTTTGCTGAAGCCCTCCCAAATCTGGGGCATGGATTCATACATGCGGCAGCGCACCCGTTTGGAGCCATCAGCGTTGATCATCCGCAGACCCGCCGCCCGGGCCAGGCGAGCCAGCGCCACGTCTTCGACCAGATGATGGCGCACCGCTTGATGTCCACCCAAGGCGTCATAAGCCCGGCGCCGGAAAGCGATGCACTGCCCGTTGGCCGCACCCAAGCTGCGCCACCGTCCCGGCATCCAGTGGGGAAGAAACACCAGCAGCAGCACATGCACAAAAGGCACCACTAGTTTCTCTCCCCAGCTTGCGGTGATTTGATAGGGCCAGAGCGAAAGCACGTCCGCCCTTCTATTGGGGAACGTGGTGGCGATATCGGCAATGGAATCGGGATGGTGCACCGTATCGGCATCGGTGAAGACCAGTAGAGATCCGGTGGCCTGAGCCGCCAGCTGGTGGCAGGCCCAGGCCTTGCCCGTCCATCCTTCCGGCAAGGCCTTCCCTGTCACACAACGCACCCGGGGATCACGCGCAGCAAATTGCGCCACCACGTCAGAAGTGGCGTCGTTCGAGTGATCGTCCAGCACGATGATTTCCTGCGCCGGGTTGCGGGACTGACACAATGATTCCAAACAGGGGCCGATGCGCCGGGCCTCGTTGCGGGCGGGGATGAGAACCGAAACCGTTTCCGGGTCGGGCACCCCCATTGCGGTGGCCGGGCAGGGGCGTCGAAAGACCAAAAGATTGATCAGGGTGTGACCCAATAAAAAAAATACCAAGGCGGTGATGGCCGCATGATAAACAATCAACACCATGGTGAGGGTCATCGAGATCAGTTCCCCCGGTCGAAATCCGCCAGTGTTCCATTGCAAAGCCGTTTGACCCATTCCCATCGCTTATTTATCGATAAAGTTGGCTTTAGGATGGTTTGGTAACCCGACCAATCCGCCTGTTCCTCATCGCGCCACAGTGCCGCCACCTGTTGCTCCATCTCCGCCCGCAGCCGGTCATCCGAGTTATCGGTCGCGCTGTAAGAAGGCCCGATATGGATGTAAGCCACCGGTTTCTGTTCCCGTTCGAATGCATAGTGAAAGGCCACCGGTAACATGCGGGCGTTACTGAAACGCTTGGCCAGAAAGTCCACACCCGGTTTGATGCTGATGGGCTCCCGGGGGCGCACCATGCGGCCTTGGGGAAAAATCCAGATCAGCGTGCGGTTTTCCCTGAGCAGTTTGCAGGTGTAACGCACCGTCCCTCCAGCAAGGATGGGGTTGTCTAAATTCACTGAAAAGGCCCCCAGCCAGGAGAAAAAGGGATAGTGCAGCATTTGCTTCTCCTCCATCATGCAGTAAAAATCCTTGTTTCTCTGGAAACGGCTCAGATAAAAAAGCAGGACGCCGTCCCACCAATTGGAATGATTGGCGAACGCGATGGCCGGGCGTGTTTTCTCCAGCGCCGTCAGGTGTTCCAAGCCCGCCACACGCACGGTGTGAAAGTAGCGGCGCAACATCCTCTTCAAGTAAAAATACAACACGCTGTCCAGAAAGGGGTCTTTTTGTGCCGGTATCATGATGGGTCGGGTCGATGGTTTATTTTAGATTTTTGAGATTCAAGCACCAGTCTGCGAAAAACCAAACCGCATTTACGGTATAAAGGAACGTAGCATCGGGATGAAAAAACATCCCCGCCACGTTGCTCAATGGCATCGAGAATCCCGGCATACACATCGCGCATGATCCAAACGGTGCGGCGGGAGCCGTCATCCGGCAGATGTAAAATACCTTTTTCACTTCGCTGATAATAAAAACGGGCTCGTTGGATTTGTCCGGTAATCAGCTCCTTCCAGTCTCCCAGCGCTGGCCATTGAGTAAGATCCGCATCCGAAATGCCGTGCCGTGACAACTCATCGGCGGGCAGGTAAACGCGTCCCTTGCGGGCGTCCTCGGCCACATCTCTTAGAATATTGGTGAGTTGCATGGCACGTCCCAGATCCAGTGCTTCGGCCTCGTATTGGCGGTTCACCAAGCCAAAAATCCGGGTCATCATCAAACCCACCACTCCGGCCACCAAATAACAGTAACGATCCAATTCCTCCCAGTTCTGAAGGCGCACCGGGCCGCGATCCATCTCTACTCCCAGAATCAAATCTTCAAAATAGTGCGGCGGTATTTCACACTCCCTCAGCGTTTCTGCGGTAGCGGGCAACCAAGGGTGAGTCGTCAGATCCGAAGGGGTGAACTGCGCCGTATAAATTCGATCCAGCAACTCCCGCAGAGATTTGATTTCCGCCGTCAGATCCGCACCCGGCTCCGCCTCATCGATCCGGTCGTCCACCGTGCGGCACAGCGCATAAACCGCATAAGCGCGGCGACGCTTCTCTTGAGGCAGCGTGAACGAACTGAAGTAAAAGGACTTGGCATGGTGGCGGGTGATCGCTTCCGCATGTTGAAATGGATCAATGGATGAAATCACCGCCATCGGCGAATCTTGCTAAATCCACCACCACAAGGAAAGCCGTAATATAGCGATTCTATCCCGCAAACTTTTACCCGATCGGCATGAGCTTGCATTTGTAATTATATCGCATAGGTTCAAGTGCTTGACACCTTGCAAGATCGTTACAGCCTACTAGGCCATGATGTTGTTTCGTCGTCTCCGTCTTGCTGTTATTCTTCCCGTTCTCTTAGTTATAGGTGGCTGCTTACTTCTGTTTTTTACGCCACCACTTTTTTCACAGGACGCCGGAGAAGCAATTGTGGTTGCTGAAGATACCACAAGCGTCACCAGTGCTGCCGCTCCTACAGTGGCAACGGGCGGCGCGGTCTGGCTGGCCAAGCTTCGTTATGGCGGGTGGATCACCGTGGCGCAGCTCCTGCTGTCTGTCGTAGCCGGTTCGTTCGCGATTGCTTGTATCCTGCTCAATCGCCGTTCAGGCATTATTCCAGACGGCCTCGCTGATGAAGCAATCCGACTTCAGGAGTCGGGGGATTGGGAGTCGCTTGAGAAGTTCGATGAATCCAACAACAGCACACTCGCACGCATCGTCTCTTTTCTTGCCAAACACCGCACGGCACCCGTCGCGGAACTCAATATGACCGCTGGTGACATCGCGGCACGGGAACTTGGGCAACAAACCCAGCGCGCTTATCCCATTGTGGTCATCGCCACCATTGAGCCGCTCCTCGGACTTCTGGGAACCATCTTCGGGATGATTGAAGTTTTTGACGTCGTCGCTGTGGCAGGAGAACTGGGGGATCCCTCCTTAATGGCTTCGGGTATTTCCAAAGCACTGGTCACCACCGCAGTCGGTCTGCTTCTAGCCATCCCGATGCTTGCGGTGTTCCATTATTTTAAAAGTCGCTCAAAAGCCCATGGTGCGGCACTCTCAGAAGTCGTTACCGATTTAATGTCGGCGTGGTTCCTGCCCCGCCCGTAATCAACCACAAGCCAGATCTCCACCACGCATGCGAATTCAGGAAGAAGAGGAAGACAATCTGGATATCCCGCTCGCTTCCCTGATGGATGCGATGTTTATTCTGATTATATTCTTCGTCGTGACCACCACGATGAAGAAAGTGCACCGCGAATTACCTCTAGAATTACCTCCATCTACGGTCGCCGTCAGCCGGGTTTCATCGACGGAAATCCTGGTGCTTTCCGTCGATGCTGAAGGCAATAAATACGTCAACAGTGAACCCGTGACCACCACCGGGCTTCTCGACCGTCTGCGCGAGGCGGCTCTGGCAGATCCCAATCGTCGCGTGCGTATTGATGCCGACCGGGATACACGTTATAGCTCCATCGTCGAGGTGATCGAAGCGGCACACTTTCAAGGACTTAAAAATATCGGTTTTCGCACACGTAATCCGGACCGGAAGCCCTGAAAATGAAGCGCGCTGCCCAAGGCATGCCACCCGGCACCAAAGCCGTCCTCATCATAGGCTCCGCCATTCTACACCTCGCCGTTTTTGGGCTCATTTGGATGTTGCTCCCTGAGGGTGAAAAAACGGTCGGCCACACTCCTGAGCGCACCGCCATTCCCGAAGAGCTGATCGAGAGTGTCCGCAGGGATGTTGAGCAAAGACAATTGGAAGAGCTCAAAATCAAGTTGTCGGAGTTGGAGAATTTACAGAGTGCCATTTCCGAGATCCGCGAGTCGCGGCTTAAACGCTGGGATCGTATGTCCACTGCGCTCGAAACATTCGCTCCCGAAGCGGCGGCGGTCATCGCCGTATCAGCACGTGAAGCCGTCACCTCCCTGAGGGGGCTGCTCAATCGCGAACGCGAGGCATGGGAGGTTTATCGACAAGCGGCGGCAAGCCCCGAAGGCGGACTCACCGCCAGAGAAGGTGTCCGCCCGGCGGCCAGTCTTGGTTCGACCTATGAAGCCACTCGCATCGCCCTCGCCGCACTACGGGAGCAACAGCGTTTGCTGCGAGAGAAGCTGGCACTTGGCGGAGCGGGTAAAGAAGCTCTGGTCCTGTCCCAAACGGAATTGGAAAAACGGGTCTCCGCAGCGGTCGCCTCCATTGATACCGTACAACAAGCTCGGGCCGCACACGAGCGCGCCTATAACCAGCATCGTGAAGCGTTGGGTCGCATCGGCGGTATCCAACGCCATCGCGATAGTGCCTTGGAAGGGTTGCAAAAAGCTCAGGTTTCTCTGGAAGGCACGCAAACCGCGCTGGCGGAAGCTCTGGAGGGTGAAAAAACAGCCGATAAAAGGCTTCAAGAGGCCGATGCCAACGACCGCCGCGCTGTTCAAAACGCAACCAATGCCGTAAAAAAAGCGAAAGACCTTGTGTCGCGCAGGCAACGTGAATTAAAGCAGCGGGAAGAGGGTTTTAAAAAAGCGGAAACCCAAATGGCCACCCGTGAACAAGCTTTGGAAGAAGCACGGAACGCTCTACGTGATGCTGAAAATGCGCTTCCTGAGGCGTTACGCGATCTCGAGAACAAGCGTGGCACGTTTACGAAAGAACTTGCCGCGCTCTTGGATGAACAAGAAAAACTTAACCAGGGCGCAGGAGCTGAGTCATGAGCTACCGACTCTTTATGGCATGGAGCATCTTGTTCGCTGGTGCCGGCCCGGTTGCCTTGGCTCAAGATTCAGGGATCGGAAAAGTCTATCATGAGGCACTCAAGACAGAGGCCCAGGCCTTTGATGATTTTAGGGAGGTGCGAGCGGTGGATGCCGCGACCGCTCTAAAAATACCGCTTGAAACCGCCAAAGAACGAGTGAACGTTCCGGGGCCATCGCGCAAAAAAATTGATGTTTCGATTCTTCAGCAAAGCCGCTTGAAGGCAGAGGAGACAGGTCAACAGCGTGAAACCATCCGCGCTGTGCATGCTGAAATGGACGATATGATCGTCGCCACCCGCCGCCTTTTGGAACAACTGCAGGAAGAGGAGGATGCACTGGAATTGGGCACTGAAATCGACCTGGAAAGTCTCCGTGCCGAGATGGCGGCGGCCATGAACGCAGCCGCGCTGGCAGCCGAGGATGATGGTGCCCGGGCCAAAGACATGAGCAGCGGCATGGATTCCACGCCGCTTTCACCTGCTGCCCAAGCGCGCACCGATGTCTTGGTGGCGGCACACGCAGCAGCGCAGGCAGCGCGTTCCGCTGCCCATGCTGAGGCACGTGCAAATAGCACCCCGCCGGAGAGCACAGAACATAAGAAACTACTCGATGCGGCTGAAACAGCGAAGGCCGCTGCCGAAGCCGCTGCGGCCGCTTCTCAACAAGCGGCCAACGCCCAATCTGCAGCGAGTGAGGCGGCCCGCGCCAAGGATAGTAAAGGCGAAGCCGTCGCGCTTGCCGCAGTTTCCACCGCTGCTGCTGAGGCTGTTCACCAAGCCTTCCTCGCAGCACTCGCGGCGGGGGAAATCGAAGAGTCTGCCGTAGCGGAAATGAAGAGTGCTACTGCTGCAGCAGCAGCGGGGGCGGAAGTCCCGCCCTCAACCGCTTCTACCGGTAAGACTTCGAGTGCTGGATCTTCAGCAACGGTCGTGCCCAACACCGACACCGGAACCAGTGCACCCTCTAACCCCGGGCCGACCATTCCCTCGCGGGGCATCTCCTCCATAGGCGAAGCGGGCACCGGCTGGATTAGGTTGGATTCTTGGTATGTGATTGGACCGTTCCCCAATCCGAGCCGACAAAACGTGGACGTATCGTTTCCACCCGAGTCGCTCATTGATTTAGATGCGGTGCACCGTGGCGACGGCGGTCGTTCGATTCGCTGGAACTTTGTTCAATCTCCCGGAGAAATGGTCCAACCTCCGGAGGATCCGCCCTATGTGATTTACTACGCTTATACAGAGGTTTTTTCGGATGCCGACCGCGACTTATGGGTGGCGGTGGGCAGTGATGACAATTCGCGGATATGGTTTAACGACCAATTGATCTGGAAGAGTGGTTATGGTCTGAAGATCTGGCGGCGCAATGAGGGTTTCCGACGCGTGCGCTTTATCCGGGGTATCAACCGGATTCTTTACCGGGTGGAGAACGGCCACGGTGCCTCCGGTTTTTCTTTTCTTATTCAGACTTCTCCACAAAGCGAATAACAGCAGCTGTTTTTGTAGGGCAGAGCACGGCTAAAGTTGTGCTATGGACTTTTTGACACGAGCATGATCATTCGTACTTTTTATTGATGGCTGAACTTTTCACGTTGGGATACGAACGCACAACACAAACATGTTTTTTGCACGCTCTTAAATCCCGCGATATTTCAACACTTATTGATGTCCGGTCGCGTCCTCTTAGTCGTAAGCCGGGCTTCTCCAAAACGTCTCTAGCCAAAGGATGTGAAGGTGAAGGAATCCGCTACGAGCATGAGTCTGTCTTTGGCTGCCCGATACCCATACTAAACCAATACCGAATAGATGGAAATTGGAGTGCCTATTGCATTCAATTTAATAAGCATTTGCCTTCGATTATAGAAGCGATTGAAGAACTGGCCTCTCGGGCTCTGAAAGAACACCTTTGTTTGGTCTGTTTTGAAGCTGATCCATTTTTCTGTCATCGATCCATCTTGGCAAACGCCGCAGCTGAAATCTGCCCGCGTCTCGAAATAGTGCATCTTACAAGTTCAGGACAGACTGTTGTGGCGAGGTAGGTGTGGCTTTCGGGCCTATGGTCTTTCGATGCTTTGCGAATACGGGCGGTAATCCATTGCCACTTGGAAAACTGTTTCTCTCCCTGAAGATAACGGAAAGGGACAGGAAAAAGCCGGAGAAGTCGTCCTTCTTCGTTGATGCCGGCAATACAGGAAGTTTCGCGATATTTTGTACTCGGGTAGGGATACGTTTTAGCAAGAATCAATATGCGTTCGATTCGCTCACCGACCATTCATTAAATATATGTATGATAAAAAAGTGACAGCACAACTTGATGTTAAAGCAAGTTGGCCCATTGCATTGTCAGATAAGAATCAATGTGAAAATGCGCGGAGGGTCGGGTCCCAAAGAAAACCATGAGTTTCATCGGATTGACAAATCGGGCGCCGAGTCGATAGTCCCCCATTGAAACGACCAACCTATTTTCATCTTATTAAAATCCCATCACTATGAACTCTGTAACCAAAACATTTGTTGAAGAATTAGTCGAAGCCCTCGGTCCCAAGGTAGCTCCCCGCCTGTCGCAGGAATTGGGTATTCAGCCGCCTGTAGCCGCGCAGATTCTTCCGGTGGTCGCCCCGCTTCTGATGGGCGCGCTCAAACGGCGTAAAGACGAAGGAGGAGCGTCTCTGCTTTCATCCATCCTCGGCAAACAGGCTGATCCCGATGGCGTGGATGATGTGGAGTCAGCGATCTCACGCCGCGCGGCAGAACCCGATGATAGTCCATCGGTAGGTGGGTTGCTGGGCGGGCTAGGCGATCAAGCCGCTGCGGTTTTGGCGGAAAAACTCGGGTTGTCAACCGCTCAGGCCCGTAATGCCATCTACATCCTTGCCCCCCTGGTGCTCGGCTACCTCATGAAGCAGTCACCCTCCAATCCTACAACCCAAGGCAGGGGGCTTGATCTTTCGGTGATCACTGAGGTGCTCGATCGCAACGGAGATGGCAGTGTGCTGGACGATGTCGGAGGGTTTTTGTTATCTCGCCTGATGCGTTAGTAGACGGATCGCCCCGGCCCAACCAATCCTCCGTGTTTTGGGTGGGCTTGCTTACGCCTAAAGGATGGGCATTATTATAAAAAATGGGCGAGTTGGTTAATTCATTTCAAGATCAAGCCGAAGGGGTGCGGCACTGGTTATTTGCGTTTCATGACGATCTTTGTCAGCGGCTGGAAGCCTTGGACGGCATAGGGCAGTTTCGTGAAGATACGTGGCAGCGATTGGAAGGAGGAGGGGGTCACACCCGGGTAATGGATGGGGGGCGGCTTTTTGAAAAGGCGGGGGTGAATGTTTCCGACGTATCAGGATCCACACTACCTCCATCCGCCACTGGACTACGCCCCGGGTTGGTAGGAGCCTCTTTCCGGGCCATGGGACTCTCCCTCGTTTTTCATCCGCACAATCCCTATGTGCCCACTGCGCACATGAATGTTCGGTACTTTGAAGCGAAGCCTGCCGATGCGGATCCGGTATGGTGGTTTGGCGGGGGGTTCGATCTGACTCCGTATTACCCGTTTCATGAAGATGCGGTGAGCTGGCACCGCGCGGCACGGGAGGCGGCAGGTCCATTCTACAGTCGCTTCAAAGCTTGGTGTGATGATTATTTTTATCTTAAACATCGTCAGGAAACTCGCGGTGTAGGCGGGCTATTTTTTGATGATTTAAATGAGGGTGGATTTGAAGCCTCCCTTGATTTGACCCGTCGGGTGGCGGAGGCGTTTTTCCCTGCTTATGCTGAAATAGTGGCACGACGACGCGAGACGACTTATGGTGAACGGGAGCGCTCCTTCCAGTTATTGAGGCGTGGCCGTTACGTGGAGTTTAATCTCGTTTACGATCGCGGCACTTTATTTGGACTGCAGACCGGAGGACGAACGGAGTCGATTCTGATGTCCCTGCCACCTGAAGTGCGCTGGGTGTATGATTACCGGCTTGAACCCGATAGTCCGGAGGCAGGGTTGGTGAACTTCCTGCGCCCGAGGGACTGGCTGGGTGAAGCTGGAATCGCTTGATCAGACGGACACTGAAAAATCAGACTGCCACTTTAATCTGGGATTTAATTCCCTGCACTGCCATGCGCAGCGCATTTTCTTCGGACTCAGTGAAAGCACCGCTTGAGAGTTCCTGTTCCGCCTGGGCAAAGAGTCGGCGCGCATGTTGAGCCAGGCGATCGAGAGCACCGGATTTACGAATTAGATCGTATATTTTAATCAGGGTAGCTTCGGATTTGCGTTCACTGCCGAGGCACATTTGCAAGAAGCTGCGATCTACTTCGTTGAGTGATTCGTAGGCTTCTTGAACCAGCAAGGTCTTTTTTCCTTCCAATAAATCGGCAGGGAAGCCGACCAGGTCTTTGTCCAGATAGCGGAATTCAAGTAAATCATTATCGATTTGGAAGGCCAGGCCCAAGGAATGGACAAAACGGATCAGCGCTTCCACTTTGTCCGCCGAAGCTCCTGCCAGCACGGCTCCCATCACACAAGGTGTTTCAAACGTGTAGCGGGTTGTTTTAAGATGATACATATGCTGGATTTCATCGGCTTGCACCCGGGAAATATCACGGGTTCCCAGCAGAATGTCCTGCATCTCTCCCGCTCCGGTATCAGCGGCACAGCGCAGCATCATCTGTTGCAAACGGAGGCGTGTTTCGGCAGGGAAATCAGTTTCCAGAAGAGCCTCCATAGCCATGGTGAAGACCATGTCACCCAGAACGATGGCCAAGCTCTCGCCGTGTCGGATGCTGGAGGCAAAGGGTTCCAAGCGCCTTTGGGCCAACTTGTGGAACGTAGGCTGACCGCGTCGTATGTCGGATCGGTCGATCACATCATCGTGCATCAGAATGAAGGTGTGCAGCAGTTCCAGAGCAAGGGCCGAGCGCAGCAGTGAAGTATCCTGAACGCTCCTCTCTCCACCCAAAGCTTTATAAGAAGAAATGAGCAACAAAGGCCGAATGCGTTTACCCTTGCGTCCTACATATTCGCAAAGATCGAAGTAGATGGGCTCAAACCACTCTCCGTAGTGATAACGCTCTTTGTTCTCTTGGAAGAAGTCCTGAATATAATGCTCCAGGAGTTGCTGGGTGCGTTCTTGGGCCTCGGGTGAAAAAGACATAATGGAGGATAAGCCATGACGTCTGCTTTGCAAATCCCGCTAATGACTTTTCTCGGATGGCAGGGGTTTAATCACCAAGCCATGTTTTTCATGGGCAACGCGACTATGAGGTGGGACACTTTCGGAAAGAAAGACGTTGCCGTTGATGGTGCTGCCTGTTCCGATGATGGTCTCGCCTCCAAGGATGGTGGCGCCCGGGTAGATGGTGACTCGATCTTCGATGGTGGGATGGCGCTTCTTTCTGCGCAGCGCGGCCACATCCGTCGTGGAGCGGGCACCGAGGGTGACGCCGTGGTAGATTTTGACCTCGTTGCCTATGATGCAAGATTCACCAATCACCACACCGGTGCCGTGATCGATGAAAAAATATTCACCAATGCGCGCCCCGGGGTGGATATCGATGCCGGTGCGCGCGTGGGCCCACTCGGTCATCATACGGGGAATGAAAGGAATCTGGTTCTGATAGAGCCAGTGGGCCATGCGCTGAATCGCGATAGCCTCAAGACCCGGATAGGCCAGAATGATTTCCTCAAAATTTTGGGCGGCGGGATCTCCGGCATAGGCGGCGGCCACATCGGTTTTGAGAAGGCGGCGAATGACTGGAAGGTGATGGACGAAACCGCAGACGATTTCCCGGGCTTTTTCTTCGGCATCCTCAGCGGATGGGGCCACGCCGGGAGTGTTGTCGGGTGAAAAGGCCAGGCTTTTGGATATCTCACGTCCTAGGTTGCGGCAAACCCATTGGAGTTTTTCACGGGTGAGATCCTCCAGAAAGCGATTCGTTCCGTCCTCGCTTTGGTAGAAGCCCGGAAAGAGCAGGCGCAGCAATGTGCGGCAGATTTCGGAGACGTTTTGCTTGGAGGGCAGATTGGCACCATCAATATGATTGATGCCACCGACTTCCCGGTAAGAGGCCAAAAGAGCCTCGAGTAATTCATTCCTGACTTCACCCATCCCGCCAATATCGGCTGAAACGGAAAAAGCTCCAAACAAAAAAACACGCTAGGATCGCAAAGGTGCCCCGTGCACCCAGCTCCGTTCTTGCCTCGCGAACGGAAGTGGCTTGTATGGGTGGATGCGCGAAGTGTATCGGATCCAAGAATTGGATGAGTTGACGGGTCATCAGGCACTCTACGGTGTGATCGGTTTTCCGGTGGCGCATTCGCGCTCTCCTGCTATGCATCGCGCAGCATTCCAAGCGGCGGGGATGTCGGCGGAATATGTGAGAGTGGAAGTGCCTCCCGATCAAGTGCCGGAGGCCGTGGAGAAGATGCGCGCACTGCCCTTTTTAGGTTGGAATGCCACCCTGCCGCACAAACCGGCGTTGCTGCCTCTCATGGATGTTTTGGGAGACTCGGCCCGTCGCTTGGGCGGTGTGAATACAGTGGTCCATGAGGAGGGGAGATTAACCGGCTTTAATACCGACGGAGATGGCTGGGTTCGTGCGGTGCGGGAAAGTTTTGGTCTCGATGTGAGGGATTTGCGGATCATGATTCTGGGGTGCGGGGGAGCCGGGGCCGCGCTGGCCCGACAGGCGACTCTGGAAGGATGTGCCCGCCTGGTGCTGGCAAATCGCTCGGTGGAAAAGGCCCGCCAGTTGGCAGCAGAACTGAAACCTTTTTTTGACCGGGAGACCCTGCGTGGTGCCCACGAGTCTTTGGTGGCGGTGGATCTTCAGGATGTCACGGTGCTGGCCCGCGAGTTGGATGCGGTGGATCTGGTGGTCAATGGAACGTCGTTGGGCTTGAAGTTGACAGATCCGCCGCCGATCCCCAGTTCGCTGTTGCAGCCGCATTTATGTATCTATGACACGATTTATCGCAATACATCGTTCCAGCAGTCCTCACGGGCTGCGGGGTGTCGGGTGGCCAACGGTCTGTCCATGTTGCTCCACCAAGGGGCGCTTTCATGGGAATTATGGACCGGGAGAGAAGCACCTCTTGAGGCGATGCGCGACGGGTTAAACGAAACTTCATAAAGAAGCTTTGCCAGCTTGATTCATATTCAAAGTCTAATGGAATTCATGACACCGATCACCCTGTTTGCCACGGTGGGTTTTGGAGCCTGCATCGGCTCGTTTCTGAATGTGGTGATTTACCGGTTGCCTTTGGGACGGTCGATCGTCTATCCGGGTTCTCATTGTGCGGCATGTGGACGGGCCTTGAAGTGGTATTGGAATATCCCGGTGTTTAGCTGGCTGTTCCTGCGCGGCCAAGCAGCGTGCTGTGGGGCTCGCATTGATATGCGCTACCCGATGGTGGAAGCACTGACGGCACTGCTGACGGTGGTGGTCTGGCATTCCTTTCCACCTGCGCAGGCTCTGGTTTATTTGATATTTATTTACGCCTTGGTGGTGGGGACATTCATCGATTTGGATTATTTTATTATTCCCGATTCCGTTTCATTGGGGGGCTGTTTTTTCGGGCTGGCGGCCAGTTTATGGGTATGGGAATTACACGGTGCGGAGTCCCTGCTGGAATCATTTCAAGCATCGGCACTCGGGATGGCGGCGGGTGGTTTGGGGCTTTGGCTGGTGGCGGTGTTGGGGGCATGGCTGTTTAAGAAGGATGCGATGGGACTGGGGGACGTGAAACTCCTGGCGGCCATCGGTGCACTCTGCGGGTGGAAAGGGGTGGTTTTCACCATTGCCTCCGCATCCATGCTGGGATCCATAATCGGGTTGGTCGTGATCATGGGGCGGGCTAAAAAAAGCGGAGTGCCGATTCCCTTCGGTCCGTTTTTGGCTGGAGGCTGCCTGCTCTATATCCTTCGCGGCCACCAGTGGTTTGCCGATTATCTGGCTTCGATGGGCTTCGGTTCTTCTTACTAAAATAAAAGAGATTAAAAATCTGTCAGGTGCCGGCTGGCGGCGGTTTGGATTCACGGAATTGTAACACTTCCGCCCTATTCAACTCGGAGAGACGTCCCATATTAACAATGTGAATACACGGCTCCCGTGCGGTACTTTTTTGTCTGCGCCCGGTTCCTCGACGAGTCGGAGGGCGTTTTCATTGTTGGAAATGCTGACCGTGTTGGTTCTGATTACGATTCTGACAGCGGTGGCCGCACCTGCGCTGTTGTCGATCTCTAACTCAGCGGGACGGAAAGCGGGAGTTAATACCCTATTGAATGCCTTCGAGCAGGCTCGGGTGGCAGCCTTGACCTCCGGCACGAATACTTACGTTGGATTTGCCGACATGGACTTCCCGGTGGAATCAATGCGATACCGGGCCTTTATTATTTTTCGATCTGCCGCCCCTGATGAGGTGCTGAACACCGAATATGTCGCGTTATCCAGATGGGAAATGCTACCCAAAAATATCAGTCTGAAAAGTGAGCCGAGTTCTCTGGTGGGTGCTTACCGTTTAACCTTATCGGATAGCTCGATACCGAGGCTTTCGTCGGGCGACAGTATGCCGTGTTTGGTTTTCAACAGTTCCGGAGCCATCACCCAGCCCGCCGCCGCAGCTAACTTGCAGGTATTTCTCTATGAGGGTTATTTTGCCGGCGGGCAGGATAACTTTGTGCGCAAGGCGCAATCAGGCAGTGCGGCACTCTTCGAACGTATCAGTTTCTCCCGCTTTACGGGCCGGGCTCAACTGGATATTACCAACCTATGAGAGGCTTCTATCGTAGCACTCCTCAGGCGTTTTCTTTGATAGAAATCGTTTTGGCGCTGGGAATCATGAGTTTTGCATTGGTATCGATCTTGGGCCTTTTTCCGATGGCGCTTACCACGGCTGCGGAAAGCAAGGCCGAAACACGCATTGCATTGATTGCTCAAACCCTATGGGCGGAAATTCAATCCTCCCAAAACGACTCAGCCAAAACGTGTGAAATCAGCATTTCGGAAACCAACTCCAAAACACTGAGTCTAACCACGGATGGACAACTCGCGATCGCCTTTGATTCCGATGGCCGGGTGGCCGGAGAAGTAGCCCAATTCAGCTCAGGCTCGAGTCAGACAGATCACTTTTTTTTGGCCAACGTTTCGGTGAACTATCAAGATCCGGTTGACCCTGCGTCCGAATTTCCCGGTCTTACCAAAGTGGAAATTCGCATTGACTATCCTGCCGCAGCGCCGGAGGCCAACCGCAGCCGTAACACCTTTCTCATGCTCATCCGCCCATGAAGCCAACACCCTGTATTAAGATGAATCCAAAGTGCCTTAAACAAGGTTTCAGCTTAGTCGAGATCATGGTGTCGGTGACGGTTCTTTCCATCATGATGGTGTTGCTGTTCGGATTTTTTGACCAGTCCACTCAGGCATGGAAAAGTAGCGAGAAAAAAATCGACGCCTTCAGGGAGGCGCGGGCGGCGTTGTACTATCTTCGCCGCGATCTCTCCTCCATGCATGTCAGTGGTGATCTGCCATTTGTTTATTATGAAGATCCCGCTGCGGTTCCCCCTTCTCTCTACAGCGGCGGGCCAACACCCCCGGGTGCTCATGGAGATTTGATTCTGTTTCTTTCTTCGCAGAGCAGTGAAGCGCAGGGCGATGGGAAAAGTGACTTATGTGTGGTGGGTTACTATCTGGCCTATTGGAAGTCGCGCAGTAGCGGGGGAAGCGATGCCGCCAACAACCCGTCATTCCAGCTTCACCGCCATTTTCAGAACAGCAACGAAACATGGAACAACGGAGGCCGGGGTGTTTTCCCGATGTTGACCACCGCCGGGCCTAAAACTATAGAGATGTTGTTTCGCCCGGCCTCCGGGATTTCTAATGGAGATGAAGTCATTGCCCGGAATGTTACCAACTTCTCCTGTGTTCCCTATGACGCCGATGGCAACATCATTCCGACAACCGGAGGAGTCATCACCCAGCGGCCGAACCATTTCAGGGTCGCCCTCACCGCATTCAATTTCGACACGGCGCAAAAATTCACCCGCCAGGAGGACTGGTATTATAATGAAGCCACTGCCAACCCTCTGGAACGGCAAAATGCCCAAACCTTCACACTGAAAGTGGCGGTCCCATGAAACCGGTTTCCGGCAAGAACGGTTTTGCGATTGTTTCAGTGCTGCTGGTGGTGGCGGTGCTGACCATCATGGTGGTGGCGTTCATGCAATCCATGCGCATCGATCGTCTTACCGCGCTGGCCTATCTAAATAAAACCAAAGCGGAGATGGCGGCGGAAGCGGGCATTCAGAACGCCATTTCAGCATTGATGGATGCGACACAGGGAGATCGCGCATACGTGGTGGCTGTCGAGTTACCGGATCCGGATACGAGCGCAATTTTAGTGATACGAAAGGCAGTAACTGCTGCCGATGGCACGATCACTCTTGAGGATCATGCGCTGATGTCAGGGACGCGGGATGCTGATACCGGGAATCTTCGCACGATCGAACAATTAAATACTGCGCGAGTTGAAGTGGGAGAGAGTTTGAATTTGAACGGACCTGAGGGATGGATACGCGATTTTTCGGCTAACGCCGACGCCAACGTAAATTTTTACCGTGCCCCGATGGAAGATCTGAGCGATGGCAATGGAGATGTCTCATCGCGTTATGCTTTTCAGATTCTCGACGAGCAGGCGCGGCTCAATCCACGGTTGCACCGCGGGGAGGTGCGTCAATGGGGCGCATCCACGGCGGAGATCCCCCTGAGTCTGGGTGTGATTCCGGAAACGGCAGAACCGCTCCTGACTGCGGCGGAGCTGGCCACCCTGGGCAGCATCCTGCCGCTCATCCCAACCCCGGGATCCATGGGACAAGCCTTCTCCACCACCCAGCGTTTTGCGGAACGCAAACATCTGTTCGGGCTTTACACCCAACCGAATGAGGACGTGATACCCCACGGCTACGCGGATGCGGGGCTGCCAAAATACAATATCAATGACCTGGCGGTGAATCCTGTTCATGGCGCGACGGCGACCCTCCGTGCGGAAAAAATCGCCACCCTGATTGACCGCAACCTGCCCCAGTTTAAAAACCGCGATCCGAGTTTGGCAAGTTCCTCAGAACCGATTCGTATACGCTATCTGAATCGCTTAACTGCCAGCATTGTAGACTACATCGACCCAGATAATGCTATTACTCATGTCAACGATGGAGAACCAGCGGGAAGAGATGCCTTTCCATTGGTCACGGCCATGGCGGAACAATTCCGCTGGACGTCCGAAATTGGCCCTGATGTCGATGGTAACTATTCGGCCACCATCCAAAACCGTGTCTATGCACAGATTTGGAATCCGTATACCACGCAAGTGAGTGGCTCAGTGCAAATGGTGCTAAAGAATCGCTCAATGGTTGAATACGGCACTGGAATTGTTACGCCCTTTTCGGACTATAATCCACCTGCACAAAACGTGACCGTAAGGCCTAATGAATTTGTGGTCGTCGAGTTTCCTACTGAATCACAAGTTTTTTATAGTCCGACGGGGCCTAACCTCTCTGGTCTTAATCGGCCAAGCTGGAAAAATTCTCCCGCAGGAACGATGGAAAATCCAAAACACGTCATGTTTGAACTTTACTGGAACGGTCAACGAGTAGATATGTCACGTAATGATCCCGTCTCTCCGGGAATGATCAGTGCCGGTATGAATCGCAACAGCAAAACGCTGGCTCTCAATGCGCTTCATTACCAGAGTTCTTTTATTCCTACTTTTACAGGTAGTGCTCCTTATCGGTTTGTAGGCGATCCTCGGGCCAACTACCTCACCAATTATGTTTGGGGATCTTCCATTTCCGGTGATGCAACCTATGCTTCAGGAACTCGCTGGAAAGGCAGGCAACAAGACACTTCACCTCGCTATCAAGATTTCATAGTTAGGTGGAACTTACGCGATTACGTTAGGGCTAACCCGGTATTAGGAACGACTCCGGGAAACCTTGGCACGACCCCTAATTCGGTTACATCACCTTACTCTTCGTCTGAAGCCGCGAATGCCCCGTTTTACATTCGAAATGCTGACATGGAATCGATAGGGGAACTCGGCCACATCTTTGATCCTGCGCAGGCGGACGATAACGGTGGAGGCCCCTCGGGTGGAAATCCTGCGTCTGTCTTCGTGGCAGGTGGCGGCCGCACACTGCGGATTGGCCAGCCGGAGTTCCCTTACTGGAACAATGAGGGCACACTGGCTATGCGATTG
>JBHJOR010000032.1:0-65451 GCA_050329585.1 Methylacidiphilales bacterium | reverse complement strand
CTGGAGATGCAAACGCCGTGGCAGGTCTATCGCCCACAGCACATGGAACCGTGGAGGATGGCGGCATGAGAAGGGAACCCATCGCCCACCCGCCGGGCGGTCCGCAGTGTGCGGGGCCGTCCTGCGCCCTCTCCGCTACGCTCCGAGGGCTCCGGCCATCCCCGCACACTGCGGGCTTGCGCCCATGCCTCACCCATAGCATTATTAACCCAACACCCGGAGGTCTTCCCAAGCTAACTTGATCTATCGCCCGGTTGGCTCCGCCAACCGCGCCACCTCACTCCCACACCAGTCCAAGACGGGTTTCATCCCGTTGCCGAAGCAGGGCAATCAACTGATCCTTGGTCAGGTCAGAATGCTTTCCCTTCTGTTCCGGAAGATCGCTCATCTGCATGATTTCATCTCTTCAAAGTGATCTCCAAGACCGCTGTTGGAACGGGCTTCATCGCCGAATTGCCTCAGAATGGTGTGAATCGTGATTTTAATATCTGAGGAGTCCGCCATAAAAGTCTTAGACTATCAGAGGGATAGCTCCGGGCGAATCGAAAAATAGCTTCAAAGGCCAAAATTTGGAGCCCCATGCCAAGCATTGAGAAAACAGCGCGCGGGATCGGGAGGGGAATGGCAAAGCGGAACAACGTTGCATCGCGTGGAGCGGAGCATAGAGGGAAGCAGCCGCCGTGATCCCGCCACAGAGGGACTGGCACAGCGGGTGCGGATGGTCGGGCTGCCGAGATTTGAACTCGGGACCTCTTGCACCCCATGCAAGCGCGCTACCAAGCTGCGCCACAGCCCGTCAAAGACTCGCTTGTTTGCGAGAGTCGAAATCATACTCTTTTGGCCGCCTCACTCAATAACAAAGAATGAAAAGAAGGTGGTAAACAAGTCCCCTCAAATCGAATGTTCAAATGAGACGCAGCCGGAGCTTCATTATTGCAGTTCCTGGCTGCTCTGAGTGTTGATGATTTTGAATTCCTCGATGTGATAATGGTGATCGGTCTTAAAGGTGAACCGGGCGGCGAAACGGCGCTCCAGGTTGACCAGTAGCTCTTCGTCTTGGGTTTTGAGACGCTCCATAAGTGCCGGGTTGATAAACACGGTGATTTCGTGGACTTCGGTGTGTTTGGCGAGGATCCGCTGGATTTCACGCTGGAGTTCTGCGCTCATGGTTTCGGGGGATTTGACGATTCCCTTACCGCGACAGGCGGGGCACTCGGTGTAGATGGAGCGGCTGATGCTTTCCTGAACCCGTTGGCGGGTCATTTCCATGATGCCAAGGGGAGAGATGGGGAGAACGTGTGTTTTGGCTTTATCGCGCTTGAGGTGGTCTTTGAAGTGTTTGACCACCGCGTGTTGGTCGCGCTTATGCTTCATATCGATGAAATCGACGATGATCAGGCCACCGATGTTGCGCAATCGGAGTTGGCGGGAGATTTCTTCTGCGGCCTCCAAGTTAGTGTTGAGGATGGTGTTATCGGTATCGCCACCGCCTTTGTTGCGACCGGTGTTGATGTCGATGGCGACGAGGGCTTCGGTTTCATCGATGACGAGGTAGGCACCTGATTTGAGCCAGACCATGCGACGGAAGGCCGAGTCGATTTGTTTATTGATCTGGAATTTATCGAAGATGGGGACGGGATCTTGATACCAGTGTATTTTTTTCTCGGCGCGTTTGGAGATGCTACGGACTTGCTCCTTAATGGCGAGGGCGGTGGCTTCATCGTCCACGGCGACTTGCCCGATGTCTTCGGTTAGGAAGTCCCGCACGGTGCGTTCAACGAGGTTAGGTTCTTCAAGCAGGAGGCAGGGGGCAGGGCCGCTCTGGATGGCAGAATCAATCTTGCGCCAGCGATCCAGAAGGATGGCGAGGTCGCGCACGAAGTAGCGAGCCTTTTTCCCGGCACCGGCGGTGCGCAGGATGACGCCCATGCCTTCGGGCACATCGAGTTCACGGAGGATGTCGCGCAGGCGTTGGCGTTCTTTGGTCTCTTCAATTTTACGTGAAATGCCGAATTGGTCGCAGTAGGGCATCAGAACCAGATAGCGGCCGGGCATGGAGATGTTGGTGGTGATACGCGCGCCTTTGGTGCCGATGGGGCCTTTGGTGACTTGAACAATGATGTCGGAGCCGCGGGGATAGAGTTTGGGAATGTCTTTGTGGGTGATGCGTTTTCCTGAGGCGGCGGATTTGCCGCCTCGTTCGATTTGTTCGATGCCGGCGTCGAGTGCGGCGGGCATGGCATCCCAATAGTGAAGGAAGGCGTTTTTATCTACGCCGATGTCGACAAAGAGGGCTTTGAGGGCGGGCTCGTCGTTGTGAATACGGCCTTTGTAAATGTTGCCAGAGATGCTGCGGTCGCTGGGCCGTTCGATGGAAAATTCCTCGAGGATTTTATTTTCCAGCACGGCGACGCGCGTTTCGAGCGGATCGACGTTAATAATGAGTTCTTTGAGGTCTTTCTTCTCGCTTGAGAAGAGGCTTTTGATTTTTTCGAGTATCATCGTCCAAATTTCCTTTCCAGTTGATAATCTTTGCGGTGAATCCAGACGCTCTGGATGATGCCCAATCCGATCATGCAGGCTACGAGGAAGGTTCCGCCGTAGCTCATAAAAGGCAGGGGAATTCCTGTCACGGGCACGACTTGGATGGTCATGCCGACGTTGACAAAAAAATGGGTGAAGAAGAGTCCACAGACGCCGCAGGCCAGGAGAGAGCCACCGAGGTCTTTGGAGCGCATGGCAATACTGAGGATTCCCCAAAGGAGCAGTCCTTCGGCCAGGATGACGAGGCTGCCTCCTGTGAAGCCGAATTCTTCAGCGATGACCGGGAAAATATAATCGTTGTGAGAGGTGTTGCGGGGCAGGAAACCGTAGATATTTTGGTCGCCTTGTTTGTAACCTTTTCCTTTGAGTCCACCGGAGCCTACGGCGATGAGGGATTGGCGGACTGCCCAGCCCGCGCCACGGGGATCCAGTTCGGGGTCGAAGAAGGTGCGGATACGGTTGTTTTGGTAGGTTTTGAGTCCAGGGATGTCATGCCCGCCCTTGTGCACATAGGTGTAGCAGAAGAAAAGAACCGCTCCAGCGGCGATAACAGGAAGTGCCAAGTAGCGTTTGCGCACGCCTCCGCACCAGAGGATGAGGTATGCGATAGGGCCAAAGACCGCGGCGGAACCGAGATCGGGTTGCTTAAGAATCAAAGCGGTGGGCAGTAGTGTAGCCAAAGCAAGGGGGAAAAGCGGCCAGATTTTTTTAATATGCGGATGGAGATAAATGACGAACGCGGACATGCCGCAGATGAAAGCCAGTTTGCAGAGTTCGGAGGGTTGAATGCCGAGACCACCGATCCGAATCCAGCTTTTGGCGTTGTTGATTTCCACCCCGAAGATCAAAACGCCGATGAGAACCAGCAGGGAGAAAACATAAGCCACTCCGCCTAGTTGCAACAACCACTTGTAGTCGGTGAGCGCGACGATGAAAAAAGCGGGTAGTCCGAGCCAGAACCAGAGCCACTGGCGCTCGGGGGCGATTTTGATGTCGGGTGCTTCGTTGAGATAGACGGCGCTTTCGATAAAAAAAATACCCGCCATAGCCATGCCGACCATCAAAACAAAAAGAGGCCAGTGAAACGCCTGAAGTTTTCTGAAGATGAGTGTAACCCAGTTCATTGTAGTGGCATCAATCACCAAAGACACGCTGCCAGAATCCGCGGCGGACAGGCGCTGCCGGGGCGGAGGGTGTATCGGGTATAGGTTCGAATTCTAAGGGCGGAGGAGCCACGTCCGGATCGGTAGAAACTTCTTCAGCTTGTACACCGCGGAAGTGGCCAATGGCTGGGGTTAAGTAAACTAAATCGTGACTGGTGCCTTTTTCGAGTTCGGCGATTTTTGAGAAAATTTCTTTAATGACCGGGCCGGTGTCCCGCCCGCCACTGGTTCCTCCTTCGATGATGACGGTGACGGCGTACTTGGGATTTTCGTAGGGACCGTAGCCGTTGAAGAGGGCGCGGTTGTCTTTGACGCGTTGGCCGTTGACAACGGCCCATGCCTGGGCGGTTCCTGTTTTACCGGCCATTGCGTATTCAGGGAAATTGGCCCGCTGGGCGGTGCCGCTGGTGACCACGGCGCGGAGGGAGTCGCGCAATACTTTGAGGTGGGCTGGATTGAGGTTGAGGCGGCCTTTCAGTCGGACGGGGAATTCAGTGATTTCGTCTTCACCGGATGCATGGTGAGTGCGCACCGCTCGGACAAGGCGGGGGTAGTATATGTTCCCACCGTTGGCTACGGCGACCATCATGGTAGTGAGCTGGAGAGCGGAGACTTGAGTAAAGCCCTGGCCGATGGAGGTGTTGATGGTATGGCCTTCACTCCATCGTTCACGCCACGTTCGCGGGATCTTGAAAGTCGGATCTTCTTGTTTTCTTTTTTTCCAGTAGGCGAAGCGGCGATTTTCCTGGGCATCCATCCATGCAGGACCGGGAATGATGCCGGGATCTTCACCTTTCATCAGCGGATTGCCGTTATCGTCCACTAAAAGGCGTTTACCGAATCCAAGTGAGTCGGCGGTCGTGGTGATGGATTCAATGCCGGTTCGCAGACCCAACTGATAGTAGAAGGTGTTGCAGGACCACTGCATGGCGGTGAAAAGTGAGATGTTGCCGCGGCCGGGCGCATACCAGTCGTTCCACCAGCGGTTGGCTCGGAAAATGGCGCTGGGGCTATTGATAACCGTTGAGGGGGTGAACTTGGCTTTCGGGTTAGTCAGTGCGGCAATGGAAACCAAGGTTTTGAACGTGGAGCCAGGGTTGTAGGAAGCTAAGGCCCGGTGGTGCAGTGGTCCGGTGGGGTCGGAGGTCAGTTGACGCCAGGAAGTGGCATCGACGCTTGGGATAAAAACATTAGGATCGTAGTTCGGGACGGAAACCATGGCGAGGATATCGCCCGTTTCGACATCCATGATGACGCAGGAGCCGCGGCCGACTCCTTGGTTGCGCATGGCCTGTTCCGCGATGTGCTGGATGTGGGCGTCCAGGGAAAGGTAAACGGAGGAACCCACTTTCGGAACGGAGACAGATTCGACGCCCAGAATATAACCGACGTTGTTTTTTCTCAGAACCTTTTGTCCCGGGGTTCCTTGAAGGTAGGAATCAAAGGATTTTTCGAGACCTTCTTTGCCTACGGATTCGATGAAGATGCCCTGTTCCTGTTCCTCGACGGCACCAACATAGCCGAGGATGTGGGGTGCCAAGGCACCGAAACTATAGTGGCGGACAGGTCGGGCGGTTTCCTGAACGCCGGGGATGTTGATGCTGTATTCGGCGAAGCGGGATAGGGTGGCGAAGTCCAGATTATTGGCCAACTGGAAGGGGATATTGGGTTTTTGGTCGTAGTGACGCAATAGGTCTTCGGTGGAGTAACGGACGGGCAGGGCGAGGTTGCGCAAGACCTCGCCAGTGCTTTGGTCGAGGATGGTTTTAACATCGACCAATTCGCGGTTTCGGTAGGGAAGCTTGGGCAGGACACCTTTTTGGCTGCGGGAGTAGTGTCCGACGAGCTCGCGCAGATAGACATCGACATCCAAGCTGGCGCGGTTTTCCGCCAGTCCAATACCATTTCGGTCAAAGATTCCACCGCGGGCGGGGGAGAGCAGGACGGAAACCGTAGTCTGACGTTTCAGATCCTGGGCATATTTTTCACCCTCCCGAAGCTGGATGTAAAAGAGCTTTCCCACTAAAAGGATCACTGCGCCGAACACCGCTACGTTGAGCAGGCCGAGACGGAAATTCACATCAGTTTGCGGGTTGTTGATGATCATTGAAGTCGGTAGGCCGTAGACCTTTTGGGTAATTTTTGATGTTTGAATACGTCAAAAAAGGCGAAGAGGATGGGGCAAAGAACCGCATTGATCAGCGATTGCCAGAGGATGGCGTAAGAAAGATCAAGATCCCACGACCAAAAGCTGTGGTAAACGAGGTAAAGAAGGCGATCAAAGGAGTTATAAAAGAACGAGGCAATGAAGCCGGTAAGCGCGCTGACGAAGAGGCCCGAATCCCTCAGCATGGGAGCTTGGCTGGTGACAATAAAAACGGTGCAGCCCCAAAGGAGCGGACCGAAGCCGACGTAGTGGAGAAGGAGCAGGTCATGAACGCAGCCGCCGATGAGTATGAATAGAATCAGACCCAAACCATCAATCCGCAACGCTGCGTAGGCCAGAAGAAGGGGTGCCATGCCAATGAGCCATTTCTGTCCGGCTATAGCTGGAATAAAGGGCTGTAGAAAAGCCAGTGCCAGATAGAATAGAGTGAGTAATCCTGCGGCGGCCATTATCTGACTCCGGTGAGGATGAAAAGTTCGTCCAGATTACTCAGGTCAGCAGTTGGTTGAACGCGCCCGTCACGGAAGAGTCCGAAGTTCCGGTCAGCACTCAGATCCGGGGCTTCACTGATGGTGCCGATCAGTAAGTTAGCCGGAAAGGTGCCGCCCAGTCCGGTGGTAAAAACACGCTCACCGATGGAGAAAGGTGTGTTGCGGTCTACAAAATTGATTTTGCAGAATGGATCTCCGCCATTAACGGAGGTGGCACCTTGAACGATCCCGCGGGCGCGTGAGTTTTCGGTAACGGATGAGATTTTACAATTTTCGTCGATGAGCAGGATGACCCTTGTGGTGTAGGGACCAACGGTTCCCGTTTTCCCGACCACGCCCCTTGGGCTGACGACGGGCTGGTCGGGTTTGATGTCCTCGGAATCTTTCCATCCGCGATTGATGATGACCGCGTTCCACCAGTTGGAGGGATCGCGTTCAATCACGCGGGCGGCGAGCAACTGGTAAGGAGATTCCTGCTTGAAGCCGAGCATTTCTTTGAGGCGTGTGTTTTCAAGCAGGATGGCATGAAGCTGGTTGTGGTGGGTCTGCAGCTCGGCATTCTTGGAACGGAGCTGTTGGTTTTCTTTTTTAAAATCTTCAAGGGTTTGAACGTCGTCCAGCAGATTATCGGTAGAGAAACGAACCCATCCGACTGCACTCCAGACCGGGGAGGTCAGGTTCATTGACCACTGGGCGACACTCGTTTTGGCTTTTTCAGGAAGAAAAAAGCCGAGTAGCGCGATCACGATGATGATCACGCCACCGATGAGATATGCGGGGCGAAACATGCGCTATTCCGGTGGTGGGTTCGGAATCAGGAGCGCAGGTCGGTCGAGGTCAGCTTGGTGAGGAACTCCAATTCCTGCAGGACTTTGCCGGTGCCTTCGGCCACGGCACTAAGCGGATCTTCCGCCACATAAACCGGGAGGCCGGTTTCTTCGGCGATAAGACGATCCAGTCCCCGGAGCAGAGCTCCACCACCCGCCAATACGATACCGCGTTCGACCAAATCCGCCGAAAGTTCCGGCGGACAGCGTTCCAGAGTGATACGAACCGATTCAACGATAGTAGAAATGGGATCTAAGAGAGCTTCTCGCACTTCCTGTGAAGTGACGGTGAGGGTTTTCGGCAAACCAGCTACCAGATCGCGCCCTTTGACTTCAATGCTGGTTTCTTTTTCGAGCGGATAGGCGGAGCCGATTTTAATTTTAATTTCTTCAGCGGTGCGCTCTCCGATAACGAGGTTGTAGGCGCGCTTCATGTAGTTAATGATGCTTTCATCCAGTTCATCTCCCGCCACACGGATGCTGCGCGAGAAAACGATTCCCGCTAAGGAAATAATGGCAACTTCGGTGGTGCCGCCGCCAATATCCACAATCATGTTGCCTGCTGCCTCTTGAACCGGGAGACCAACACCGATCGCTGCGGCCATGGGTTCCTCGATCAAAGTAACCAGACGTGCTCCGGCGTGGTACGCGGATTCACGGACAGCACGTTTTTCTACCTCAGTGATACCCGAGGGCACCGCAATGACCACGCGGGGCCGGGGGGCAAAGAGGCGTTTTTTACGGTGCACTTTACGAATGAATTGTTTGAGCATCTCCTCGGTGACTTCAAAGTCTGAGATCACGCCGTCTTTAAGCGGGCGAACGGCGATGATGGATCCCGGAGTTCTTCCGAGCATTCGCTTCGCTTCCTCACCAACGGCCAAGACCGTTCGGGTTCCTTCTTGCATGGCGACCACCGAGGGTTCTCTTAAAACAATGCCTCGATCTTTTACATACACGAGTGTGTTGGCGGTTCCTAAATCAATGCCTATATCGTTGGAAAACATTCCTAAAAATCTGTTAATCATATAATTACAAAAAATGGGTTGGTTTATGATTTAGTGCGCGGTTGAGGAGCCGTCAATCATTTAAGCCTCTCGGGGCGGTATTTCTGTGGAAAGTCGTGTAGGGAGGAAGCGAAATGAAAAAGTGAGGGTAAAATGTCAGAATGGAAAGTCAAATGGGAGTGATGCTGTTAGAAGGAGTGGTTCTGCTGCCCGGCGAGAGGATAACGCTGTATCTTTTCGAGCCCCGCTATATCGCATTGGTTGAAGAAGCCTTGCAGGGCGACCGTATTTTTGCGGTGGGAAACATGGAAAAAGAGCGCCCGATGGACGTTTTCGGAGCTGGATTATTGACCAGCACCATGAAGCTTAAAAATGGAACCTATATGGTCGAGATTGAGGGCGTTCACCGACTGCGAACCATGAAAGTAGAGACGTTCGATCCTCTGCTTCGAGTTAGCGCAAGGGCATTAGAGGATGTAGAACCTGCTAATCCCGGTGAATCCATTCGAAAGCTGGCGGCCTCCCTAGGATCGCTCAGTGCGGGAGCAGGTGATCCGGGTAGTTCTTTATTGGATCTTCTTGAAACGCCTACATCCCTATCAAAATTGATTTATTTGTTATGTGGCGTATTTATGCTAGAATCCAATTTACGTCAAAAAATCCTTGAAGAAGACTCGGTAGAAAAGCGCTTGACGTTTTTGTGTGCTTACATAGATACTTTCAGGCTGAACTGAAATAAAAAAATCACAAAATAGACTCACCTACACAATGCCTAAAATTAAAAAAGCCACGCTGAAGAAAAAATACCTACTGGTAGGAACCATTACTACATCCAAGGGGCTGCGGCACCTGTCATCTCCTATTTCGGAATGTGATCTTTTGGAAGTCAGAGTCGATTGCCTGAGGCGGGAGGGTATGTCCGGGGAAGAAATATTAGAAAAATTAAAAGGACGGAAGCATCCTGTTTTGCTGACCTTACGAACTACGGTAGAGGGCGGTTCTTATGGATGGAAATCTACCGAACGTATTCTGATGTTTGAGCAATTGCTTCCTCAGGCCGATGCGGTGGATTTGGAAATGAGAAATATGGTCTTTGTTAAGCCTATCTTACAGATGGCGAGGGAAACGGGCAAAGTAGTGGTTCTTTCTTCCCACTCACTGACGCGGAAACTGACATGGCGCAAGGCGCAGCGGCTAATAGAGGAATTCAGATCCTTCCGAGTAGATTTGTACAAGTTGGCAAGCTTGGCGCGCACGCCGGAAGATTTAAAACTTCTGGTTCAGGTGCTTATTGAATATCCCAAGTTGAGATTGAGCATCATGGCAACCGGTCCCCAGGCACATGTTTCCCGCTCCGTGCTTACAGCTCTGGGATCCAGAATGGTTTACGGATACATGGATGAGCCCGCTGCTCCAGGACAGCCTTCTATTAAAGAAGTAATCACCATGCTGCAAAGTTCTGGATTGCGTTAAACCGAATAAACGTCATTGGAGCGCATGGAAAATTAGCTTTTGCGTTCTACGTTGGTTTTAGTAATCAAGGCCTTCAGTTTTTTCCATTGATCCCGCCTGACAATGTAGCCTGCACAGTGGGGACTTCCGCATCGGCAGGGATGCTCCTCATAGTGATCAATCTCGTAACCGTAATTATAACTTAGCTCCTCGCCGGGTAGGATTTTTCTGAGTGCTTGGATCCAGATGCGACCCCGGTGGTTGACGGCCTGGCAGTTGGGAGAGCAGCAATGATTAATGAGCCGGGCCGGATTCCATGCCACATTGCCATCAATATCGTATTTACGATTTAACTCAAAAATATAAACGGCACCGTCATTTTTTCGTCGGCTTCGCGTCAACTGGCGATGAGCACGTCGCACCGACTCCAACTTGTCGATTTTTTCTCCGACGTATTCTAGGATTCGGGTTTCTTTTGGAATGAGAGTAAGCGCGAATAGCCCTGAACCGTGGATGCTGGAGGAACGGATTTCCCATAGGGGTGAAGCTTCAGGACGGAGTGGTTTCATACTAAGGGCGATATGCTAAGCGTGGTGCGTTCCCACTGACAAGTCTGCAGCAGATAATGGACTGTGAAAAACAAGAGGTTTCGCCTTTGGTAACGAAGGGGTATTGTTAAGCTGAGTGATTGATGAACGTAACTAAATCAGATTCCATTGTGGTGATCGGTGCGGGACTTGCCGGTGCAGAAGCGGCATGGCAAGCGGCACAGATGGGCTGCCGTGTCGATTTATTCGAAATGCGCCCCGGCATCATGACTCCGGCACATCAGACCGCCTATTTTGGAGAATTGGTGTGCAGTAATTCTCTGGGTTCGAAGCTTCCCGATCGGGCGACAGGTATGTTGCGGGCGGAAATGGAACTTCTGGATTCGGTGGTGGTGCGTTGTGCGGAAGCGCACGCGGTTCCGGCCGGTGGAGCACTGGCGGTGGATCGCGAAGGATATGGCCGGGCCCTGACAGAAGCGGTCAGCGGTCATCCGCTAATATCCGTGCACCATGAAGAGCTGCGGAGGATTCCAGATCATCGAGTGGTGGTCGTGGCATCGGGTCCGCTGACGACAGAGGCTTTAAGCGCGGACATACAACGGATCACCGGAGAAGACGCGCTGTTTTTTTTTGATGCGCTTTCTCCTATCGTGGAAGCGGAAACGATTAATTTAACGATATGCTACCGTGCGTCCCGCCACCTTGAAGCAGCCGAGGGAGATTATCTAAACTGTCCCTTTAATGAAGATCAATATAAGGCCTTTGTCAGGGCTTTATGCATGGCGGAGCGCATAGAAATGAAGGATTTTGAGCGGCGGGAAGGTAATTATTTTGAGGGCTGCCTTCCCGTGGAGGTGTTAGCAGAGCGGGGTGAAGATGCGCTGCGATTCGGGCCGATGCGTCCAGTCGGTTTGGACGATCCCCGAACGGGCAGATGGCCTTATGCAGTGGTTCAGTTGCGTCAGGACAACGCGGCGGGAAGCCTGTATAATTTAGTGGGTTTTCAGACTAACATTCGTTGGGGTGAACAGGAGAACATACTGAGGATGATACCTGGATTAGAAAAGGCGGAGTTTGTGCGCTTGGGCCAAATGCACCGCAATACATTTATACAGTCTCCCCGTCTGCTACGCCCGACTATGGAAATGATATCGCTTCCCGGTCTTTTTTTTGCCGGACAAATTGTGGGCGTGGAAGGATATCTGGGCAATGCGGCATCGGGCTTGTTGGCTGGCCGGAATGCAGCCCGGCGCCTTCGTGGCATCGAACCGCAAGCCTATCCGAAAGAAACCATGCTGGGTGCGCTGGCCAACTATGTCAGCCATGCCGATCCGAAGTATTTTCAGCCTATGAAAGCCAATTTTGGTATTATGCCAGAACTCGCTTCACCAATTAAAAACAAGCGTCTTCGTTATCAGGCTTACGTCAACCGCGGATTGGAAGCACTTAATAATTTATTGCAAAGCGGGCTAGCTTGATTAGTTTCAACACCTTTGCGGCAGAGTAGCTCAGCGGTAGAGCAGAGGACTCATAAGCCTTTGGTCGGGAGTTCAAATCTCCCCTCTGCCACATTTCTTCTCTTCGTTAGCGGTTATCCGCAGGTTATCCCACCAAGCTTGGACTCCAAATCGCGGAGACGTTGATACAATTCGGGGAGCCGCATGGTAAGGGCTTCGATTTTCATGGATTCGCGCATCGGTTTGGCAGGGCCTCCGCGGTAAATACCTTTTTCAGGAATGTCCTTGGTCACCGCAGTCCATGCAGTCAGGGTAACCTGATCGCCGATTCTGACATGGCCGACCACCGCCGACTGTCCAGCCATCGTCACATAGGCACCAAGGTGAGAGCTGCCCGATATGCCACATTGGGCAACAATGATGGCGTGGGGTCCGATGGACACATTGTGAGCCACCATAACCAAGTTATCAATTTTGGTTCCTTCTTTGATCCACGTGCGCCCGAAGCGGCCTCGGTCGATGGTGGTATTGGCTCCAATTTCCACATGATCGTCGATCTGAACGAATCCCACTTGGGGAACCTTAACGTGGCGGCCCTGCTGAAACTCATAACCAAAACCGTCGGACCCGATAACCGCTCCGGGTTGGATGATGACATGAGAACCGACTAAGCTACGTTCGCGAATCACCACCCGAGGGTGGAGGTGGCAGTGGCTACCAAGCTTGGAATCGCGTCCGATGAATACACCAGCAGCGATATAGCTATTTTCTCCTACGGTGACTCCGGATTCGATAATGGCTTGAGGGCCGATGTAACACGTGGAGGGAACGCTGGCATCATCGGCGATAGAGGCCATGGGATCTACCCCTGCTTCCCACGTATTTTGGGATAACAGGAAGTGATTCACCAGCTTACCAAAAGCAGACGAGGGGTTTTCGACACGGATGACAGCACAAGGGAAAGATCCGGCCTCCTCTCCATTTACGAGTATTACCCCTGCCCGGGTTGAGGCGGCCATCTGGCGGTATTTGGGATGCCCTAGGAAAGATGCTTCGCTAGGCTGGGCTTCACCCAAATCGTTCACCCCTGTTATAACGGTGGATGGATCACCAGTGAGCGTTCCATGGATCAGGTGAGCAATCTCCGCTAGGGTGAGATGGCCACCTGATAAGGACATGTGATTCAGGGAAGTAAGATTGAGGAGACTCTCTTGGTGATTTCTTAAATCAATCCAAGACAAAAAACTTAGGGCTTGGCGTTGAGCAATTTAATGAGCTCGTCGCTGATGTCGGTAAGGCCTTCCTGATAAATCAGTGTGGCGGTTCCGTTGAGAGTCATTCCGGATTGATCAAAGATCATGGTGTATTTGCCTTTAGCAAATTTATTTAATTCACCCTGAATTTCTTCCAGGATTTTATCGCGCATTCTTTTGGATTGATCCGCGAAGAGTTTTTGTGTGGTGGCGTCAAACTCACGGATTTCGCGTTCGCGCTGTTGGGCTTCACCTACTTTTTCCTGTAATTTGAGTTCTTTTTCTTTCCGAGCGTCGGCACTCAGTGAAGGATCTTGGGCTCCATCGCGGAGATTTTTGATTTGGTCGACCAGTTTGCGGTAATCTTCCATGCGGCCGTCACGCTCGGTCTTGTAGCTGTTCATTTGCTCTTTGAGCTTGGTGTCAGCTTCTTGAGTTTTCTTATACTCTTTGAAGATTTTTTGCATGTCCACCACCGCGATTTTCATGTCTGCGGCGTTGAGGGACAGGGGCGAAAGCGTGGTTATCAAGACCAATGCGGTGAGGAGGGAGGCAAGTTTTCTCATATGTTGTGTATCAAGATGTAACGGATGCAGCGGGAAGGACAATATTAAAATTGGTAACCGACATCGAAGTGGAATTCCATGTCGCCAATCTCGTTATTTTCATCCACCACTACCGGGAAACCAAGATCGAATCGAAGGGGGCCAATGGGAAGATTCATGCGAAGGCCGATACCGGTTCCGACATTGATGTTGTCCATCGAGTAGTCGAATACGCCGGTGTTATTGAAGCCTGCATCCATGAACACAGCACCTCGGACGCGATCCATGATGGGAAAGGTGATTTCAGCATTACCATATCCCATGGTGCGCCCGCCGATAGGTTCACCCTCAATACGGGGACCTACATCGCGGAATCCAAAGCCGCGAACGCTACGTGATCCGCCAATAAAGAATCGGTCAAAGAGGGGGACACGATCCGAGTCGCCGAAGCTGTCCGCCACGCCGGTAACTCCCCGCAGGCTGAAGATGAGATCCCAGGGAAGTTCCCACCATTTTTGGGCTTCGAACTCCAGTTTCCAAATGTCGGTTTCAAATCCGAGAGGACCCCCAGCGCCTTCTGCAGCGAATTCCACTTTTTCTCCTGAACGGGTCAGGAAGAGGTTGTCACGCGAATCATAGGTGAGGGTTCCGCGAACTGAGCTTTTAGAACGGGTGCCTTCTTCTTCCCGAATAGGGAAGGGGGCGTCGTTCTTAACATCGAAGATGGATATTTCCTCAATCTGGTAACGCAAGCCGACCCGCCAGAACTGGTTTAGGGCTTTGCCGACGCGAATGGCGGCACCGTAGCGACGCTGATCATATTCATCGCTCAGGAAGCTGGCTTCGTTGTAGAAGAGGTCGAATCCGAAGGAGACCTGACGGTCAAGGAACCAAGGCTCAGTCCAACTGAGTAAGGCATCGCGACGACGCAAACCGTATTGGATACGAGCGCGGAATTTTTGTCCGGCACCGGTGAAGCTCGGCCAGTTGGCCCAATCAAAGTTACCTTGAGTCACTTCGGCAAATCCGAGAATGCTGTCCACCGTGCTGAAACCAGCTCCGAAGGTAACCGATCCCGTGCGCTGTTCCTCAACCGTGACGACCAGATCTTTGCGGTTGGGAACCGAGGTATCGCGTGGGCTGGTATCCACTTTGGAAAAATAGCCGAGGTTTTCGAGACGGGTCTTACTGGCGTCCACCCGGACGGAGTCATAGACTTCACCCGGAGCCACGGCAAGTTCGCGCCTCAGGACTTTATCTTTAGTGCGGTTGTTTCCTTGAATGATAATTTTGTCGACGTAGGACTGGGAGTTTTCAACGATTTCGTAGAGGATATCCATGCGTCCGCTTTCGATGTTAGGCTGGCGGATGGGCCGCACATCGGCTTCGATATATCCGTTTTCACCGTAAAGATCCTTGATACTTTCAACGTCCTTTTCGAGGCCTTGGGGGGAAAAGACGCCAGTTTCGATCATGGTCAGTCGATCCATGACCTGCTCGCGAGTGTAAAGGGTGTTGCCTTTGACGCTGACTTCACCAATGGAGTAAGGAATGCCTTCAAAGACTTGGATTTCGATGTCGATGGTGTCTTCTTCGGGATAGGTGTAAACGATGTCTTTAACCGCGAAGTCAATGTAGCCGTTGCTGTGGTAAAAATCGCGCAGTTTTTTCAAATCGGCATCCAGTTCTTCCTGCTTGAAAACGCCTGATTTGTTGAGAAAGGAGAAGAGGTTTTTCTTTCGGGTGGTAAAGCCTTTACGCAGCTCTTTTTCTTCGAAGGTGTCGTTACCTTTGAACGTGACATGGCGGATGAAGGAGCGGGATCCTTCCCGGACGGTGAAGGTGACTACAGCACGTCCGACCTGCTCATTAACATCGATTTTGTATTCAACTTGGGATTCAAAAAAGCCCTTGTTTTGAAGATAGTCTTTAACTTCACGTGCGTCGTCGGCCACCTGCTGTTCACTGAGGGGGTCTCCGGCTTTGCTTTTGATTTTTTTAAGGATGACGCGTTCTTTGATTTTGTTGGCACCGTTGACGACGATCTGTTTGACAACGGGCTTGGGCTGTACAATGACCACCACTTTAACACCATCAGCCAGCGGTTCATCATAGATCCTGAGGTTAACAAAAAGCCCGGTAGCATAAAGGTTGCGAACATCTTCCTGCACGGCCGAGAGTGAATAAGGCTGCCCCACCGTCGTGCGCATGTTGGAGATGATGAGGCTGCGATCCACTGTCTTTGCGCCGACAAACTCGATCTCGATTTCTTTGACCACGGGGCCACGGGCAGAAGGATCCTCTAAGGCAGAGGAGGGCGGCTGAATGACGGTTTTGTTTTGAGCGTCAGTAGTCTCTTGGGAATTAACCGGCGAGGTAGAAACGAGCAGCAGCACCGTTATTACGTAGAGAGCGAGGCACCGCTTTAAAAGGAAGGTAGTAGAAGGGTTCATGGTTGAATCGGTGCCAGTCTTAAAATAAAAGGAGCAGAGCTATTTATTACGTTAATATGTGTCAAAAGTTTCTCGAATGAAGATGTGGATTTTGGCTGGCGGCGTCAAGCACTTCTAATCGAATAAAATAAGGGGTATTGCTTACCCCAATGTGCTGAATAAATCCCGGTTGAGCAATCGGTCGTTTCCTGCAAAAGCTGAAGAGAGCTGCGTGTCATGAATCCAGTGGGACAACTCCTAATTTTGACTGGGTTTGAAGACATAATCGGAGCAGCACCGAAAATCGACGTTTTGGGATTAGCGAAGAACAGGATAAAAAATGACCCACGGGCTAGCTGCTGGCATAAATGGTGTTACGCGAGGAAAGAATAAAAGAGTTAGCATATACCTTTTCGCTTATTTTTAATTAGAAATAGAATCCATAACAGACAAAAACTTAAATTATAAGGTTAAAGTATAGAATGTAAGTGGTTGAAGTCTTTTTCTGAACTGAGATACATCTAGTGGTAAGTAAGCTAAGGGAACACAATATATAGCGTTTTTTTTATATCAACTTGATTGACATAGGAAAAATGAAGACTAGTAATTGTGTCCTACAAACAGACGAGACACTATATATTGTATCTTATTTACAACAAACACTAAGAATGAAAGAAAATCCTATGAGTGATGCGCCGCAAGGTCAGTTAGATTTAAATGGGGTCGATCCTTTGGCCGGAAAAGAATTCACGGTTCGCAAGCGCGATGGTCGTCAGGAATCCTTCAATGACCAACGGATACTACTGGCCATAGAGAGTGCTTTTAGAGCAGATGTGGGACTGGATGCCGCCTCGGAATTGAGCGAAGGAGACCGGCAGAAAGTCAAGGAGATCGCCCTTGCAGTGGTTCAGAAAGCGTTGGTCAGTGCCGTGCATGGGGAGGAGTTGGAAGTTGAGCGTATTCAGGATTGGGTGGAGACGCAGCTGATGGATTCTGGCTGCCATTCCGTAGCGCGCCGTTACATCGTGTATCGAGAAGAACGCAAAAAAGCCCGGGCGTTGCGCGGTGAAAAAGTGACTGAGGCTTCCGAGCCTGCCATTTCTATGCTGACCAGTGACGGTCGAAGTGTGGCCGTTGATTTACAGCGGCTGCGTCGCAAAGTCATTCGCGCCTGCCGCGGTTTGGAGTCCGTCTGTTCTTCCCAGGAAATCTGTGATGAGGCGGTGCAGAATCTCTACAACGGAGTGCACCAAAAAGAAGTCGATCAGGCATTGGTGATGGCGGCCAAAGCGCGGATTGAGCGGGAGCCGGGTTACAGCTTCGTTTCCGCCCGATTACTTCTCGATACCATTTATCGTGAAGTGCTGCAGCAAGACTTTAACCATGTGGAATTAAAAGTGCTGCACCGTGATGGATTTGCCAAGTATATCAATTTCGGGATTCAGGTCGAACGGCTCAGTCCACGATTGAAAGAATTTAATATTGAGAAAATAGCCCAAGCCTTGGTGCTTGAACGTGACCTGGCCTTTACCTATCTGGGTTTGCAGACGGTTTATGATCGTTACCTCCTTCACCATGAAGGCCGCCGGATTGAATCCCCGCAATATTTCTGGATGCGTGTGGCCATGGGATTGGCTTTGAACGAAGGAGACCAGAAAGAAGAGCGAGCTATTGAGTTTTACAATGTGCTCAGTCAATTCTATTTCGTTTCCTCTACTCCAACACTGTTCAATTCAGGAACCCGGCACCCTCAATTAAGCTCCTGTTATTTGAGCACCGTGATGGATGACCTGGATCACATCTTTAAAGTAGTTTCTGATGATGCGCGTCTCTCCAAGTGGGCTGGCGGCTTGGGCAATGACTGGACCAATGTTCGGGCCACGGGATCTCATATCAAAGGAACCAACGGCACCAGCCAAGGGGTTATTCCATTTCTCAAAGTGGCCAATGACACCGCCGTGGCGGTTAACCAAGGTGGTAAACGCAAAGGCGCTATGTGCGCCTACCTTGAAACCTGGCATCTCGACATTGAGGACTTTTTAGAACTCAGAAAGAACACAGGTGACGAGCGTCGGCGCACGCATGACATGAACACCGCCAACTGGATACCCGACCTTTTCATGAAAAGGGTTCAACAAAATGCCATGTGGACCCTCTTTGATCCCAGTGAAACCCCCGATTTGCATGATCTCTTCGGCTCAGCGTTCGAAAAACGCTATGAAGAATACGAATCCATGGTGGCTGAGGGCAAAATCAAACTCTTCAAGCAGATGGAAGCTTCCACGCTCTATCGTAAAATGCTGACCATGCTCTTTGAGACCGGACATCCCTGGTTCACCTTCAAGGATCCTTCTAACGTGCGCAGTCCACAGGATCATCAAGGAGTGGTGCACAGCTCAAACCTCTGCACGGAAATCCTGCTCAATACCAGCAAGGATGAAACCGCCGTCTGCAACTTGGGTTCCATCAATCTGGTGCGTCACATCAACAAAGACCGCTCCGGTCTGGATGAGGTTCTGCTGGAACAGACGATCACCACCGCCATACGGATGCTCGACAACGTAATCGACATCAACTATTACCCGACTTCCGAAGCGCAGCATTCCAACCTTCAACATCGGCCAATCGGATTGGGTATCATGGGCTTTCAGGACGCGCTATACGAACTCGGTCTTTCTTATGCATCCATGGAGGCGGTTGAATTCTCCGATTTGAGCATGGAAGCGGTTTCCTACTATGCAATCCTCGCTTCAACCCAACTGGCCGCAGAACGTGGAACCTACAGCTCGTATGCGGGCTCGAAGTGGTCGCGCGGCCTCTTGCCCATCGACACCATTGACCTGTTGGAGCAGGAGCGCGGGGGTTATGTGGATATGGATCGCAGCAGTACAAAAAACTGGGATCTAGTGCGGGAAGCTATTCGCAACCATGGCATGAGAAATTCCAATACCATGGCCATCGCACCCACGGCCACCATATCCAACATATCCGGAGTGAGCCAATCGATCGAGCCCGCCTACAAACATCTCTTTGTCAAATCCAACCTGTCTGGAGAGTTCACGGTGGCCAATGTCTATCTGGTCAATGAACTCAAGAAGCGGGGATTGTGGGATGAAGAAATGATCGATGATCTAAAGTATTATGATGGATCGATTGATGCCATCGATCGCATCCCCGAAGACGTTAAGCGACTATTCATCACCGCCTTTGAATTGGAAGCACGCTGGCTTATTGAATGTGCCAGCCGCCGTCAAAAATGGATCGATATGGGACAGAGCCTCAACCTCTATATCTGCAAACCGGATGGCAAAACGCTATCCAATATGTATCAGTTCGCTTGGGAAAAGGGTCTCAAAACCACCTACTACCTACGCTCGCTGGCTGCCACCCAGATCGAAAAATCCACCATGGATATTAACAAGCGCGGACTGCAACCGCGCTGGATGAAGAGCAAATCAGCCTCTTCTGAAATTGAAGTCCACCGTGAAGCGTCGATGACCGCAGCCGCCACGCCCAAGGCCTGTCTGCTCAGCGATCCAGAATGCGAAGCCTGTCAATAAACGCCCGTGATCCTCATTAAGCAATATCAAATCACCATAAGTCAAAAGGAACAAAACTATGTCATGCTGTAACCATACCGGAGAAAAAGCCAAAGCCTGGGATCTGAGCCGTCAGATCAACGTCGAAGACAAACGCCTCATCAACTGCAAAGCGGTCGATGTCAACCAGCTCATGCCCATCAAATACCAATGGGCTTGGGAACACTATCTCAACGGGTGCGCTAACCACTGGATGCCGACCGAAGTGGGTATGCAAAAAGATATTGAACTCTGGAAATCTAATAAACTGACCTCCGATGAACGCCGCGTCATCATGCGCAATCTGGGCTTCTTCTCCACAGCGGAAAGCCTGGTTGGAAACAATATCGTGCTGGCCATTTTCGAGCATGTTACCAATCCGGAGTGCCGACAATATCTACTGCGTCAAGCGTTCGAAGAGGCCATCCACACCCATACCTTTCACTACATTTGCGAGTCTCTCGCTCTCGACGAGCGCGAGATTTTCAACATGTATCACGAGGTCAATTCCATCAGTGAAAAAGATGAGTTTGAGATGAAGCTCACCAAGGATCTCATGGATCCCAACTTCAACACCGACACCACGGAGGGTGTGCAGAAGTTCCTGGAAAACCTGATCGGTTTCTACGTCATCATGGAGGGTCTTTTTTTCTACTCCGGATTTGTGATGATGCTCTCCTTCCACCGTCAGAACCGCATGACGGGAATTGGTGAGCAATTCCAATACATCATGCGAGATGAATCCACCCACCTCAATTTCGGTATCGATTTGATCAACGGCATCAAATCAGAAAACCCCGAAGCTTGGACACCCGAGTTTCAGCAGAAAATGCAGGATCTTATTGAAAAAGCGGTGGAACTCGAAATCCAATATGCTGAGGATTGTTTGCCCAACGGTATCCTCGGGCTGAACTCGGGACTGTTCCGTCAGTATGTCGGATTCATCGCGGATCGCCGCCTGGAACGCATTGGGCTCAACAAGGCTTATCACACCAAGAATCCTTTCCCTTGGATGAGTGAAACGATTGATCTGGGCAAAGAGAAGAACTTTTTCGAAACCCGTGTCACTGAGTATCAGACCGGGGGCACGCTGAGCTGGTAATTCATGCGCGGCTAAAACCCTTTCGCGTAAAGCGACTCATAACCCATACCTCCTAAAAGCGGGCGGTTCAAACCGCCCGCTTTTTTATAGCTCAGATTGAAGTTGATGGAGGTGACGGAAGTGGCCATTTGGAACTGCCAGTAGCTTCTCAATGCTACCGTCTTCAACAATACGGCCTTCCTGAAATACCAGCACCCGTTCCACATTTCTTAAAGTGGTGAGACGGTGAGCCACGATGAAAGTGGTGCGTCCTTCGCACAACCGATCCAGATCTTTTTGCAAGCGGGCCTCGGTTTCGACGTCCAGCGCGCTGGTAGGCTCGTCAAGAATGACGATGGAAGGATCGCGCAGGAAGACCCGAGCCAGAGCGATACGTTGGCGCTGTCCCCCGGACAGTCGGCCTCCGCGTTCTCCGCATAGCGTATCGTAGCCTTGATCGAGTCTAGAGATGAATTCGTGGGCTTGGGCCTGACGGGCGGCGTTTTCCACTTCTGTATCGGTAGCAGTGGGGCGGCCGAAGCGGATGTTTTCCCGCACCGTGGTGTTCCAGAGAAACGAGTCCTGCCCCATAATAGCCACGGAACGGCGCACATTGAGCAGACCGATGTGCTTAAGTTCATCTCCATCGTATAGAATACGTCCGCGGGTGGGTAGATAAAATCCCATCAGCAGATCCAAGAAAGTGCTTTTCCCCGCGCCGGTCTCACCCACCAAGCCCACGCTCTGGCCGGAGGGAATTTCAAGATTGAGACCAGTAAGGGCATAGTTAGCCACTTCAGTTTCAGGGTATTTAAAATCGACCGATTCAATCCGCAGGTGGCCGGTGAGTCGTTTGTGGCGTGGCGCATCACGAAAGCCCTCGATTTCCTTGGAATCTAAAATAGAGAGAAGAGCTTCCAGGCCGGGACGGGCCTGCATCCACATATCATAAGCGCCAAAATAGGCGCCAAAGCCGATACGCACAAATCCCAGTAGTGCGGTAAAAGCCACCAGCTCGCCCATTCGTAGCTCATCTTGTAAATAGAGGTATCCACCCACACACCAGACTATGATGCCGAGATATTCACCGGCAAACTGTATGAGCATCATGACCCAGCGCATGGTGACACTGGCCTCCAGGCCGGAGGCCCTCATGCGCTCAATCGATTCCGCTAGTTGAGCGGCGGCCAAATCCTCATTACCCATACTCTTAGTCACTCGCATACCGCCGATAAATTCCACGACTCTTTCTGAGAACGACTCGCCGGATTGCTGGACCCTTGCGTTGAGTATGCCGATGCGTTGTCGCATGGCTCGCACCACTGCGATCTGTAAGGGGATGGCCATGCTGGTGATTAGGGCCAGCAGTGCATTCAGGTGGTAGAGGTAAGCGAGGGCAGCTGCGCCAATGCTGAACTGGACAATGAAGTTTCCGACGATGCCATGTAAAAAAGCTTCCACACGGTTGAGATCAACCGTGACTTGATTGGAAAGAGCCCCGGCGCCGCGTCGGGTGAAAAAACTCAGTGACATGCTTTGCAGTTTATCCACCAACATGCGCCGCAGGCGCGCGGTGACGGCGCGAACGATTTCCTGGCTTTTGGCAAAGGCGCGCACGGTAAACCAGCCGTGAATGGGCCAAAGCATTAAATTTGCTCCAGCGTATAGCAGAATATACGTGTATTTTTCGTTCGTGTTCAGTGCGCTATTATCAAGGATGTGATCAATCAAAATGCCCACTCCCGCATAAAACGGAATGTAGCTGACGGCCTGCATGACCTGAAAAAAAATGGCGCGGCTTAAAAGAAAAGACTCGAAGCGTATCAGGTTGCCGAGTCGTTTCAGGGGTGGATCACCGGCGGCATACGGCAGCTCGGAGGTATTCATCTTCTAATAGTGAGAGAAGATGCTCTCATCCATAAGTAAAGAGTAAAGAGTTGTGATGCGTCATAGGGTTGCCAGTCGGAGAATATCAGGCATAATGTCGTCATGAAATATGGACTGATCGTGGTTGGGGTAGTGGGTGTCATGGCATGGGTTCAGGCTGCGGACATTTCCCCATCCAGAACGGTGGTTCCCGATTCATTCCGCAATCCTCCCGGAAAACGATTCAGTATTTTTTCAGGAGATCCTGAGCGGGTTCAAAAGGCCAACGAGGTAAATGTAAAAGATCTTCATGCCACCGTGAAAATAGAACCTGTGGAAATCAGCCTTTCTCAGCCCGATGCACAACTGGTCTGCCAGATGGTGGTTCAGAACAAGGGCTCACGCAATTACACGCTGTCTTTTCCTGATGCTCAACGGTTCGACTTGGCGATTGTGACCGCAGACGATCAATTATTGTATCTTTGGTCCGAAGATAAAATCTTTGTTCAGGCCACCGGGATGAGTTTTTTGAATGCCGGGGAAATGATCGAATTTAAGCAAGGGCTACCGGTGGAATTGATTCGCGAAAAATGCCGTCCCGGAAAATACAAAGTGGCCATGATCCTCTCAAATTACCCCGAAGTGAAGGCGGCTGCGGAGTTTATAGTCCATCCCTGAGACGGCATTTTGTGGGAATCTCATTCTTTATTGAGGATTTCCCGTATTTCCTCGATGGTCAACGTAGTGTCGGCCTTTTCACGCCATTTAGCCACGATGGTATCCTTTTGTTTCTTTAATTCTTCTTTAATATGGGCGGCTTCAGGTCCTTGATACATTTTCCCGTCTAACCGGTTGCGCTGTTCCATCGAAAGATCGCTAGGCAGGGTAGGGATTTTTTTCTGTTTATCACTTTCGAACGCACTTTGTGCGGTTGAAAATTTCGATGAAGGCTCGGTAGAGATGGAGGCACTGCGGATGGGGAAGGTCTTATCCGTTTTGAAAGTTTTAAGAGGGATAGACTTGGAGGTGTCGAAAGGGGATTTTAAATCGGTGGCGGAAGTTTTACCTCCCTTGAATAGCATGGTGGAAGCGTCACTATATTTTGCTCCATCCGTGAAAGAGGTTGTTTTTGGGGTTTCCGTTTTTGGGGTTTTGAGCTCGATGATTTGGGGGGCGGAGGATTTTTCGGTTTTTTTATCCTGCGCGGAGATGGGAATCACCCCAGTAAATGGGGTTAGCATCAGTAGGGCACAGAAAAGCCTTTCGGAAAAAAGGAAACGATCCGTTAACATTATTTAACCGTAGCACAGCATTGGAAATTTAAAAAGGATTTACCGATGCACTGGCACTGCTATATTCATATCTCTGCGGCCCTGTAGCTCAACGGTTAGAGCAGAGGACTCATAATCCTTTGGTTCGGGGTTCGAATCCCCGCGGGGCCAGTTGGTGCTGACTACTCGGAACCCTCGTCTCCGGATAATCGCAGGATCAGCAGTTCCAACATCCAAGCTAGAAAGTGTATTTGCAAGAGGGCATGTTGCATCGGGCCGGGCTTGATGTCGTTCCAATCCTGAATCATTTCAGATTCGCCAATCTGGTGCTGCCCGGCCAGATAGAGCCTGTGATCGTTGACTAGGATGACCAATATATCAGCTTGAGACATATCCAAGGGGATAACCTTGGGCGAATCGGAACCGGAGTCCAGTAGCACGAGTAGAGCGTCAATCAGGCTGATGTGCTGGAAGCGACCGTGGTGCAGTTCCTGGTTGAGGGAAGCTTCATCCTCAGGATCCATATCGGGGGTGGGCTGGCACCACCATTTTTTGACTCCGTCGGGTAACTCGTCCAATCCTTGTTGGTAGTTATGACGGATTTCATTTAATGACTGTTTGAAGAGGTGGGCTTCCGCGTGAAAGAGAATGAGCTCAATGCCGCGTGAAGTGCGCAGGATTTGCATGAGCGTATCAATCTTTGGATTCCAGTGTTACCTGTAAACCGTGTTGGCGTAATTGAGACATGAGGTGCTCAGCTTTTTCCCGGGTTTCCCGGGCGACGCAACTACGTCCTTGCTGGTGAACTTCAAGCATGTGTTTTTTTGCCAAGGGTTCGCCGAAGCCCAGAACCTTCTTGAAGACATACACCACGTAGCTCATCAGGTTGATCGGATCATTCCAGACGATGACCTGCCAGCTTTTTGCAAAAGCATGTGAAAGGTCAGTGCTTTCCAACGTGTCAGGGTGACCAACCGCGTTACGCAGTGGGCCCATTCCGTGGGTTTCAAGAAATAATGGAGCCTCCATCATGGAGAGATGCCTCGATTAACAGGCTTTGCTCCGGAGCCTCACTGGCGCGTTGCAGAACATGGTTAAGGTGAGGGGCGGTTTGTTGTGAATAAAATCGAACCAAACCAATGTTGGTATCTCCGCTAAAGACCGTAACCAGCAGACACTCATGTTCTAAGGCGGTCATCAGGATACTAACCCCGTGGCCTTCATGATAAAGGGCACTAAACTCTCCCTCACCAAGGCGTTTAGCCAGTTCACGAGTGGCTGAGAATGATCCGGCAGCTAGAGCACACAGGATCGTCATGTCCAGCGACCCGGTCTGTCCCTGTTCCGCAAAGAGATTTCCTCCGCGATCCACCAGAGCGGCCCAACGGCTTTCAGCTTTGACTAGGAAATCCTTCAGATGTGATTCGATCTGAGTTTGATCCTCAATGGAGAGCATTCCGATACTGGCCATAATATTTTTCTATCAAGAGTTGCCCGAGGGGACGGATTTTGTGCCGCCGGCAGATTTGGAGTATTTAGCCAGCAAGAGGCGTGCGATGCCGTTGAGGGTATTCAAAACGCCTTCACCGCTAACAGCTGCAGCCTCGAATGACAATACTTTGGCGGCCCGGTTATTGAACGTAAATTCAAGATAGTGCATGGGAGCGGGATTCTCGATGTCTCGTTTGTTGTATTGGATGACGTAGGGGATCTGGGCGAGGCTGAGGTGGTTTTCTATCAGGTTTTCTTGGAGATTGGCAAACGATTCGACATTCTCCTCCATCTTATCCCAATGGGAATCTACCACAAAAACGATTCCATCGACACCTTTGAGAACGAGCTGGCGGGTGGTGTTATAAACCGGCTGTCCCGGAACCGTGTAGAGCTGGAAGCGCGTATCGAACCCCGGTAGCGTCCTGGTGTTCAAGCTCAGAAAGTCAAAGAACAAGGTGCGATCCGCATCGGTAGCCAGTGAAACCAGTTCTCCTTTTTGGGTATTGTTGATTCCGGCGTGAAGATTGATCAGATTGGTAGTCTTCCCACACAACGCGCAGCCGTAATAAACGATCTTAAGCTGTATTTCCCGCTTAGAGTAATTGATAAAAGCCATGTCTGATTATGCTCCCAGTTTGAGTGTGTTCAATTCTTTCAGAACTTCCTTGATGTGCAACCGGTAGGATTCCGGAAAGGCCACATCATTAAAGAGTGCTATCAAATATAAATCGCGGTCACGGAAGACATACACGCTTGAGTCGCGGATGGGGGTGTGAAGCTCTTGAACTTCTTCGAATCCCATGTCTTGGAAAATTTCCGTGATGCGTGAGATCAATTTGGGAGCAAAGGCGGCAATCGAGTTGGCGAAGGCATCATCCTCCATATCGGAGCTGATTTTTAGTCCGTCTTTTCCACCCACGATACAACCTTTCATACCCGGCCAAGAATTCATTTGGGTGACCACTTCTTTGAGGGTAGGGGGATTCTGGTTCCGCATTCCTAAGAGTCCAATCAAACGGTCGCTCAGCAGTTGATCGCTGGCGGCGTGCGAAGGAGCGGCTGCCACTAGAGGTGCCGAGGTCGGAGGTGGAGGTGGTAACGTCGCCTGTTTTTGAAATGAAAAAGCTGGATTTGCCGCAGCGGGAGGTGGGGCATTGAAGTGGGGAGGAGTGATAGCGGATGGCGCTTTTGCGGGAGCGGATATTTTGCTGGAAGGGGGAGGTGGCAACTTGAACCCGGTGAGAGGAGCACTGGCCTTGGCTTGAATGTTCGGCATGGGACGAGCAGGAGAATGAGCCGGCTTGGACTTTGCTATGACACGGGTAGGGGCGAAAAGAGGGTTGTCCGCGTCGGTTGGGGCAGGGGAAGGGATTTCACCGGCCATGGGTGCACGTGGAATAATTTTGGTTACTTCGGTGTCGGAAAGATCATCGGGTGGTAGGGCGAGTGAAATCTCCTCTTCAGCGTAATCCACAGGAGAAACGTCCGCTTCTTCATATTGTGCTTCTTCCATGGGCTCCTCGAAGGGCTGGTCTGGAGGTAGCTCGGGCTCATTTTGAGTGGCGGTGGCAGCTTCTATTCCTTCGCTTTCTGACTGGGCCAAGAATTTGAGATATTCCTCTGACTGGGTGAATGAAAGATCTAAGGCATCGGGGGCATTATCTTCCTCTTCATGGGGAAGTCCGACCACCGTGTCCTCCTGATTGATATCGGATAAATCTGATTCAAGTTCCTCCTCACTCTCCATGGCAACGGGGGCGTCTTCGGATTCCAGAACAGGTGCTTCAGCGTATTCAGCAGCAAGTGGTTCTTCCTGAATAGCAGGAGCGGCAACGGGGATATCCTCAGGTTCGTTGATATCAAATGCACCCGCTTCTTGTTGTTGCCTCAATGCTTCCTGTGCCGCGGCCAGCATTTCAGCAGAGAAAGGATCATCCATACGCGTCACTGAGTCATCAATCGGTTTTTGGTCGGAACGAAGTGTGAGTGCTTCTTCCGGAATACGGCTGATGATTTCTTGAAGAGGAAGAGCAACCGGACTGTAGGCGTAATCGCCCAATTCATCCGCACTTTTCATCACACCCGGCGGCATGCTAGCGGATAGCTCATGAGCTAGAATCTCGATTTTCCCCGATGGCAAGAGAGTGAGTATCTGACCTAAGGGCAGGGATGCCATTTGTTGTGACAGAGGGGATTGGTAAAGGAATTCATGATCCCTCGTGACGAATTCTACTGGAATGTAGCCTAAGAGTGATGCGACCGGAACTTCGAGAGTGCCTCCCGTCACCATGCTTGGAATCATTTGGCTGACTATCGGATCAGGAGCTCCCGGAATTTTTAAACCCATACCGACATTTATTTCTCCAGTCTCCACCCCTTTTCCACCCAGCACCAGCCGCTGAGTAATCCGCTTACGTGGAGCTTGATCCGCCGAACTGATGTTGGAGGGCGGAGCAGGAGGTTTTCCTGCTCCTACTATAGTAGGTTTGGCCAACATCTTAGGAGGCGAATTTTTACTAAATAGGCTCATAGGGCTTATGGATAAGGCTCAAATTAAGGACGTCAGCTTCTGCTGGGTAGTACATTTATTAACACGCTTTTCACTGTATTAACTTGTAAACGCGATTAAGTCAAAGGTACTTCTAACAGAAGTTTTTTTTCTAGCGAACAATTTTCCGAATAATCCTTTTCCTTTTCTGTGGTTTTTCTATTTTGAGAGAGGAATTGAGCCCGTCAGTAAAAAAATGATCGGGATGTCATGGCCGACGATGGTTACAGAACAATTTAGCACTCAAAAAAGATTACGCACGAAGAAGGTGCCTTACTCTCATTCATCGTTTTGACATGAAATTAGCCGAACTCTTACACTTCTGTCTAACCGCCAAACGCACTGGTTTGGTATCCTACACGGGCGATACGCTGGAAGGATGGATTACCATTATAGATGGTGAGGTAGCTTCCGCACGTTATGGAGAAAATGAGGGGGAAGATGCGTTTTTTACCATGCTGTTGCGTGAAAAGTGTGAGGTTTCCTTTCAAGAAAAAGAAATTCAGGTTCCGCGAACTATCCATCAAGGCACTCAGTTTTTGCTATTGGAAGGGGCCAAAAGAGCCGATGAAGCTGCCGCCGCAGCTCACAAGTCCCCTCAGGAGAACATCGATCAAAGTGAATTTGGCCTCGCGTTTATCACGTTAGATAATGCGCTTTTTTCTCTGGGCACCGAAACGGTCATTATCGGACGGAGTAATGAGTGTGATATTACGGTGCCCGATGTTTCGGTTTCCGGTCGGCACTGCCGCATCCTGTGGAACGGAAAAAACCATCTTTTAGATGATTTGGATTCCTTCAACGGCACCTATCTCAATGGTGCGGCTATGACGGCTGCCAAAAAATTAAGAGTAGGCGATCTAATCCAAGTGGGACTGTGTCACTTTCAATACATACCTTTAAGCTCCACTTCGGAATTGAGCGATCCGAAAGTGGCCGTGCCCTTCACCTTTGGATCCGAAACCCAGAAAATACAGCTTCCGGTGCGCGCCTCCGCCGTGGCATCAGAATTTAAAAGCATCCAGACCGACGCCACGGAACCCAACCCGAAAAACATCTGGCCCTTCGGAAGAAAATAATATCTACATCACTTTTGCTTTCGCCCTTGGCTGGCAAGTGAGGATTCCCTTTGATAGGCAACTATGAGTTTTGAGATTGATGGTCTTTTATTAGTGGACAAACCCTCCGGTCGCACTTCGCACGATGTGGTACATTTTGTTCGCAAACGCTTCGGTATCAAAAAAGTGGGCCACTGCGGCACCTTGGATCCCATGGCTACAGGACTACTGATGCTGGTTCTTGGTCGCGCCACCAAAGTGCAAGATTTGTTGATGTCCGAGGATAAACACTATGAAGGAACCCTGACGCTGGGACGATCCACCACCACACAGGATGCCGAGGGAGAAACCGTCGAAGAACATCCCGTGCCCGACCTGAGTGAGGAAGATTTGAAGGTGGTTTTTAATCGATACCTGGGTGATTTTTATCAGATCCCACCTATGGTATCCGCCATCAAGGTCGACGGAGTTCCATTATACAAGTTGGCCAGAGAGGGAAAAGAAATTGTCCGCGAGCCCCGTTTTGTTCACGTCTATTCCTATCAAATCCACGAAGTGAAATTGCCCCGCGTGCAGTTTGGTCTTCACTGCAGCAAGGGATTTTATGTTCGAACTTACTGCCATGACATCGGCCATGCGTTAGGATGTCACGGTCACCTCTCCGCACTGCGGCGAACCCGCTCAGGCAACTTCAGGCTTGATGATGCAGTGGGGTGGCAACAACTGGAAACCATACAAAGCGATGCAGAATTGGCGGGTCATGTGTTGAGCATGCCTGCTATCTCGCGGATCCGCCGGCAATGAGTCTCCGATTCTATTGAGCCACGCCCCTGCTAAGCAACACCATGCATCTCTATCAAGGATATCCTTCCGCTTGCGAAGGGAGTGTCATTCGACATCTTGCGCTCGGATTTTTTGACGGACTTCACCTCGGGCATCGTTCCGTGATCCTCAATCCGCACTCGCTCAATCATCTGGAGCAAACAGCAGTTCTCACGTTTTGGCCTCATCCCATGACGGTGCTGACCGGACAAAAGCCTCCTGATCTCATCACCACCCTTGAAGAAAAAACTGCGATCCTTCAGAGCTGGAAGATCGGCCATACTGCGGTTTTGGATTTTAATAATGACATGGCCATGAGCAGTCCTGAAGTGTTCCTTGATGCTATCGCAGTAGCCTTCCCGAATATGGTTACCCTCTCAGTAGGTCCTAATTTTCGATTTGCCCACCGCCGGGCAGGAACTCCGGTCACCTTGGCGGATTGGTGTCGCGAGCGCGGCGTGCAGTTTCATTTGACGGACTATATGATGGACGGTGCCACACCCATCTCCAGCACCCGTATTCGTGAGCTATTGCGGGAAGGAAAACTGGACGAAGCCACGCGTATGATGGGCCACCCCTATCCACTGACCGGACATGTGGTGAGGGGCGAAGGTAATGGCCGGCACATCGGCTTCCCTACCGCTAATTTTTCACTGGCTAAAACCTGTCTTCTTCCCGATGGAGTTTATCTGGCAGAATGGATCGATGCTCAGGCCATAGCTCATCCCGTAGCACTGAACATCGGGTTTCGTCCTACTCTGGGAAAACATCAAACCCGTTCAGTGGAAGCTCATGTGATCGATTTCCATAGCGATTTATACGGTCAACATCTCCAACTTCAGGTGTTGAAATTTCTACGTGCCGAACAAAAATTTCCAGATGTGGAGGCGTTGAAAGATCAAATTCGTAGAGACGTGGAAACCTGTCGTGAACGCTACGACTCATGGCGATCCGTCAAAGAATAGCCCGGCATGACGGGCCTCACCTTGCTCCGAGCCGGTCGAACTCTGCCAGCGCCATCCCCACCACCTGATCCATGTTGTAATATCGGTAAGTGGCCAGCCTGCCAACAAAGCTGACTCCCTTTTCCGCTTGGGCCCGTTCATAATAACGATCATAGATCCTTTTGGAGTCGGAAGCCGGAATCGGATAATACGCCTCACCGCCGGGGGCGTAATCCTCTGGATACTCACGCACAATGGTCGTGTTTTCACATTCCTGACCCGTGGCATGCTTGATTTCCACAATGCGGGTAAAATCCTCGTCGTTGGGATAGTTGACTTGCATGGCGGGCTGCCAAAAGCCGGGCTTACCCGAGATGGATTGACGACGTGTCAATGCCTCGGCATCAAAATGTTCGGGTTCGAAACGCAGAGAGCGATAGGGCAGCGGGCCTTCTACATAATCAAAATAGTCATCAATCGCCCCGGTGTAAATGAGGTGACCATACTCGATATGTGGGAGAAGTTCCCGATAGTCAGTGCGGAGTTTTAATTCGATAAACGGATGATCCAAGATGCGCCGGAACATGGCGGTATATCCATCCCGGGGCAGAGCTTGAAAGTTTTCGCGAAGATAGCGGTTGTCGCGGTTGGTGCGGATCGGAATGCGGCCACAGACACTGGCATCCAGTTCGCGTGGATCGCGTTTCCATTGTTTGCGGGTGTAATTCTTAAAAAACATTTCATAGAGCTTCCAGCCTACTTGAGAAACGATCACTTCCTCGGAGTTCTGGGGTTCTGATATGGCAACTTTCCATTGATCCAACGTAGCCTGCATTTCCTCAGGAGTAGAAGGGTGGCCCACCAGTTGCTCAAAGGTGTTTAAATTAATCGGGAAAGGCCAATAGCACCCATCCACCCAGGAAAGGATGGTGTAATCCACCGGATGCCACGCCGTGAAGGCGGAAAGGTAGTCGATGATCCGGGATGAATTGGACCGGAAATAATGCGGACCATACCGGTGGGTCAATACTCCCGCTTCATTGATTTCATCAAAGCTGTTGCCGGCAATGTGATCGCGCCGATCTACCACCAAGCATCGTTTGCCGCGCTGGGAAGCCAGCCTCTCGGCCAGCACCGCGCCTGCGTAGCCCGCTCCCACGATGAGATAGTCGTAGCGGTTCAACATGCCCCGGCTTTTCGCAGATGTTTCTCGATTACCCAGTGATCCCCTTCTTCAAGGCGTTCATGAAAAACAAACAGATCTTCAAAATCCGGCATGAGCGTATCACCTTCCGCGTCATCCCGAAGGCGGGTCAACAACAGTTCGTGGCAGTGGGGTAGCATCAATCGGTAAATTTCGGCCCCGCCACACACAAACAGCAGAGGCTCATCCAGTGCCAAGGCTTCTTCCACACTGCGGATAAAATGAACGCCTTGCACCACGCCGGGCTGACGGCTTAAGACGTAGGTTCTTCTTCCCGGCAAGGCGCGTCCCAGGCCCTGAAACGTAGCTCGCCCCATCAGCAGAGCGTGTCCCATCGTCGTCCGTTTGAAGAATCGCAAATCCTCCGGCAGGTGCCACGGCAGCCCTCCTTCTTTGCCGATCACACGATTGCGCGCCATGGCCGCGATGGCGGTGCGGTGGGCCCCGGATGACGTAACGGAATCAGGAAAGGACATGCGTTCTGTGGGCTTCACACCGCGATGGGCGCCTTGATGGCGGGATGAGGATCATATCCCTCAAGGTTAAAGTCCGTGTATTCAAAGTTGAAGATGTTCAGCACCTCGGGATTCAATCGCATGACCGGAAAGGCTCGTGGTGTTCGGGAAAGCTGTTCATGCACCTGTTGCTCGTGATTCAAATACACATGGGCGTCACCAAAGGTATGAACAAAATCACCCGCCCGGTAGCCGGTCACTTGAGCGACCATCTGAGTCAATAAAGCGTAGGAAGCGATGTTGAAAGGAACACCCAGAAATACATCCGCGCTGCGCTGGTAAAGCTGGCAGCTCACTTCCCCCGCCTCGGGATCACAATAAAATTGAAAAAGGGCATGGCAGGGCGTCAGAGCCATTCGATTCAGTTCGCCTACATTCCAGGCGTTGACGATAAGCCGACGACTCCAGGGATCGTTTTGGATCGTTTCGACGATCCGTTCAATCTGGTTGATCACCATGCCATCCGGTCCTTCCCATTGTATCCACTGCTTGCCATAAACCGGGCCGAGATCGCCTTGCTCATCGGCCCATTCATTCCAGATGGTGACCCCGTTATCGTTGAGATAGGCGGTGTTGGTGTCACCCCGCAGGAACCAGAGCAACTCGTAAATAACCGACTTGAGATGGACTTTCTTAGTCGTGATCAGCGGGAAGCTTTGTCGCAGGTCGAAGCGTAGTTGTGCGCCAAAAATGGAACGGGTTCCGACTCCGGTCCGATCCCGTCGCTCCTTGCCTTGAGTCCAAACATGCCGCAGCAAATCCTCGTAGCTGTTCATAATTCTGAAGGGATCGATTCTTTTTTGCTCTGCGCAGCCGGGCGGCTGGCAATCCAGAGGCTCACTCCTAAAATCGCTCCGCCCATGCCCAAAAACAACAACACCCGCCAAAGAGTATCCACCGATGACATATCAAATAAAAACAGTTTGGTCAGAATTAAAGGCATCAGAACCACAAAGGTTCGAAGAAATAAAGTCCTGGATAAGAGGCGTCCGGCGACCCAGCACATCAGGCCGAAAACCGTCCACATTGCGGTGGTCAGCGGCTCGGCGTGAGGAAAGAGTTGTGCTGCTTTCGCGAGAGCAGGCAACAGCATGCAGACGCCGATGATCCAATGCAAGGTGCCGCCCGATTCACGGCGCCATGGAAGTAGAGCCTGTGACATGATGAGTGCCGTCACCAATAAATCCGCCGCGCGATCTCCGGCCAACGGCCAAGACCAAGACAGTGGAGGGCTCGCGTCTAAAATTCGAACTGCCAGCCAAAGAACCGTCCAAGCCATCAAGCCATATCCAAGCCACCGCATCCATCCCAGCTTATGCAACGTCCCACGTTGAATCAGAACCCATGCCACCGCGGCTGTAGTCAAAAACTGACTGGTTCCATCGAGGATCATGACCAAGGCCGCCAGCCCGAAAAGAATTCCATGAAAACGCAGCACCATCCTGACTCGTGCATCCGTTGGATTCCGATTCACATTCTGAAGCCGCCATATCATAAGCCATCCCATCACCGCCAGTAACAGGGCTACCCAGCCTGCATCCCTTTCCGGTAAATCCCAAACTGCCGAGCCCGTCAAGAACATCACAAAGGGGACGGTGGCCATGGAGAAGATCATAGCACCATGACCTGCTGATGCGTCCGCTTGCTCCGGTGTGTCAGACCGGAAGCTCATCAGCCACTTCCAAGCGGTTGATCCAATCAGTGTCAGTCCCCAGATTAACCATCCTCCCTGAAGAACCCATCGTGCACCGTAGTCCATGGAACGATCTGCCCCTTGCAGCAAAACCGCCGCACCCAGAAAAAACCAGATCCAAACCCATCCCGTTGCTTGGACTTTCTGGTAAACCCATGCACCGGTAAGTCCCAAACCCGCCAAAAAAAGCATTTCAAAGCCACTGAAGTTACCCTCCGACAAAAATAAAGGAGCAAGCAAACCGCCCGCAGCCGAAAGTACCAAGACTCCCTTGAAGCGGGAACCTCGGGCCAAGGCCGCTGCGCAGACGGCCACCACCAGAACGACAGCCAAAGCTTCGGTTGCCGGAATCAGATTATACCAGGCATGGGCGGCAAACACCGTGCAGAACCACACCGCGAAAGCAGAGCCAGTCAATATCGATTTGAACCAGCCCGGAAGCCGTGAAATCTGCGTGCCAACGCCGTAAAACAGTGCTCCAAGAAGAACGCCAAAGCTTATTCGCACCCAAGGAGCCAGCCAACCCTGCTCCACCGCATGAAGAAATAAAAAACACAAACCCAGAAGGGTTAAAACAGCGCCTAAGGCGGCCAGCCATTTCTCCATCGACCATGGATTTACGGGCGTGCGGATGGGTTTTGATTCAACAGGGACAGACGTAGGACATGGAGGAGGCGATGACTTTTTAACCTCTTGGCACTCTAAGGACTCTGGGCACGCCATGACCTCGTTGCCCTCGAGGAGGTCTCTATTCCCGGGTGGCGCAGGGCATGGCAGAGGCGGTGGCGTAGTGTGGGGCAGGGGGGGCACGGAAGTGCTCTGTAAGGCACATTTAATGGAAGCACATTCCTCCTCCAGGCGCTGAAGACGCATCATCAAGGATTCTCGCCCGTCTTCTGGATCAGTCATGATGCTCAAGTATTCTGCCAAAATCAGAATACTCAATCAAAAGCTTTGGTCGTCTCAGCGCGTCGGGGAAAACAGCCGTGGCAAGAGCCGTCAAACCCACCACATTTACACACTAGTTTTTAGCGGAGCCTGTTGACTCGCGGGTAAGACCTTCTGCGGTTTTGGAGCGTTTTTCCTCACAGTAATCGTGCATCGCCTCATAGACGCGCAGCCATGCTTTTTGATCTTCGGGGGGAAGTCGGGAACGGATTTCCGAAAGGCATCGGATGAGCTCCCCTCGGGTATGATCCATTAAGTGGCGACCGTTTTCAGTGATACTGACGACCACTTGGCGTCGATCATTCGAACCCGGGCTGCGTTCCAGAAAACCAGATCGGCACAACCGATCCACCAAACCGGTTGCCGCAGGGGTTGAGTGTCCCATCATCAGAGCCAGATTACCCATGGTGGTGGGACCGTTGGCGATTAAAAATCCCAGCAGGGTGTATTGCGGGATGGAAAGTTTGAGCTCGCTGGTTTGCTCCGTCAGGCTGATGACAAAATGGCGCTGGAGATAGAGAGTCAGGTTAGTCAAACGCTCCAAATCATTTTGAGCAGACTGCTTTTTCACTTCGCTTATATGTTAATACAAGCGAATAGTATTGAAAAGCAAAAAAATGAAATGAAAGGTTTAAGATGTGCCTTCGGCTCCGGGGTGAGGAAGTAGTCTAAGGTTAAGATAATCCTTGCAGGAAAGATAATTTACTCTAGTAGAACATTAGGCATTCACGGTTGTCATGGCAGTGATCAAATAAGAGCCTCCTGGACTGTTCCTTTCGATGAGGTGTAGATCGGGCAATACGACATCGAACCCTCTCGGATCTATTCGAAATTAGATCGAGATTAGAAGAACAGAAGACACGCTTCCAGTTCGGGAAATGAATCCCGAACCCGGAATATTATCATATACCAAGGACTCCTATGAATGACCCCCTCCAACCCACGACTGACACCCCTTCCATCCCCGACATCACCTTTGCCTCCATGGCGCTCGCTGAACCTGTTCAACGCGCCTTAACGGAACAAAACTACACCATCCCCACGCCTATCCAGGCGCAAGCTATTCCGTTGATCCTTGAAGGGCGCGACCTGTTGGGCTGCGCTCAAACCGGCACAGGTAAAACAGCGGCATTCTCCCTGCCCTTGCTGCACCGCTTGGCCCTGCACACCCAGAAGCCCGCACCCAAGACGGTGCGCGCCTTAGTCCTGGTGCCTACTCGAGAGCTGGCCATCCAAGTTTCCAAAAGTGTCGAAACCTACGGCAAACACCTGCGCGTTTCCAAAGCCCTGGTTTACGGCGGTGTCGGTTACACCCCCCAAATCAAGGCCATGTCCCGCGGTGTCGATGTATTGGTCGCCACTCCGGGGCGATTGATGGACCTCATGGAAAGCGGCCATGTCGATTTGCGTAAAGTCGAGTTTTTTGTCCTCGATGAGGCCGACCGGATGCTCGATATGGGGTTCATCCATGACATGCGCAAAATCTCGGCCGAGATGCCTGAAACACGGCAAACCCTGTTCTTTTCCGCCACCATGGCTCCCGCAGTGCGCGAGTTAGCGAACTCGCTATTACGCCAGCCGGCCCAAGTCAGCATTACACCCCAAAAAACCACCGGGGATCGCATCCAGCAGCATGTTTGCTTTATGAAACGTGATGACAAGCTGACCTTTCTCAATGAAATGCTGGAAGCCCAAAAGAACGAAGCCGGCTCACCACTCACCCTGATTTTTGGAAGAACCAAACACGGCTCGGAAAAACTCAGCATCAAACTGGCCCAAGCCGGTCACCGTGTCGAAGTGATTCACGGCGGCAAAAGCCAAGCCGCACGAGAACGCGCCTTACAGGCATTCCGGGCTAAAAAAGTCCGGGTTCTAGTTGCCACCGACGTGGCGGCCCGGGGCATCGATGTCAAAGATATCACCTTGGTGGTGAACTTTGATCTGCCTGATGATCCGGAATCCTATGTTCACCGCATCGGCCGCACCGCCCGGGCGGGAGCCGAAGGCATGGCACTGACATTGTGCTCCCATGAGGAATTAGGTGAATTAAAAGAAGTGGAAAAATGGATCGGTAAATCCATCCCGGTTATGGTGGAACATCCCTACCACTCGGATGATTTGGCGGCTGCCTATCTGGAACGCTCCAAAGATCCGCGCAGTCGCGCACCTCAACGTCGCCGTCGTCAAGGTGGAAGTGGCGGTGGTGGTGCAGAGCGCAGACGTTCATCTTCCAGTGCCCCCAGGGAGCGTGGAGAATCCAGACCGGAACGTCGTCGTTTCGAAGGAAACGACTCACGTTCATCTGGCGGAGAACGCAGTAGTTCAGAAAGGCGGGAATCACGCCCACCCTCATCGGGACGACGTTTCTCGCGCGATACCGAATCCGGATCCAGAGAGCGTTCCTCTTCAACGAGCCGTTCGGATCGTCCGGCGAGAACCGAGGGTGGACGCTCGGAGTTCCGTCCCGCACGCCGCGCGGAGGGAGGACGGTCTGAGTCAAGACCCCCACGTCAATCTGAGAGATCCAGCTCGGAGTTCCGCCCCGCGCGCCCGAGTGAAGGTGGGCGCTCTGAATTTCGTCCAAGTCGTCCCCCCTCCCGTAGTGGCGATGGCGATAAACGTACATCGGATCGTCCACGTTTCATTGAGGGGCGCCGTGATTTCAAGCGTGACGCATCCGGTTCGGAACGCCCCCGGTCGGCTAGATCGTCGGCAGGATCGGGTGAGCGCGAAGGTGGCCGCAGTGCCCGTCCGGAGCGGCACTCTCCTCGATCAGGCAGCGGACGCCGTCCGGATCGTGGGGAAGGTGGTCGCACAGATCGCCCCCGTCGCGGCCGTTAAGTCTGCCGCGTTAGCCGGAGATCAAATGTCCATCCCTGTTGGTCTTTCAGGGGTGGTTTGTTCCCGTGACGCGAGGGTTTGAACGTGGGGGTGACCCAACGTTCCTTGCGTCTCTGTGCGGCTTCTTCGGCCGTTTTCGGGCGTCCGGGGTAATCTTTACCACCGGGATTCCAAGGATAGAAGCGTGCCGAGTGAGTGACCATGCCGGAGGCCGCGTCCACCCATTGGATTTTTAGCGGGACGTGCACCGGAAGATGCGGATGCAGCGAGTTGACTGAGACGAGAGCCCGGAAGCGTATACCGCGCAAGGCCTTGCGGCCATGGGTGCGTAGTTGGAACGGGATATCCGCACAGCGCAACCATCCCTGCCGCGAGATCGGGGCATGTGAGGCCAGAGCCATGATGCGTTCATTACTGACATCAACCGGCCGGGACGTGACACTGCCCGAGGGAACCTCACTCAGTAGCGGCCAGATTTCCGGCGCGGAGTAAAAATCCAAGCGCCGATTCTCCCCGAACTCAAATGTGCCGAGGTGTGGAAAACGCCTGGCCCAATAAGAGCTGAAGGCGGAGCGAGGCAGTGAGATGTTGCAGCTTTCCAAATCTTGAAGAATGGATTCCAGATCCTGTTCCAAAAAGGGTTTTAAAAAATAGGCATCGTGCAGCACGTTTCCCCAGGGGCGAAGTGGTTCCGTGTAGGGCCGGTGAATGAGGCGGGTGATAACCGCCCGGATGAGTAAGGAAGCCCAAGCCAGTTCGTCAGCTGATTCACAGGTTTCAAAAGCGCGGAATTCTATCAATCCGGAGCAGCCATTGGACGAAGAAAGATTCCAGAGTTTATCCAGGCAGATTTCAGCCCGGTGGGTATTGCCCGCAGCATCCACAAAAAAATGGCGCAACGGCAGGTAGATATTTTCAAAAGTCGGGCGTCGCGGTAGTGGTGAGGAAAGAGCCAATTCAAGTTCTTGGAGCAGGAGGGGATTGGATTCATCGACACGTGGGGCCTGGGATCCGGGTCCTACGAAGATTCCCGTAAACAAGTAGCTCAGGCAGGGGTGATTATGCCAGTAGCGCACTACGGATCGAAGAAGGGTAGGGTGCGTGAGGAAGGGGCTTTGTTCCACGGTGGCACCCCCAAAAGCCAAGTGAGCACCGCCTCCCGTTCCATGAATATCCCCATTGAAGTGGAATTTGCGGGCGCACAGGCCCACGGCGTGGGCCGCGTCGTAAACCTGCCGCAAGATGTGCCGGTGTTCGATCCAGTTTTCTTTGGGCGGCAGGTTGATTTCCAGCACGCCGGGATCTGACGCCAAAATCAGCCGGTCGAACATCGATCCGTCGGTGGGCGGATATCCCGCCAGCATCACGGAGTGGTCGGGCAAGCTCTGACAACTTTCCTCGACAACACGCGTAAGCAGGTCAAACCCGCGGCGGCTCAATGGCGGAATAAAAACCATCACGGCGGAATCCTGAGCTTGAATAACTAATGCCTTTCGGGGGGTGTCCGGGGCCAGCCGATCCAAAGGTAATCGCAGTCCAGCAGTGCTGTCACCGGGGATCAGAGTCTGTTGCTTTTTTTCCAGCGTCCAGCGGGCGGTCTGGAAAACCATGGTTTCGTCATCAAAAAGAAGAGGTAACACCCATGCCGGAGCCCGGCCGGATTCCACCTCACGGAAACGCATGAGATAGTCTGCAAAACCCAGTCGGCGGGCAATGAGCCGGGCCAGTGAGGAGGCTTGAGCGGCGGTTACAGGACGAGCGGGCGGTTGGTCAGACGTGAGTAGCTGAGGACGGTTCCACAAGGGAGATTGATCAAAGCGGTGCCGCATTTCGATAACGATATTCCAACGAGGTAAAGGTTCACCCGGGTAGGTTTTACCGTAAGTCTGCAGCATCAGTGCTCCAGGCCATGAGGACTCGATAAGGTGAAGTGCCATGGCGCGGGCGTAGCCCAGTTTGCTGGGTCCCAGCGCAGCGAGACTCCATTCGTCACCCTTGGGATCCAACGGGACAAACGTAGGTTCTCCTCCCATGGTCAGCGTGATGCGGTGGCGGCGAAGGAGGGCCTCGATTCTGCTACAAGCCGTTTCTGGACTGGAGGGTTGCAGAGATCCTGAATTGTTCATAACGATGGCTTTTTTTTGCGCTTTACGGAAACGATCACATTGAGATTCTGGTTATGAGCACCCTTAAAGGTTCCGGTCAAGGGAGCAACATCCTGATAGTCTCTGCCCACCGCGACACGGACGTGACGCTCACTGGCGATCTGATTGTTGGTCGGATCGAGTCCCACCCATTGGCCTCCAGGCAAGAGGGCCTCGACCCAGGCATGACTAGCCGTGGCTCCCACCAGTGCGGGGTCGGTCGTCGAAGGATCATACGCTTCTATGTATCCGCTGACGTAGCGCGCCGGAATTTCATAGGTGCGTAGAATGGAGAGCATTAAATGAGCAAAGTCCTGACAGACGCCGCGTCGTTTTTGGATGATCGTCTGTAGGGCGGTGTTACTGTTGGTGACCCCCGGCTGGTATTGAATATTTTTGTGGATCCATTGATTGACGAACAGTAGAGCGGACGCGATGGATTGATGACGCTTGATGAAGTCTGTGCGCAGGGGGGTAAGGACTCCGTGCAGGGGAACAAGAGGTGTGGCGCGAAGGTAAATGTAGTTGTCCATCAGCCGCCGGGCTAAGACCTGACGGCTTTCAGCAATGGTTATCAACTCTGCCGCCTCGGGCATCGTTTGCGGGTGGGTGCGCACCTCGGCGGTGGCGTGCACTTCCAGCATGTCGTGCCGGTGGGGTATGGAAAAAAATTCCACGCGGTTTCCAAAAACATCATCGTAATGCCGTATGCGGGTGGCCGGCGTGACGGTGAGTTGGCGCTTAAGAACCGCCTGAGAAGGATTCGAAAGCGGGCAAATGCGCAGCTCTCCATACGACTCGGAGGCAGGCGACTGGTAATGGTAAACCGTTTTGTGAGTAATGCGGAAAATCATGGCTTAGTGCGACGACCCAAATGGCGCGCGGTTCCGGGGAGGTGACTAAAAAAAGCGTCTTCGATCAAATCGTGAAGCGCGGCCAGTTCTGCGATCCATCTCTGGCCCAACTGCTGGACGCTTCGTGACATGGGCTGATTTTCTTTTTTCAGGTTGGATTCCATAAGGTCAGAATCCAGATTGCGCCGCGGAAAGAGCGGAAAGGTATCAAGAGTGTCGAGCGCTTTTTCCAGACGTCGTGTGCGGTGCAGCGGGGATCGGGTGGATTTAAGACGCGCCTTCTCTTCCAGCGCAGTGAGGTGCTGGCTGAGTTCTCGCAAGCAATAGAGTATGGAACCGGGGATGTCGTTTTTTTTCCAGAGCAGTTCAGCAACCTGTCGTAGGTAGGCGCGGGAGCGGTATTCGCGTTGATAGGCGTCTAACGATCCGAGCATACGCAGCAGTGAGGTGAGGTCGGGATCCTGATCGTGATCGTGACTATGAAACAGAATGGCTTGGGGTAAAACGATACCGAGAACAGTAGCGGTGCCCAAGGCACGCTCCAGCAGAACTCCGCAGCGAAAGGCTTGCCAGCCGTCGTCATGCGGCATGGTTCTGCTGATCGTTCCATTAATGAGGGCCACATGTTCGGTGGTTTCAAGGCAGACATCTTGAAGCCGCGTGGCGGAGATGCGGGTTTTATGCGGCGTGTCTTCAAGCCGCAGCAAAAAGCGGTTGAGCACGCTCCACACTTCCGGGGTTAAGAATTCGCGTATTTCACTGGCATTGCGTGAGGCGAAGCGGACGCAATTAAGGATAGATGAGGCTTTTTCCGAGTGCAGAACCAACTCGCGTGCGATGGGCAGGGTTTCAGTCGGGGGTTTCTTGGATTTGGTGAGATCTTCGTGACCGGTGGAGGCGGCAACACCCTGCCAGAGCGGCCAGCGGTTGAGTTTCTCTCGTGTCGAGAGGGAGTTCCAGCCAAGTTCGAGCAGAATACGGATCATGCGCGCGGTGTGCTCGGCGCGCTCGAGATAGCGACCGGTCCAATAGAGTTGCTCGGCGACGCGGCTGGTGGTGCGGAACGGTTTCTCTTCGACACGTTTACGAGCCAGTTGGAGAGCTTGGTTGCTGGGAACGGGAGTGGAGGTTCCGAAGGCGGGAATCCAGGTGTCTTTAGCTCCCCCGGCCAAATCGGCTATGTAATGATGGCTTTCACCGGGCAGTGCCTGACGGGTCAACCCTCCCGGTAGCACGCTCGCTTTGGTGCCAATGAGGCAGAACGCGCGCAGGTATGCGGGGCGCGACCAGAATTTCCCGTCCTGATACAGTGGAGCACAAGAGGCGTCTATGTAAGGCTGTGCCACCACCAGATCCGGGCTCTGTTCCAGCATCAGATCCATTTTTTTGAGGTAATCATACTGATCACTCACTTCGAGCCCGTTCGCGGGTGCAGTCTCAACATGACGGTGTATGGGCTTCAACAACATGGTGCCCGGATGCGATTTAACGTATTCCAGTTGATCGCGATCCCTGCACCAATAGGTGGTGGCGGTGGGAAGAATGGGGGCTTCGCCGAGATAATATCGAATGATGGCATCGGAATAAGAAAGAAGTGCTTTGTTGTCGGCAACGCCCGCCCCGAAGGCGTTGGCGATGACGACCGAGCCCTTGCGCACGCAATTGAGCAGTCCGGGAATACCGGAGCCACGCGCGCTGCGGAAGGCGATGGGATCCAAAAGCCTGCTGGGTGCGCGGCGATAGATGACGTCGACACGTTCAAGGCCTCCCACTGTTTTAAGATAGACGCGGTTGTCACGCACCAGAAGGTCACCAGGTTCAACCAAGGGGAAACCCATACGGCGCGCCAAGAAACTTTCTTCAAACCAGTGACGATGATCCCGCGATAAGGTCAGCATGACGACCAGAGGTTTGGAGACGGGGGATAATGCGGACAGCGTTTCGGCCAGATCCGAGGTGAAACCGGTCACCGGAACAATCGGAACCGGGTGGAAAATCTCAGGGAACGATTGGGTTAACATGCGGCGGTTTTGCAGCACGAAGGAGAGTCCGTTGGGAAGGGAATAGTGGTTGGAGGTGATGACCCACCGTCCGCGCCGATCCCTGACCATATCCACTGCTCCTAAGGTGAGATGGATATTACCGGGCTGTTGGATGCCGTGGCAGGGAAGGAGGTGGGCGGGATCGTCGTAAATAAGCTGAAAGGGAATGATGCGATCCTTGAGAATGGAACGTTGGTGATAGATGTCGTCGAGTAACGCGTTGAATGCACGCATTCGCTGAATCAGACCTGCCTCGATGACTCGCCATTCGGCAGGGTCGATAAGCCGCGGAATGATGTCGAGTTGCCAGTTGTGATCGGTCACCTGTCCATCGCGATGCGGGGAAAAGTGGATGCCTAATTCCCGCGCCAAGTTGGCAACGCGTTCCTGGCGCTCTTTTAAAACTTTCTGCGGTGTCTGCTGAAGGGTTTGAACCAAGTCGCAATAAAATGCACGCGTTTTGCCGTTTTCTCCGCAGAATTCAGTCTGACGTATCAGCTCCTGACTGAGTTGGGAAAAGGATGTGGAGGAGGGAAGCGACATGATATCGGAGCGGGCTAGAGTCAGATTGAATCTGCTTCAGGGCTGATGACCAGTTCGAAATATGGCAGCAGGGTTCGACCCATCCACCATGAAACCACCAGGCATACTAGAGGAGCGGAGGGGTCGATTAAGAAATTCCAGTGAACAAAAAAAACGACGGAGCCTCCCACCAGCAGGCCGCCTACGAACAGCAAGACGATCAGCCCGCCGACTGCATTCAGGAGCCGGGAGCATCCTATTCCGGTGAAAGCGCTTAGGAGTAGCAAGAGACTCATGGCAAGCGGGGTGATGGGTTGAAGATAATCGCGCTGAATCAAGTTGCTAAGGGCATTGAGTTGTAATCGGGCCGGAGTTATTGTTCCGGTTGGGGTTGGCAGGCTTTCCACAGAATAAGCATTTTCTCTGCCAACTAAAACCAGACTTTGACGGAGGACGCCGAGGTCAAAGGAAGGGGAGCCCGCATGGTATTGTTCCTCCGCCGCCAGAATGACCGAGTAAAATTCCACCTCTTTCCTCAAATGCGTGGAGTCGCGGCGCAGCTTCAGAGTCAATTCGCCGTTATGATTGACGGGAATCGATTCCAGAAATTCACCCGCTTTGTTTTTGAGCCGGATGGATTGACCCAAAACAACGCCGGATGCCGCTATATCGGCCCCGCGATAGGCGGCATAGGCGGCCAGAACCTGACTGGCAGTCGAGCGGCCTTGGTAATTAATAATCAGGGGAATGCGACGCACCAAGCCGTCGGGATCTGCAGGATAGGCCTGAAGGTGCAGGCGCGATACCTCACGGATTTCATTGAGTGGCCAGATTCCTGATCCATAAGCAGGTATCGATGGATTTTCTGGAAGCGTGGCAAAAGGTCGCGGAGAGAGTTCTTCTCCGAGCGTGATGCCGGTGGTTCGAACGGGAACCGATAGAATCAGCAGGTTCAATCGTTTGAGCTGATTCTTAAGCTGGATGTCGTAGGCCGTCGTTGAGGGCTCCACTTTGGGAACAGGCACTTCAAAAACCACCACCTTGGGATGAAACCGTGAAAGCGAGTGAGCCAGAATCGCATAATCCAAACTGGGCCATGGCCAGGGTTGATCTGCGATATCCCCTATCTTGACATAAACCAGGGGAGTTTCCTCGATTGCCTCCGTTTGAAATTGGTTCTGCGCCCAGTCCTGAGCGGCGTGATCCCAAAACTTGAATAACGAAACGTGCCAACCCCACCAACATGACCCGGCGCAGAGGAGGGCCATCATCGTGGAGAGGATAAGGGTTGAAACTATGGGGCGGGACATGGGAAACGGTAATACCCTATCGCCAGGTTTTTGTTTTGAAAAGAGTGCTCATGAGTCGAATAGAGGATACTCGATTGAACTCAGGTTACTCAGAAGGATATTACACTAAATAATATAAATTGTTGTAATGGCACCTAATTGTAAACGAGGCTTCACTGGAACGTCACTTTATAGGTTTGGTGTTAGCGTCATCACCTAACAACCCATAACTAATTATGAGCACCTCCTCTGAAAACCCCACTCAAAAACACAAAATTCTCTTTCTCTGCACCGGAAATTCCGCACGTAGTATCATGGCGGAATTCTTAATGAAAAAGATTGGGTTGGGTCGTTTTGAATCCTTTAGTGCGGGCTCACACCCCCGGGGAGAAGTCCACCCTTTGGCACTTCGTGCTCTGGAGCACATGAAAGTGGATCCGCAGGGCGCGCGCAGCAAGTCATGGGACGAATTCAAGGGGACGGAATTTGATTTTGTTATCACGGTGTGTGATCGCGCCAAAGAGTCATGTCCGGTATGGCCTGGGCAACCCATTGCGGCGCATTGGGGTTTTAAGGATCCGGCGAATGAAGAAATCGATGAGAAGATTCGTTGGATCCTTTTCAACAAAGTCGCGGCGGAGATGTCGAGACGGTTGGAACTCCTGATGTGCCTTCCCATGGAGAAGATGGATCGTCTTCGTCTTGCAGAGGCCACCCAGTCTATTCATGAAGAGGCTGGTGGAGAAACCAAAGCCTGAGCTTCCACATCAGTTCGCCTTAACACCCTGCTCGAGTGCCGGACTTAATTCGGTTCTGGAGTGGAACCGGAAGATCATGGTTCGTATTCCGGAGTGGATCCACGCCAAACAGAACAGCAGAGCGGATGCGACCACCATCGCACCAGCGGTTGAACACTTGAGCCATACCGAAAGATGCAGACCTATCAGTGAGGCCAGAGCCGCATGTAAAACGGTCAGCATCAACCGAACGGGCAGTCGCTGGGAAAGTTGACCCGCAAACATCGGTGGCACGATCAGCATGGCCACCGCCAGAATGGCACCCACGGCCTCAAAAGCTGACACAATGGCCAAAGACAAAGCACCCATTAACCCGTAATACCAAATCCCGGTGCTCATTCCCAGAGACTTGGACAAATCCGCATCAAATGAAGTGATCAGTAACTCTTTGTAAAAAAGGAGGATGGCTGTGAACAAGACCAGACAAGTCGCCCCCATCCTCAGAACGGAGGGGGGACCGAGAGCCCACTCATTCCAGACCACAAAAGGCTCCAGATGCACAAAGGCAATTTCGCCATACAAAATACTATCCGAGTCAATGTGAAAAGCACCCTTGCTTTCCATCGCACTCATGAGGATGACCCCCAAGGCAAACAGCGTGGTAAAGGCGATACAAATCGCAGCGTCGGGCTTTACCCGTGATTGCCGGTGAATGAATTCGATTAATAAAACGGTAACAATGGCTGCCGCGAAGGCGCCGGCGAAACCCACCCAGAGTGTAGCTTGTTTGAAAATCATGAACGATATGACCAGTCCCGGCAGAATGCTGTGGCTTATGGCATCGCCCACCAGAGCCATGCGACGTAGCAAGAGATAATTCCCCACCAGCCCGCACGCGGTGGTAACAAAAAAACCCATCAGCACAATCCAGAGGGTGATGGAATAATCAGTCGCCCACGGCTGGATCAAGACGCCGTGCCAATCAAATGGGGGAATGAAGGATGACATAGGAATTAATAAGAAACTCCAAATCCGGTGGTCCGCCGCGTCGTCAGAGGGCCCGTGCCACCGCTCATGTCTTCAAGGCCGGGGATGAGTTTACCGTGAGGGTCTCTGCGCGCATAATTGAGGCGCTTTTCCAACTGCCTAACGCTGTCCTCACCGAGGATGTGTTCAATTTTTTCCGCGTCTTCGTGAACATGATCCGCTGCGATGTGGGCGGCATGCGTCAGGTAGAGTTCCCATAGGCGGTGATTGCGAACAATCTCACAAGCCCGCTGCCAACCCGCAGGAGTAAAGGCTACAGCATCTCCAACCAGCGTTGCCATGCCATGACGGCAGATCTTTCCCACTTGGTGTCGGGCATCTTCCAGTGTCTCCCGACGGCGTTCCGCCAGCTCGCGGAGACTGATTTGTTCCCCGCGAAAGAGATCATCCTCCAGAACATGGTAAATAGCTTTTAGCGTATTCTCCCGCTGGATGCGCGCCGAGCGGGATCGCTGCCGCCACCAGCGGGCCAGAATACCGTGTCTGGGCCCGAGGAACAGTGCCAATACAAAGACCGTTCCCGCCGCCAGAACCATGAACGGGCCTGTGGGTAGATTCCTCCCCACAAATGAAAAAAAAGTCCCCATCGCACCCGCGCAAAGTCCAAATAAAGCGGAAAGCAGCAACATGGATCCCAGCCGATCGGTTAATAAAAAGGCCGCTGCTGCCGGTATGACCAGCATGGCTGAGACTAAGACCACTCCAACCGCTTGTAGTGAAGCCACAATAGAAAAGGCCAAAAGGAGCATTAAGCTATAGTGAAAGAGTTGAACCGGCATACCCAAGGAACGGGCAAAACCGGAATCAAAACTGGTGATGCCATACTCTTTGTAAAAAATAAATATCGAACCCAAAGCTAGTGCCGCTACCACCCCTAGCAGGATCACTTCGCTTTGACCAAGTGCAGCGGCCTGGCCAAACATGAATTGATCCAGACCGCTTTTGTTCCCGCCGGGCAGGTTTTGAATCATTGTGAAGAGGCAGATGCCAACTCCGAAAAAGGAGGCCAGCACAAATCCCAGTGCCGCATCTTCTTTGTGCCGGGTGGTGTTGCGGATGAGTTGGACCGTTCCAGCCCCCAGAAGACCGACCAGCGTTGCTCCCAGGAAAATAGCCACAGGATCTTTGCTCATGTTCCAAAGAAATCCGAGAGCCACTCCGGGAAGAACCGCATGCGATAACGCATCGCCCATCAAGGACAATTTTCTCACCACCAGAAATACACCCATTAGCCCGCAGGCGATGCCAAGCAGCATAGATCCTAATAATGCAAAACGAAGCGAGGGATCTTGAAAGGTGAAAAAGCGAACAGTCCGATCCCACAGAGTGGAGTCGGATAACTCATTAATGCGGGCCGCATGGGCCGCTTCGGGAAGCAGTAAAAGCAGGACGAACCCCGCAGCAAAGCTATACCACCTCATGGCTGCGCTCCAATAGTCTGAACCACTTCTGAAAGAATGGTGAGACGTCCACCGTAGGTGGTCTGCAGTAACTCCGGAGTAAACACCTTGGGCGTGGATCCGTAGGCCACCAGTCGCATATTCAAAAGTATCAACTGGTCAAAATAGTCACGGGCACTGGGCAGATCGTGATGAACCACCAGCAGCGTCTTGCCACGAGATCTTAATTCACGAAGAATGTCGATGATGGCCGATTCGGTGGCAGCATCTACCCCGACAAAGGGTTCATCCATCAGATAGAGATCGCTTTCCTGGGCCAGAGCACGGGCTAAGAAGACACGTTGCTGCTGCCCGCCGGAGAGGTTCCCGATTTGACGGTTGGCAAAGGGCAGCATCTTCACTTTTTCAAGGCACTGGCGGGCGATTTCCCGATCGTTTTTAGTGGGACGTTGGGCCAGTCGCAGGTGTCCATAGCGACCCATCAGCACGACATCCATCACGTTGACGGGGAAATCCCAGTCCACGGATTCGCGCTGGGGGAGGTATCCCACCCGATGGCAATTCTCTTTGTAGGATTTCCCGAAAATCTTGACCCAACCGCTGGACGCGGGCAGCAGACCCATCACCGCTTTGATGAGGGTTGATTTACCCGCTCCGTTGGGCCCGATGATGCCCACCAGATTTCCTTCTGAAACAGACAGATCAATACCGTAAAGAACCGGCTTTTTATGATAGGCGACAGTCAGGTCGTGAACTTCCAACGGCGGAGGTGTTGCCGCGTTTTGAGTGCTCATGTCATGACTTGATAGCACGGAACGGGATCGAATCCATTTAGAAAGTGTCCGATACCTTCCGTCTTCCGATGATTACTTTAAAGCGTTAACGATGGTGTTTAGATTGTAGCGCACCATGCCTTCGTACGTGCCGGTATCGAAACCTTCATGCATTTGCCCGGGATGGCCCATGGCATCGGAGAACAGCTCGCCGCCGATGGACACCCCTGCATCCTTGGCGACCCGCTGGATCGCAGCCGGATTGACGCTGGTTTCGACAAAAATGGCTTTGACCTCCTGCTTCTTGATGAAGTCCACCAAACTGGCGATGTCGGATAGTCCGGCCTCGGAAACCGTGGAGACCCCCTGCAAGGCAACCACCTTGAATCCATAGGCCCGCCCGAAGTAATTAAAAGCGTCGTGGCTGGTTATCAGGATACGCTTATTCTCCGGAAGTTCGGCCGCTTTCTGCTGACACCAAGTATGTAGTGCTTCCATTTTCTTCGTTAAAGTCGCGCCGTTTTGTTCATAAACAGAGGTCCCTGCCGGATCCACGTCGCTCAATCCTTTGACAATGGTGGGAATCGTTGCGGCCCAGAGGCTGACATCCAACCAGAGATGTGGATCGTAGTGTCCTTCAAATTCTTCCGGCTCTAAAAGCAAGTTTTCCGGCACCGATTCCGTGATTGGATAAACTTTTTTATCACCCCGGGCCATCTTGGCAAAGAGATCTCCCATACGCCCCTCGAGCATCAAGCCACTGTAGAAAATGACATCCGCTTTGCCGAGCCGGATCGAATCAGAGGACGTGGGTTTATACAAGTGAGGGTCAACGCCCGGCCCCATCAATTGATCAACCACCACGCGGTCGCCCCCGACTGATTTGACCAAATCCGCAACCATTCCCAGGGTGGCTGCGACCTGTATTTTTTTACCTTCTTGTTCTGCGCTACAGGGCATCATCATCAATCCTAGGCCTAGTGCCGCCATAAGGCATACAGCCGTGCCAATACGTCGTGTTTTCATCATCGTTTTTAGTTCCGGGTTGGTTTAAGTAAATGAGACATCCGTAATTCGTATTATTATTTGTAGCCTGTGCTACTATTTGGATTACGTGATAGAAATTAAACAGGTACTTGTCAAGTGGAATCATTTTTACATTGTTAGTAATGGTTCTATCACGAGGTAAACTCCGGGCACCTGATGTGGATTCTTCCGCTCTGCATCAGAAAAGAACACGCCAACAACATGCAGAAGAAAAGGCGCAGGATTACGTCGAGGCCATTGCCGGACTGATCGAAAGCACCGGAGAAGCCCGGGCCACCGATCTGGCAAGACACTTTGGCGTTACCCATGTAACCGTCATCCGCACCATTCAGCGCCTTCAGAAAATAGGTCTGGTATCCACCCAACCTTACCGTTCTATTTTTCTAACACCGCAGGGCCGCCGAAAAGCCGCGCAGGCACGGATCCGCCATGAAAAAGTCATCGCCTTCCTCATCGCCTTGGGAATCTCTCCCGAGGTGGCGGCGGCAGATGCCGAAGGTATCGAACACCATGTGAGTCCGGAAACGTTGGAAGCATTCGAAAGATTTCTCTCAACCAAGAAGAACTCTCCTCAAGATTGAGTTCAAGTGCGCGCACTTGATCAAGGCTAGGTACGCGTTTTACGTGACCCCTCATCCTTTTTATAATGGCATGGACTTAGAACCGATTAAGACCTGATTTAAACTGGGTTTGCGCAGCCCTTAACCAAAATGAGGTTTCCATATTTGGCCAATTCTCCGGTCATCACTACGGCGAAGCTTTGTCGTGCGCGTTCATAAAAGGCAAAGCGTTCGATTTTTTCGATGTTCAGAGACTCAGACACACCCGCCCGGCTCAGTGACCGGCGGTAGCGTGCTTCAACTTCCGGATCGGCACAGTCGCCCTCCACAGCAGCCATCATCGCCAGAGGACTGTGGACATAGGTATCAAGTGGGAATAGCGGCAGGATGGCGTCGAGAAGGATGTCGATAGAATGACCATCGGCGCGGATGAGGCGTCGCCCGCAGCTTTCACCCGGGAAATGAGCGTCAGCCAGAACGATTTCGTCGCCGTGTCCCATGCGGTGGAGGGCGTCGAGCAGTTCGGGGCTGATGAGGTGTGAAATGCCATTAAGCATAATTCAAACCTTACAACAACCCGAAGCCAGAAGTCGATGAGATCGTTAAGCAGGGTGACACGATGCTCATGATTTAGTCTGTCGGATGCATTGACTCATCCGCTCCTAAAGCACTGAAAGTTCTTTAGGCTTTCGGCTCTACGACCTTTTCTGAGGCACAATTGCGCATGACCGAAGCGATACCACCATTACGCGACGATTCGGATTTATACATCTCGCTGGTGCCGATGACCTGACCGTTAGTGGCTTTCAGTACAAAGTAGGGTTCGCCTTTTACGGAGTTCTTTTTTTCAAAGAACTTCTCGTTTTGTCCGTTTTTGCGAACCGATGCAATGCCACCTTGTGCTGCCTTTTTGGATTCGTAGCTTTGGCTGGTTAAAATGACTTCATGATTCCCTGCCTTGAGGTTAAACAAGGACTTGCCTGCCGCTGTTGTTTTCAGTTCGTAGTAACCATTCATAGTTGATGTTCTTTTGATTAAGTTAAATTTATAGTTGATTTACCTGATTCAATCCCGCCCCGATTCGGGATCTTTATGGCAGATTTCAGGAGGGTTGACACGTGGAAAGTGTGGCTACTAAGTTACAATTATTCATCGGTGCAGCTGTCGATTATCCCTTTGACTTCACTCGATCGAGCCAGAACGGGTGCTAAGGAGTTATGATCCCATCTTTTTCTTGAGTTCGTCGGATAAGACCCATTCCTCATGGGGTAGTAGAGCAGTTTGGTTCACGGCTAACCCGCAAATATCCAATCGCGCCCATTCCCCATTTCCAAGTGATCCCATGGCCACAAGGCCTACATGTGCTTTGATGCACATGTAGGCCTTGTGGCCCTTACGAGCCAAAAATAAATCCGTTTCAGATTTGATTGTTCTAAGTATATGGATCGCGCCGTCGGGGCTAGAAGCCGGGAAACTCAATAAAGCCGCATCACCCATCCATTTAATAATCTTTCCTTCCGAACCCTCCATGACGGCCTGCACAGCGGCGTAATATTCTGAAAGAAAAGAGAAAGTCTCTTCCGGGTTGAGTTGGGCGCAGATACAACGGTGAAAACCATGCAGGTCGGCGAAAGCGATGATTTGGTCTGAAACGGTCGGTGTAACAATCGGAGTATTCATATGAATAAGGCTGTGCAAGTCGCTGCTTGGAACCACTTCTACGGTTTTATTTCCACTTGGGTTCCGACTTCAATCAGGTCGTAAAGCATCTTCATATCTGCATCTTCCAGTGCAACACAGCCCAGTGTCCAATCTGAATGTGCCCCTCGCCCATGGATAAATACCTCGCCTCCTAGCGCAGTGTTCCATGGAGGAATTCCTTTTTTGCGTTGCGCTTCCACAATGCGATCATGGTCTTCTCTGGTTATCAATTGATCTCTTAATCCACGGGCCGCATCATCGGCGTCTGGATAGCTGATACCGAGCGACAAATAAAAACGACTCTTGGGATTTTTAACGCAAACATAAAAGGTGCCTTCCGGGGTTTTGCCGTCACCCGCTTTCTCTTTATCACCCACGGGAGTGTTTCCCAGACCGATACGGAAACGGTGCACCAGGGTCGAATGTTGATAGACATCGAGCCGTCGTTCCGACTTATAAACCACAATACGGAGATCCTGAGCAGAAAGCGAGGACGCTATAAATAAAGAGGCAATCATTAAAATGGGTTTCATAAGTTGCTAAAATCCGGGTTACGTCCCGCAGTGTATAACAAAGTCATCCTATGATCAAATGACTCTCTTTGACAGTGTAAGTTAACTGATGGGTGACCGTTTACATACATGATTAATGTGGGACCCATGTCTGGCGGCCTGCGAGCGTAGCGGCAGCAGGAAGTCCGGCAGCCGCCGGACGGGCAGGTGTTCGGTGGACTGCATTACTGGCCATTATTTCTCTAAAAGAATAGTGGCAGTCTTTCCGTCAAAATCAGTCAATGCCTGCGGAGAAACATTGGCTTTCACGGCTTGGATTCGCCCCTGTTGGCGGAGCCAGCCGCGCCACCTCTCCGGCGAAGATGTGACATTCCCGGGGAGCATTGATCCAAGTCTGCTGATAGTATATCAATCCATGAATGCAAGCACTACCACCTCTTTTCCTAAAAAGCGCAGCAGTTCCAGTGCAGAGGCTTCGCGGGCTGCAGAAATACGCCGAGTGCGTGGTATGTCGGTGGAAGAACGGATCAAGGAAGCACTTTCGTTAAGTCGGCGGTTCTGCGGTTTGATCCAGACACACAAGGATTACGCCCATGGATCAGGAGTCTGAACTTAAGCGTCTCCGAGCAGAGCCCCCTGTGGATCATTGCTCTGCCTCAAACGCACGTTGCGACAAAACCGCAGATCCCGCTTTCTTTATCTATTGCAGGGAAAAAATGCTGGATGGGATGGGGCTTTCTACGTATCACAGTAAATCGCATCATGTTAGCCAAACGAGTTATTCCCTGTCTGGATGTGGATCGCGGCCGCGTGGTCAAAGGGGTGCGTTTTGTGGAAATCCGGGATGCAGGAGATCCGGTGGAGGCGGCTCAGGCCTATGATGCCCAAGGGGCGGATGAGCTGGTCTTTCTGGATATCACCGCTTCCAGCGATAACCGGGAGACGATGGTGGAGGTGGTGCGGCGCACGGCGGAATCGGTTTTCATGCCGCTGACGGTGGGTGGGGGCATCCGGGAGGTTTCAGACATGCGGCGGATGTTGCGGGCGGGTGCGGATAAAATAAGCATCAATACCAGTGCGGTGAACCGTCCCGAACTGATCCGCGAAGGGGCATCGGCTTTCGGCAGCCAATGTATCGTGGTGGCGGTGGATGCCAAGCGTCGGGGCGATGGATCTTGGGAAGTCTTCACCCATGGAGGACGCACGGCGACGGGGCGTGATGTGCTGGAGTGGGTGCGGATGGCCGAGGATCTGGGAGCGGGGGAGATTTTACTGACCAGCATGGATGCGGACGGCACGTTGAGCGGTTACGATCTCGATCTGACAGCCGCGGTGTCGGATGCGGTGGGTGTCCCGGTCATCGCCAGCGGCGGGGCAGGCACGCTGGATCATTTTTCCGACGTGTTTGAAAAAACCGGAGCTTCGGCCGTTCTGGCCGCCAGCCTTTTTCATTTCGGAGAGTTGACGATTCCGCAAGTGAAGGAGCATTTGCAGAAACGAAGGATTGCGGTGCGGCCCGCGGTTTGAGACTATTTTGTTTTTATGATCACACCCTCACCAGAGGAATTCCGGGAACGCTGCAAGCAGGGGAACCTGATTGCCGTTTATAAGGAAGTCATTGCGGATCTCGAAACGCCTATATCTGCTTACCTGAAGCTGGAAGCCGGTGGTGGGGGGAATCATGGTTATTTGTTGGAGTCGGCCGAAAAGGGGGAGCGGTTTGGTCGCTACTCCTTTGTGGGGGGTAATCCTCATTTGATTTTCAAGTGCCGTGACTCTGAGGTGGAGCTGACGGAGATGCCGGATTCATTTCGTGGGGAGGTGAAGCGTCGGGTGTATCGCATCGAAACCGATCCTTTGGAAGAATTGAAAAAAATCATGAGTTCCTACCGACCGGTGGAAACTCCCGGGTTACCCATTTTTGCGGGCGGGGCGGTAGGTTTTCTGAGTTTTGAGAGTGTTCGTTTTTTTGAGCCAAGGGTGGGTCGGGCCAAGACGGATGACTTGGAAGTGCCGGACGCCTATTTCATCATCAGTGACAGTCTTTTGATTTTTGATCACCTCACCCGGCGGATCAAAATTGTGGCCCATGCCCATGTCCACGGGGACGAGGATGAGGCTTACCGGTTGGCCGTTAAGCGCATCTCCGAATTAGAACACTTATTGTCCCGCCCGGTTCAGAGTGAAATCACCCGGGTGCTCCATCCCGATGAAAAAACGGAGGAGCCTGAAACCACGGCCAACATGACCAAGCAGGAATATGTGGCCATGACCGAGAGGATGCAGGAATACATTCGCGCCGGAGATATTTTCCAAGTGGTGCCCTCACAGCGTTTTGAGACTGCTTACGATCGTGCGGCCATCGATCTTTACCGGGCCCTGCGATTCATCAACCCTTCGCCATACATGTTTTGCCTGAAGTTTGGCGATCTGGCGGTGGTGGGATCTTCTCCTGAGACCCATGTGCGTTGTGAGAATGGCTTGGTGGAAGTCCATCCTATCGCCGGCACCCGGCCGAGGCGCGAGTCGCCGGAAGAGGATCTAGCCATGGAGCACGATTTACTTTCTGATCCTAAAGAGAGGGCCGAGCATGTGATGTTGGTGGATTTGGGGCGGAACGATCTGGGCAGGGTCTGCCTTTACGATAGTGTGGAAGTGACAGATTTTATGACCATCGAACGCTACTCTCATGTCATGCACATTGTCTCCCATGTGACGGGGCGTTTGAAGCCTCAGCACGATTGTTATGATGTGCTGCGCGCCACCTTCCCGGCGGGCACGGTGAGCGGTGCGCCTAAGGTTCGGGCCATGCAAATCATCACCGAGGGGGAGCCGACCTGTCGGGGTGTTTACTCCGGCGCGGTGGGATATTTTGCCTTTTCCGGGAATCTGGATTCCTGCATCGCCATCCGCACCGTGTTGCTAAAAAACGGCACGGCCTATGTGCAAGCGGGCGGCGGTTTGGTGGCGGATTCCACTCCTGAAGGGGAATATCAAGAAAGTCTCAATAAGGCTAAGGCCGCCATGAAAGCCATTGCGCTGGCCCGGTGTTTTCATCCGCCTTGCGAAGAAGGAGATCAATCATGAAGCCGCTGGTGGTCATCGATAATTACGATTCATTCACTTACAATCTAGTGCAGTATTTTGGTGAATTAGGAGCTGATCCACTGGTTTTCCGCAATGATGAAATCAGTTTGGATCAACTTCAGGCGATGCAACCCGGACAAATCGTCATCTCACCGGGACCGGGCACTCCGGATGATGGTGGTATTTCCAACGAAGTGATCCAACGACTGGGAACAACAACGCCGGTGTTGGGCGTATGTCTGGGTCATCAGTGCATATGTCAGGTTTTTGGTGGTGAAATCGTCCGTGCACCGCGGCTCATGCACGGGAAAACATCACCCATTCTACATGATGGCAAGGGCGTTTTCAGGGGTCTGCCCCAGCCCTTTGAGGCAACCCGTTACCATTCGCTGATTGCCAAGCGCGAGGCCATGCCGGACGTTCTGGAAATCACCGCAGAAACCGCCGAAGGTGAAATTATGGGAGTGCGCCATCGGGAATACCCGATTCATGGGGTTCAATTTCATCCTGAATCCATCCTCTCACGCGAGGGACGCCAGTTGCTTAAAAATTTTCTGGAGCTTTGATGATGCGAATTTCGGGCTGTTTGTTGATGGGGGCCGGGCTGATGCTGGCCATAACGATGAGGGTATCGGCAGAGCCTCTGGTGCCGCCGAAGTATGAAGGGGAGCTGATTTTTCTGAGAGATTTTGGCACCGATGAGGTGGGCTATCTCTCTATTCCGAAGACCGCGCCGGTGGCCGGGTTGGTGGTCGTGCATGGCCGTCACGGGCTCGATCCATCGGTGCGCCTGCTCTGTGACCGACTGGCAGCAGAAGGTGTGTTGTCCCTGGCGGTGGACTTGTTTAACGGTCGCGTGCCCTCCAATGAAGAAGAGGCCCGTCAGTGTATGGAGGGGACATCCCCCCAGTCACTACAGGATGCCATAGAAACCGGGGTGCGCTTCTTTAATTTAAGTCCGCGCTTTCAAATGCAAAAAGTGGTCATCTTGTCGGTGGGAGAAAACGCACGCGCAGCTATCGCGGTGGTTCGTAAAAACAAAAGGGTTTCGGGCGTGACGTTTTTGGATCCAGACGTGATTCCCGCTCAGATATTGGTGCGGGAAATGGGCATTCCAGTGCAGGTTTTTATTTCATCGGAAAAGGTCACTTCGGCGTCCGATTCTCATCAAAACGACAGCGACTCAGAATCCAGTCCCCATTTAATGCGAATCATCAGGATGCCTGAGGTGTTGTATGATGACCCGAAAACATTTCGTAGAACCATCAACGATCGTATCTGGCCCGAGGCGTTGAGCTTCTGGTCTGGGCTGGATATCCCGGAGCGCTCCATTACAGATCGCATCATCAGGAGTGTCTTTTAGACCTCTTTTGCCTTTTATTACCCATGCCGCTTTATCAATACGAACTTTGCGAGGGCGACTGCAAAATCTGCGGTGGTAAGTTTGAATTGATGCGTCCGGTGAGCCGCCCGGCGTTGCAAGCCTGCCCGGTGTGTAAAAAACCGGTGCGCAAGTGTTTTGGCGGCTTTCATGCCCCGCATCTGACCCGCCCGGTAGGGCCTGCTGAAGCGCGGGAGCAGGGATTCAAGGTCTATAAAAAAGTCGGACGAGGCGAATACGAGCTACAATAAAAAATTGGACGCGAGAATAGCAGGTGAATTCGGGGTTCAAGCACCTTAGCGCGTCAACAGGTTATCTAATACGGGCGTTAATAACCCTAATATCATCGGAATTTAACAGATATTAGACTAACTTTTTCTTGCTATCAATTTGTGGCATGGGCTAACTAGCCCGCTCAAACGCATGATATTTGCCAAAGTAAATCCCTACTCCGAAGAATTGTTTGGATGGTTCAACAACTCGATGCTCTATGCAGTGGTGGTGGTGGTGGTATTGATTGCTGCGGTGCAGCTAGGGTTGAGGTCAGTCAAACTGGTTCCTACGGGCTTTCAGAATTTTTGTGAATGGGTGGTGGAGTTTTTATACGATTTTATTGGTGGTATCGTTGGCCACGGGCTGGTGAAAAAGACATTTCCTCTGTTGGCTTCCCTTTTTGTATTTATTTTAGCGGCTAACTGGTCGGCACTGCTGCCGGGTGTGGGAACGGTGGGGTTGGGGGTTCAGACGGATAGTGGCTTTGTGGTTACCACACCTTTTTTTCGCCCTGCCAATGCGGATTTGAACATGACACTGGCCTTGGCTCTGTTGTTCATGGTGGTCTGGCTGGTGTGGACGATTCAAGAGGTGGGTGTGGGCGGGTTTTTGAAGCACACCTTTCTGCCAAAAGGTGTTCAAGGATTGTTGTATTTCTGTCTGATACCAATTTTTCTCTTCGTTGGGGTGATCGAAGTCGTGTCCATTGGTCTTCGGGCGGTTTCGCTTCCCCTTCGTCTCTACGGAAATATTTTTGGTGGTAAGAATCTGGTGCATGCCATGGGCGATCTTGGTAACAGCATGCAGTTTGAGGGAATAGCCGCTCAGGTCATTTCCATCGCGGCATCGGTTCCCTTTTACGGTTTGGAATTGCTGATAGGACTGCTTCAGGCACTGGTTTTCACGATGTTGTGTGCGGTGTATGTGCAGCTTTCAGCATCCCATGAGGAGGGGCATTAAGACTCACTAAAAACTAAGAATTTACGGAATTTGCCATGGTGACCATGTCTATGAATGTGGGCTGTGGCATTGAAATAAAACCAAAAAAAGGAAAACTATGATTGAAATGCTGTCATTCGCCGTTGAAAACGCCGAAGTCGCTGTCAAAGCCAACTGGACCGTGGCGATCGCCGCTCTGGCCTCCGCCTTCGCGGTGGGTTGGATCGGATCCAAATCCGCTGAAGCTGTGGGACGCAACCCCGGAGCCTTCGGTCAAATCCTGACCATCGGTATCATCGGTATGGCCTTGGCGGAAGCCATCGTCTTCTACGCCATCTTCCTCGTCTGAGTAAGAAGGCAAACCTTCCGGGGGAGGTTTAAATCCCCCGGACATTTTTAAAAAATCAATACCACCACTCATGAATATGTTCATCAACGGATGCCTACTGTGGGCTGCATCGCTGGAAGATCTCACCGGCAAAGCCCAAACCTTTGGTTTGGACGGAACCAAATTGATCGCTCAGTTGATCATTTTTGTGATCCTTTTTCTAGCCCTCAAAAAATTCGCTTTTGCTCCCATTCTGGCCGTCTTGGATGATCGTAAACGCCGGATTGAGGAAAGTCTGGCCAACGCGGAAAAAATCAAACAGGAACTGGCGGACGCCGAAATCAAACGCGCGGAACTCATCAAACAAGCCAACGCCGAAGCCACTCGGATGATCGAAGAAGCGAGGGCCAGCGCCGACGCCATCGGAGGGCGCAAAATCCAGGAGGCCACTGCTCAAGCAGAATCAGTTCTGACCAAAGCCCGCGAAGCGGCCGAGCGTGATCGCGATCAATTGATGAACCAGCTCCGTTCCGAAATGGGACGCTTGGTGGTCGAAACCACCGCCAAAGTAGTGGGCAAAACGCTGACCCCCGAAGACCAGAAACGCCTCCAGGATGAGGCCATGGGTCAACTCGCCTAATTCCTCATTTCAAAACCTTTCTTCATTATCCCATGAAAATCAATCGTCACGCGCGCACCAAAGCCCGGAAGCTGTTTGCCGTCTGCAAACGCGAAACCGGCGGGGTGGACATCACGCGGGTGCGGGAAGTTCTTCGTTGGGTTGAAAAGAACCCCCCGCGTAATGCCGTCGGCATCCTCACTCGTTTCCAGAAGCTGGTGAAGCTTGAATGCGATGCCCACACCACTCGCGTGAAAACCGCTGCCCCGCTAGATCAAGCCACCCAGGACACCATCCGTGCGCGACTGGCCACGGCCTTCGGTGCTTCGGGAGAAGTGATTTTTGAGGTCCAACCCGAACTGCTGGCGGGAATTAGAATCCAGCACGGAAGTTCCGTCTGGGATGGAACCGTGCATGGTCGCTTAGACGCCCTGCGTAAACAATTTAACTAAACCGCACATCAACAGGAAATATCATGAGCAACGCCAATGTATTGGAAGAAATCGAAGCGTCCATTAAAGGACTCAAAACCAGCGTCACCCAAACCAACGTGGGCACCGTCCGCGAGATCAGTGACGGAGTGGCCAAAATTGAAGGCCTAAGCGAAATAGCCTACAATGAGATGATTGAGTTCTCCAATGGTGCCATGGGGCTGGCTCTCAACTTGGAAGAAACTGAAGTCGGTGCCATCGTTCTCGGCGAGTTCAACCGTATTAAAGAAGGCGATGAAGTTAAGGCTACCGGTAAACTCCTGCAGGTTCCCGTCGGCAAGGCGTTGCTCGGCCGGGTGGTGGACACATTGGGAAATCCGATTGACGAAAAAGGCCCTATCCGAACCGACACCTATAATCCAGTAGAAAAGCTCGCTCCGGGCATCATCGCCCGGAAATCAGTCAACCAGCCGGTGCAAACCGGTATCATGGCTATCGACGCTATGATTCCTATCGGACGCGGTCAGCGTGAATTGATTATCGGAGATCGTTCCACAGGCAAAACCACGGTGGCCATTGATACCATTATCAATCAAGCCAAACTCAACCGGGTTGGCTTGGCCTCGGGTGATCCGGAATTTCGCCCGCTCTATTCCATCTTTGTGGTCATTGGTCAAAAACGCGCCAATTTGGCTAACATCGTGGCCACCCTTGAGGAAAGTGGCGCCATGGAATACACAACGGTCGTTGCCGCCACGGCATCGGACTCCGCCACCAGCCAATATCTTGCTCCGTTTGCCGGAGCGGCGATGGGAGAATATTTCATGCAGAACGGGATGGATGCACTCATCGTTTATGACGATCTCTCCAAGCATGCTGCCGCTTACCGCCAGATTTCGTTGGTGCTCAAGCGCCCCTCCGGACGGGAAGCGTATCCGGGCGACGTCTTCTACTTGCATTCCCGCCTGCTGGAACGCGCCGCACGGTTGAGTCCGGAAGCCGGTGGGGGTTCGCTTACGGCCCTGCCCATCATTGAAACCCAGGCAGGTGACGTGTCGGCCTACATCCCGACCAACGTGATCTCCATTACCGACGGTCAGATTTTCCTTGAGGGTGATCTGTTCTATCAGGGAATACGCCCTGCCATCAACGTGGGTATCTCCGTCTCCCGCGTGGGTTCTTCAGCCCAGACCAAAGCCATCAAATCCGTCGCCGGAAAAGTCAAGCTGGAGCTTGCCCAATATCGTGAGCTACAAGCCTTCGCTCAGTTTGCTTCGGATCTGGACGCCACCACCAAGGCACGACTGGATCGTGGAGCCCGCATCGTTGAAGTCTTTAAACAACAGCAGTACCATCCCATCTCTCTGGAACAGCAAGTGGTGGTGATGTGGTCGGTCCAGAACGGGCATTTTGACGATGTTCCCGTCGCCGAAGTCAAAGAATTCCAAGCCGCATTAATGGAATATATGGCCAACCGTAAAGAAGCCATAATGAAAGAGATCGCTGACAAAAAAGCACTGGATACTACCTTGATAGAACAACTCAAGTCCACCTTGGAAGAATTCAAAGCCACCCGCAAATAACCCAGACGTATCTCCTTAAGCCATGCCCAGCACGAGAGACATCCGCCGACGCATCAAGTCGGTCAAAAACACCTCGCAGATCACCAAAGCGATGCAGATGGTGGCGGCGTCGAAAATGCGCAATGCCCAGGTGGCGGCTCTGCGGGGAAGACCCTATGCCGACGGCATGAACCGTGTGCTCGCGTCGCTGGCCTACCGGGCCGAGGACATTCAGCATCCCCTCTGGAAAGATTCTGCCGGTGCCAATGCCAAGCCCTGTGTCTTGGTGCTCAGCACCGACAAAGGACTGTGCGGAGGTCTCAACACCAACCTCTTCCGGGAAATCCACAAAATGCCTTCCGATACGGTTTTCGTAAGCATTGGCCGCCGTGCCCGCCAGTTGTTGGTCAAGACCGGACGTGATCTACTGGCTGATTTCCCTCTGCGTGAGAAGCCTACCTTCATCCAGAGCAAATCCGTTTCCAAGTTTTTAATCGAACAATTCACGGCTGGTGTGATTGGTACGGTATCGGTTCTCTACAGCCAGTTCGTCAACACCTTGGTGCAGCGTCCCCTCGAAGTGCCCCTGTTGCCTATCCGGGAGCTTGGGTTCAAAGCGGGCATGGGTGCTGATGGAGCCGAAGAGCAGGCCAGTCACCAAGCCAAGGATCTCACCGCACACTTGGACTACCTCTACGAACCGTCGGCGCGGCACGTCTTGGATGACCTGTTTCCGGCTTTTGTTCACTTCCAAGTGTATCACCTTCTTCTCGAGGCCCAAGCTTCCGAACACAGCGCGCGTATGGTGGCCATGAAAAATGCCACAGAAAATGCCAAGTCGCTGGTATCCGATCTTACTCTGGAATATAACAAAGCCCGACAGGCGGCGATCACCAACGAGATTTTGGAAATCTCGGCCGCACAGTTGGCCATGCAGTAACAGCACAAGGAACCCATCATGAGCAGCAATACAGGAAAAGTGGCCCAAGTCATTGGGCCGGTAGTGGACGTGGACTTCAGCGCCGGAATTATTCCCGAGCTGCTGCAGGCTCTCACTGTGTCCGTCAACCGCAACGCCACCACCGAAACCATCACCTTGGAAGTCCAGCAACACCTTGGCGATGGGCGTGTTCGCGCCGTGGCCATGAGTTCCACTGATGGCATCCGTCGCGGTATGCCGGTCATCGATTCCGGATCACCCATCACCGTTCCGGTGGGCGAAGGCATCCTCGGCCGCATCTTCAACGTCACGGGTGATCCGGTGGATGAAAAAGGACCGGTTCATGCTACCAAGCGTTACCCCATCCACCGCTTGGCTCCGCCTCTCTCCGAGCAAGATACCCGTAAAAACGTCTTGGAAACGGGTATCAAAGTGATCGACCTTATCTGCCCCTTCATCAAAGGTGGTAAAGCAGGTGCCTTCGGGGGTGCGGGGGTGGGAAAAACCGTGGTCATCCTTGAACTGATCAACAACATCGCCAAAGCCCACGGTGGTTACTCCGTCTTCGCCGGCGTAGGTGAGCGTTCGCGTGAAGGAAACGACCTCTATCATGAAATGTCCGATGCCGGAGTTATCAATCAGCAGGATCTTTCGAAATCCAAGGTGGCTCTTTGTTACGGTCAAATGAACGAACCCCCCGGAGCCCGGATGCGTGTGGCGCTCTCCGGACTGGCCATGGCGGAATATTTCCGCGATGAACAGAATCAGGACGTGTTGCTCTTTATTGATAACATTTTCCGGTTCTCCCAGGCGGGATCCGAAGTTTCGGCACTGCTCGGACGCTCGCCTTCGGCGGTAGGTTATCAACCTACCCTGGCCACCGAGATGGGCGAACTTCAGGAACGCATCACCTCCACCAAAAAAGGTTCCATCACTTCGGTGCAGGCGGTTTACGTCCCTGCGGACGACTTGACCGACCCCGCACCCGCCAACACCTTTGCTCACTTGGATTCCACCATCGTGCTGGAGCGTTCCATCGCCGAGTTGGGCATCTATCCGGCAGTAGACCCGCTGGCCTCGGTCTCCAATGCGCTGGCACCCGATGTAGTGGGAGAAGAACACTACAAAGTCGCCCGTGGTGTGCAGGCGGTTCTTCAAAAATACAAGGATCTTCAGGATATCATCGCCATCCTCGGGATGGATGAGCTCTCGGATGAGGACAAACTGACGGTTTTCCGCGCACGGAAAATTCAGCGGTTCCTCTCCCAGCCGTTCCACGTGGCCGAGGTTTTCACCGGTGTGGCCGGAGAATATGTTTCCATTGAAGATACGGTCAAAGGCTTCAAAGAAATTCTCGATGGCAAACATGATGACCGTCCGGAAACCGACTTCTACATGAAGGGCTCAATGGAAACCGTGGTGGCCGCCGCCGTCAAGAAGTAAGCCGCGCGCCCATCATTCCCCAACCCGGATTGCAGACATGGCACTTCAACTTGAAATCATCACCCCCGAGCGGCTGGCTTACTCCGAAACAGTGGACTCAGTGGTGTTACCGGGAGCCGAAGGTGAACTGGGCATCCTGTCCGGCCACGTTCCCCTGATGACCACCACCCAACCTGGAGAACTCCGGGTGCTGCAGGGTGGACAAATCCATCACCTCGCGGTGGGGGAAGGTTTTATCGAAGTAACGGGCACCAAAGTCACGGTGCTGACCGACATGGCGTTGCAGGAAAGTGAAATCGATGAAGGCCATGTTGAAGAAGCACTCCAGCGAGCACAACAAGCCTTGGCCGACAAGGAAGCAGGCTCCGAAGAAGCCGCCGCTCTGATGGCATCCATTTCCAAATCTCTGGCCCAACTCAATCTCAAACGCCGCAAACGGGTTTAAGAGGCGCTGTCAGGGCTTTGGCATACCACTCGCGGTGTCTGGTTTACAGATTGCCAAGTTGAGCAATTGGAATTAAACTAGATCCATGGTGAATAGGGCATCCGAGTCTCCTTTCAGAATTCCTGAACCAAACCGTCGCACATTTGCCACGGTTGCCCTGATAACGTGCTTGTTCCTAGCGCGGGGTTCACTTGAGGCGCAACTGACCAACCTGATTACCCAGGGAGACTTTGAAACCGCGGTGGTGACCGCACCGGGAGTCAGTGACGGCCAGTTTTTTACAGACGCGCAGTTTGACAATCCCGGGGATGAAAACTGGATATCATCAACTGGAAACAATTATGAGCTTTGGCAGCAGGGATTTCTGGGTTCCCCCACCCTCGGATCGGATGGTTTGCCCACCGGACAGCACTTGGAGGTGCGCGGTCAAAACAGCAACGGCAGCGTTACCATTAGTGTGGTCATTCCCGTCGGAGTGTTGCCGGGCTCTGAGGCCACGCTGCAGTATGATGCCTGGATGCGAACTACGTTGCCAGTCCCTCAAATACGCGTTCGGCGCAACGGGGGCATCCTGGCCGGTCTGAACAACGCAACCATCACTGCAAATAATGCATCTTGGACCCAAAATACCCATATCTTCACCGTCTCACCAGGTGACACCATCAACATTCGCTTCCGCAACAACACTAACAACAGCACCCAATCCGGTTTGCATCTCGACGATGTCCAACTCTTGGTCACCATTATACCGGAACCCGGTCACGTGGGGGCGATGTTGGGCGCAGCTCTGCTCTTCAGCTTTCTCTGTCGTCGGAGCGTTTCCGTCCATGGATTGCTGATCGAAGGGATGTTCAAGAAGCCATGAAACCGATCTCGATTCCCTTCCGCCATCTATCTGCTCTCTGCGTCGGCATGTGCTTGTCCATGGCTCAGCTTCAGGCCCTGACCAACCTCGTGCAAAACGGTGAATTTGAGGGCACGGCAACGGGGATCATCCAAGATAACGACTTCACAGCTCTGTTCCCGCAATGGACCACCCAATCAAACAACGACTTCGATATTGATCCTCAACTCAGCGGCGCGTCCAACAATCCGGCCAATGGATCCGATGGGCTTCCCACCGGCCAACATCTGGAAATTCGCGGAAGTTTGAACACGGGTATTATCACGCTCACCGTGGTCATGCCCGTCGACATTTTACCCACGGCCACACTTCGCTTCGATGCCTGGAGCCGTGGTTTGGGCTATGTTGCCACGGGGCGCTACCGGGTGGTGGTTTCTGGAACCAATAATTCGGATACCGGAGAAATAGTCATGGACACTCCCCGCACGGCTTGGACGCTCAATGAAGAGATACTGACAGTGGCCACGGGGGATACAGTAACGGTGACATGGTGGGAGACAGGTACCAACAACGCAAACCGTGGTCTGCATATTGATGATGTCCAACTCTTAGTTACTATTATTCCTGAACCTGGTCATATCGGAGCACTATTAGGTGGAGCGGTTTTGGGAGTGGTGGCGTGGAGACGCCGCACCCGCATGATACTGGACAACACCTGTCAGCCGGTGGTGTAATTCTCAGATGGCAGGTTTCCGCTTACGAAAACACCTTTTCCTGCTGGT
>JBHJOR010000064.1:0-8580 GCA_050329585.1 Methylacidiphilales bacterium | reverse complement strand
GAGCTCGCAGCCTACGAAGAGCAAGTCAAAAGTTCAGAAGGACTAAAATACGAGTTCCTCAGCAGAGGCACCCGCTCAGCCGCATGGTGCCAAGCAGTTTTTACGTCATTGGGCGCTATGTCCATGGATACAGAATTTGGGGACGGACATTCCATCGACATTTCCACTATTTCACCTGAGGAGCAGCATACTTCACAAGTACAGTTGAAACTGTTTTCTCGGTCATTTTATAAGGGGGCCGACTATGGAATTTACGAGGTCATCCCCAGTTAAAACAAAATCTAACTATGCCAGTCAGCCAACGCGCGAAACGCGCGTGGCTGCTGGCGGACGTTGAGACGGTCGGAAAACCGCTCCATCAAACATGACAGGAAAAAAGATGCTCCAGAATCTCCATGACGACACTTTGATGATGTGTCGCGCCACATTCACCCTTGGTAAAAGATCCCCTTTTCAGCCGGTCGGACTTTTCCGACAGTTTCGTTCGACAAATAATAATCGCCTTCACGCAGTTTCGGCGTAAAATTTCCCTCATGACCGCTCAAGAGATCAGAACCTTGCCGATCGACGAGAAAGTTCGGATCATGGCGGCGATTTGGGAAGATATGCGTGATCACTACGAGGAAGTGCCAATTTCGCAAGAGGTAATCGATTTGTTGAAGGAGCGCCAGGCACGGGTTAATCGGGGCGAAGCCCATCTTCTCGATTGGGATAAAGTGAAGTTCGCAATCGGACGTGGATGAAGAAAATCCTCCCCTTTTCAGCCGGGCGGACGTTTCCGACCGTCTCGTTAGGCAAGAAACAGATTGTTGTCCTCAGTTTTGACGGTATTTTCAACTCATGACCACGCTTGCAACTGTCGAAAGACTTGCCTTGGAACTGCCTGAACAGCAGCGAGCAACCCTTGCCGTTCATATTCTGGATTCATTGCCAGGATTGTTTTCCGAGAAAGACGGAGGTCTTGCAGAAGCAGAGAGACGGGATCTGGAGATGGATGCAAACCCTTCTGTCTCGATGACCCTTGAGGACTTTGACCAGCAGATTGCAAATCGCAGAAGATAGTGAAAATCCGCTTTCACTCGCGCGTCTTCTCGGAGATCGACGCGATCATGAAATACTACGAGGACAGTGCGGGTGCCAAGCTAGCAGACGATTTTTACAACGAGTTTCGGCGATATGTGATCTTAGCTTCTGAGCATCCCGAGCGTTTCAACATACGGGTTGGTGGATTCAAACGAGTCAATCTTGAACGATTTCCATACCATTTTCTCTTCCACCAGAAAGGGGATTGTATCCGCATATTGGTTATTCGGCATCACTCCAGACATCCGAGCTAGGGAACCAAAAGAAAATAGCTCAACAATGAGATCCACCGAATCGCTACCCGTCCGGCGGCTGCCGGATCTCCTGCGGCTCCGCTTCGATCCGCAAAGCAGGAGTCGCGCCACATTCACCCTCGGAAAACATCCGCTTTTCAGCCGGGTGGACGTTTCCGACCGTCTCGTTCGCAAAAAATTTATCCTCTTGATGCGTGTTGCATCTGTGATACAGTCATTCCATGTCACGCTCAGCAGTAGTTCATGCCAGGATCGACCAAGCGACAAAGGCCGCCACTGAGAAGGTCCTCGATTCCTTGGGGATGACTCCGACAGAGGCGATTCGACTTTTCTACCGGCAGATTGCCATTAGGAAATCATTTCCCCTAGAACTGCATGTTCCCAACAAGCTGACCGCCTCGGTGCTCGCAAAAAGCGACAAGAATCAGAATATTGAGACCTTTGAAACTGCCGCTGACCTTTACGTCTCTTGGGACAAATGAGGCTCAGCCAGACACATCAATTCAAGTAGGACATCAAGCGGTCACAGGAGCGAGGCAAAGACCTCACCAAATTGAAGGCTGTTATTGACCTCCTCGTAGAAGAAAAACCACTTCCCCCAAAGAATCGTGATCATCAACTTGGAGGGAATTGGGCGGGTCACAGGGATTGCCACATCGAGCCGGATTGGATTCTGATCTACAAGATTCTCGACGATGAAATTCGGCTTGAAAGAATCGGCACCCATTCGGATCTGTATTAAAGGGAAAAAACGCGAACAATGCGATCATTGATGGCTACCCGCGTCACGATCCGTGCTTGATTGCTTCGCTCCCGGCACGGATCGCGCCACGGGAAGCCGTGAGTCACCTTTGTCGTTGAGACTGTCGGGAAACCCCTCCATCAAACATGACAGGAAAAACGACGCTTCAGAATCCCCGTGACGGCGCTTTGATGATGTGTCGCGCCATATTCACCTTCGGAAAAACATCCTCTTTTCAGCCGGGCGGACGTTTCCGACCGTCTCATTGGGCAATAACAAATTGAATTTCTCGCCCGATCTAAAACATCTGCATCATGGCAACCACGATTGATCTGCGCCAGATGACGCTGCCGGACAAGCTGCGTCTCATGGACGCTTTGTGGCAGAATCTGTCCACAAACGAGTCAGAAGTTGCATCGACAGAATGACATGGAGATGTCCTTGCGGAGCGAGGTCGATTGATCGCGTCTGGTGAAGAGCGTTTCATTGATTGGGAGATTGCCCCAAAGCAGCTTCGCGAAGAGCTGCAGTGAGAATCTCGATTCATGTTGTTGGGATCCACCTGCCCCGCTCGCAGATGCCGGGCCAGCATCTCCACCTTTTAGCCGTGCACTTTGCGCAATGGGTGAGAACCTTTCGGTAAAGGCAGCTTCCGGATGAAATCATCCAATCTCAGGATCGTGTGAATGGCAATGAAATGCGGTCAAGGGCGAATCGAAAGACACTAAGCCCTGAGTGGAGTTGAATGGAGGACGGACGAGCTATTTTGTCCGTGCCATCTGTCTAATCCATGATTAATCATTCCTGATGTCTTTAGAGCAGTGGTTATTAGCCGGCTTGGCCGTTTTGTTTGTCGGCTTTTCCAAGGCTGGGTTTGGTGGGGGGGCCGGGATTCTAGCCACGCCGCTGATGGCGATGGCGTTTCCTCCCAAGATCGCCATCGGAGTGATGCTTCCTCTTTTGGTCATATCGGATCTAGTCTCCTGCTGGATTTACCGGCGCGATTGGGATACTCGTCCTCTGCGCTTCTTTCTTCCCGCAGCAGCATTGGGCATAGTGCTTACTTCGTTGTTTTTGGGTCAGGTCGATAACGTTGTTCTCAAACAATTGCTGGGTGCTTTGTGTCTGGGATTCGTGGCGATTCAGATGTTGCGGGATCGCTATGGAAGCCGCCTCAATCCCGAACCGCCCGGATGGAAAACAGGAACAGGATTTGGCCTGGCCTCCGGCATCACCTCCACACTGGCCCACGCGGCCGGCCCGGTGTTCGCCATGTATCTTCTTCCTCAGCGTTATGATCCCAGGCGATTCGTCGCGACCACGGTTCTGGCGTTTACCGTCATCAATCTGCTGAAAGTTCCCGGCTATCTTCATCTGGAGCTGATTGACACCCGGAGTCTGCAATGGAGTCTCTGGTTGGCACCCATAGTGATCACCGGGACCTTTCTTGGTGTCTGGTTGAACAGCCGGGTTTCGTCCCAGTTGTTCACAAAAATCATTTACATCATTCTTTTTCTCAGCGGCTTGGAGCTGATAAGCGGAAAAAGCCTGTTGCACGCACTGTGGACTTACAATGCCTAAGATGCTTATCATCAGTAGAATATGTCTTACTGCGCACGCCCCTCATCCGTAAATCTCATGACCATCTTGCGAATAAAATCCTTCTATTCCAGTAGCGTAAATCACACCAACATGGATGATAAACAGACCCGCATCATCACTTGTTCTGCAACATTATGAAAACAAGCCCCTATGACATCCACTGGAATGAAGCCAAAAACTGGAAGTGGCACGTATTCTATGTGTGCAAAGACGATCCCCGAGTGATTGTCCCTAAGAAGCCAAAATGGGCTGGTAGAACCTTAAATTTTGCTCATCGCAAAGCCTATATGGTTCTACTCTTCACCGTAGTGGCGATCTCCGCACCGTTTGCTTTGCTGGGACATATCGGCGATGCGATTTGGTGGGTGGGATATCTTCTTATTTTGATCGGAATGGTGCTCTTATACTATTCAGTTGATCTGCGTGAAAATAAATGAAGCCGAACCATGCAGTCAACTCAACAGCTACGGGTTTACGCCTGATGGTTGTTCGCTACGCGCCCGGCGTTATTCGGGTCATAGGCAGCCGTAGGTAACTGCTCGACGTTGGGTAGGTCAGACATGAAATACACCGCTACATACGAAGTCACGGCTAAGCTTCAGGACGATTCCATGAAGCAGTTCTACTGGCATGTGTTACTGAGGCCACGCATCGGCGGTATTTTTGCGATATTGGCAGTTCTGGTGGGCGTCATTTTTTTTGAACCTCCATACAAGCCGTGGGTAGTCGGCTTCATGGGTGCGCTGTTCCTGTTGCTTATAGTAATGTGGGCGAAAGCGTATTTTCAGATTTTGTCACAGGCACGCGATGGACTGCGTTTGATGGAGCATCCTAACGTGGAGGTAACTCTTGATGACTCCCAAATCGAATACGTTTCCTCAACGGGTTCACGACGCCATCATTGGAATAAGATCGAGAAAATAGTGGAAACAACCGACTTCATCATTTTGATGAATGGAGAGCTCCCTCTATTGAGTCTCCCTAAGGCCTGTTTTACGAACGAGGCACTGAACTATATAAAAGAAAAGAGCCTAACGAATGGCTCAGGAGCGTCCGGAAAATCGATGACCCTTCGTCATCCATCTGAATATTCATCTCACATGGCGTTTGCCAAGCGATGTCTAGCAGTGGTAGCACTCACCGGACTGGGGCTTATGACTTGGACTGCGATCACCTTTGCACCCACTGGATATTCTTTAGCGATTAAAGTAGCCGTAGTTCTATTTTGGGTTTTACTCTGTGCCGCTATTTTCAGCGTCAGGTCGTTTGTCATTGCCTACCAATGCAAAAAGGGATTGCCGCAGACATTTGATCGCCCATGTCCGGAGTATATTCCGGTAGCAACGATCCTCTTGATACTTACTACCGCCTTGTGGCCAGTATAAACGATGCAAACCATACGATCAACCGAGTGCCTACCCGTCCGACAGCTGCTGGATCTTCTGCTGATATGCGTTATGCCTTGCTTGCTCATGCTGTGTCCCCCAAAGGCAAGGGCCGCAGAACCGCCCGCCAACCCGCATCTGGCGCAAAGCTCATGGCCGATTTATCACGCCAACACCCATGCCACCGCCTCGGTATGGTCTACAGCCGTCGTGGATCCCACTTCATTTGAAACCGTTGAAAACTTGACGCATCGCCGTATCCGTTCGGGACAGGTTTCACCATGGACGGTATTGAGGGCACCTGAGCCCGATGGCACCCAAGTGATTCTCACCACTCCCCTCAATGGCATAGCAAAATATGCCATCCAGAACGGCAGATTGAGGCAGGTGCATTTCCTCCAGATCGAACGAAAATGGACCGACATCGATTGGGGAATATTGATTCTGGCTGACGGATCTGCAGTGGTCACAGAACGGCTTCACAATCGATTTGCCGTCATTGGCGACAGCACTCAAGATCCCACCTCACCACTCAAAGTGCTGCGTCGTCTGAGCATCGATACCCCGCAATACGGCGGGCTGACCAGCCACTTCACCTTGGCCCACGACGGCTCGATCATTGCTTATACCCAGAAACCGGCGATCATCGCCGTCGATCCCCTGAGTGGCCGCGTTTTGGCCAGCCACCCGCTTTCTAAAGAATACGGATCTGCCAGTCACAACAGTTTTCCGATTGATGAGCGCGGGCGCCTTTATCTGCTTGGGCAGCGAGCCATGACCGCAATAGACTGGGACGGCTCGACGTTTACGCCTGCCTGGACGTCCCCTTACAACATGCGGGGCCCCGGATTTGAGCAGGTGCGTGAAGATCGTCGTCCGATTGTGGATGCCATCGCGGTGGCACGCGGCAAACCCGGAACGGGTTCGGGAACAACACCGAGCCTGATCGGTAACCCCGAAACCGGCATCGTCGTGGTAGTCGATGGTCACTCACCCAAGAATAATCTGGTTGCGTTCTGGCGCGGGGATATTCCAACCGATTGGAAGCCGCTTCCCGACCCCAACACGCCGGGAACCTTCTTGGATCGCCGGGTAGCCGGCGTGTTGCCCCTACCGCATTCGACACCTGAAGGGGACGGGCACACCGCAGAAAACTCACCTGCGGTGTTGGGCAACGCTATCGTGGTGGCACAATGGGCCGGATTCCGTCCCGGAGCCACGCCGCCCAAGGGAGTGCAACGCGTGGACTGGAATCCTTCTCAACGTCAACTCAAGCTGATCTGGGCCAATCCCGATGTGCATCTCAACGGCGTTCCCACTATTGGGAAAGGACCGGACTCTCCCCGCGTTTTCGGCATGGGAAGAGAAGGCGAGCATTATGTCTATTCCGTGCTGAGCCTGGCGGATGGCACGCGGTTGCGCCGGATGGATCTGGGCCGTTCCGACGCTGTTCTGGATCAGGGCAATAACCATGTGATCGCCGCCGATGGATCGATCATCTATGGCGGATCGAAAAAGCTGGTTCGCCTTTACAGACCGTAATGCCGGGCTGAGGGTTGATTCAGTTTTTCTTAAAGGTGGGAATATAGACCGGCAGGAAACCCAGGTGTTGTCGAATGACCACGAGGGATACCAGATTCCAGACGACGACAAAAAGCAGATGCGCCAAAGCCGCTCCCAGTAACCCCCACTGGAGGTAGCCTACAAAGACCAGAAGAAAGATCACTCTCAGCAGGGTGGTAGTGACCATAATATGCACCGAACTTTGTTCCTTCCCGGTCATGTTAAGCAGGTAGCCCACCGGACCACAGGCCGTGTCGATCAGGCCGGAGAGTAATAGTATTAAAAACGCGATCCATGCGCTGGCATAGTCCGCCCCATACCAACTCAGCAGGGGCTGACAGATTATAGCCAACAGAAGTGCGAGAGGAATGACCGTCAGCGTGCCGTAACGCACTGAATCACGGGTCAACTGGCTGAGATGCTTGCCGCGTTGCTGCTGGTGATGATAGGCGATGCGTGGAGCCACATAAACATTGATGCTATAGGAAACTTGGTCGGCAAAGGCAGCCAGGCGGTTAAGCACCATATAAATCCCGATCTGGGGCGCGCCCAGGAACACCCCCATAATGAGAATATCGATCCAGTGCGCGGTCCAATTCAGGCCTTTAGAAAGCTGCATGGGAACGGAAAGCTTCAGCAGTTCCTTCAACGTAGATCCGGTCACTGCCCACTCCCGCTCGGTGCGTAGCAGCTCCTGGCAAACCATCAAAGCCACCACCGCAAAAACCACCACCGCCAAGGCGTGGGCAATAACCGGGCTAAACGGCCCATAATGAGTCATGATCAAAAAAACCAGCACTGGAGCGGCTACTACCCAGAGGCCGGTCTCCTTGAATATGATGTAAAGATTGGTTTTGCCTCGTCCCCGGATCACCTCGGACGAGATATCCAGGAGGCAATAAGGAAGCAGCACCATGGCACTACCATAAAAAACCGGTGCCAAATTCGGATCTTTAAGAAAGATCGCCGCCAGATCACGCCCTAACAGAACAATGATCAGTGCAATGCCTGTAGCGGTAAACGAGGTCAACCGGAGCATTTTCCGGTAACCGTGTCCCAACATCGCCAGATCGCGGTCGCCGGACGCCGCGCCACTGAGCTTAAGCACAGCATTACCAAATCCGTAGGAGGCCAGTAATCCGCCTATGCTGATAAATGAAAAATAAATACCAAAGCTGCCTACCGCGCCGGTGCCGTAGAACCGCTCGATAACGAAATACAGGACGTTGGCCAGCAGCAGGGAAAAGCAGCGCAGCAAAAAAATATTCAGCACGGTGCCCACCGTCTTACGGTGAAGCGGGGGTATGATTTCAGGTGCAGATACCGGGTTGATCATCGTTGTGCCTGTGCTCGATCACGCTTAGCGGGAGGAAGGCCTGAACGTATCGGCACGATTGCCCGGGCGGCTTATTTCTTGGAGGATTTACCTTCGGGTTTTTCCGCTTTTTCGACCTTATCGGGCTTCTCGGACTTTTCCGACTTTTCGGATTTAACGGACGCGTCCTCTTGGGCAGGAAGATCATCCGATTGGGAATCAGGGGAAAGCTTCTCCAGCACTAATTTTTCAATTTTATCGTAGAGCGCGGGATTCTTTTTTAATTCCTCTTTGGCCGCGTCGCGTCCTTGACCGATATGATTACCCTCAAAAGAGATCCAAGCACCTTTTTTCTCCACGATGCCCTGTTCGATGGCCAGATCCAGAAGAGAACCGGTTTTTGATATACCTTCATTATACATGATGTCGAACTCCGCCTCGGTGAAGGGGGGGGCCACTTTATTTTTAACCAGTTTGATTTTAGTGCGGTTGCCCAGCACTTCACCACTGGCCGCTTTGATGGCACCGATGCGTCGGATGTCCACCCGGACGGAAGCATAAAACTTGAGTGCTTTGCCGCCCGGAGTGGTTTCGGGGTTGCCGAACATGACGCCGATTTTTTCGCGGATCTGGTTG
>JBHJOR010000001.1:0-79817 GCA_050329585.1 Methylacidiphilales bacterium | reverse complement strand
AACACGAGGATTCTCCGGGATATACTCCTCGGTGGGCTCAATGCACTCAGTAGAAAGATTCATTTATGACGGCACCACGCCGCAATCGACATTCAGGCACTGACCGGTGATGGCGGAGGCCGCCGAGGAGGCGAGGTAGAGGCAGGTGGCGGCTACTTCCTGCGCCTGCGGCAGACGCAACAGGGCGGATTGGCTACGACGGAAGTCATCTAAGTAGGCGTTCACATCCTGCCCGGCGGCCGGAGAGACGGGTTCCTCGAGTGCTTCCCGCAGGCCGGGTGTGTCCACATAGACCGGGCAAACCGCGTTGACGCGGATGCCGCGTGGGCCGAGTTCTTTGGCCAGCGATTGGGTAACTCCGTTCACGCCAAACTTGGCGGCGCAGTAAGCACTGTTACGGGCACTGCCACGCTTGCCGGCCAGGCTGGAAATGTTGATGATGGCGCCTCCCTCCTCCATGTGCGCCGCTGCGGCTTGGCAGCCAAAGAAACAGCCAGTCAAATTGACAGAGAGCATGTGATTCCAGAACGACTCATCGATGTCCACGAGTGCTTTCCATGCGGAGACGCCGGCATTGTTGATCCATGCGTCGATACGTCCTGTTTCCGTGGCAGCTTTACCAGCCAGAGTGACGAGGTCGCTGCGGCGGGTCACATCACAGGGGTGGAACACCAGCTGATCGTCAAACTCCACCTCCGCTCCCTCCTTCGAGCGTGAAGCGGCCCAGACCTTCCACCCCGCATCGCGGAAGGCGGTGGAAAGGGCCGAGCCGAGCCCTTTGGCTCCGCCGGTGATGACTGCGGTTTTGGGATCCGGCTCTATAACTTCAGAAATGCGCACGTCAGCTTCCGATGGTGAACCCAGCCGCTTCGGCGTCGTTCTTGAACATGTTCACGGTATCCAAAGATAGTTTCCTTAGATCCATACCCCAGAGTTTGTCGGCCTTGGCCAGGATATCGTGTCCGACGGTGATGATATGGCACCCGCAGCGGTCGGCTTGCAGGATGTTGATGACTTCGCGGACACTGGCCCAGAGCAGTTCGGCCCGGGGCTGCGTGTCGCGGCACACGGCCAGTGCCTCGCGCATGACGGGTTCGGGGTCTACGCCGGTGTCGGCAATGCGTCCGGCAAAGACAGAAACCACGGAGGGCACCCCGGGATGCAATGCCTGCGCCACGGATCTCACCTGTTCCAACGTCAAAATGGCCGTGACATTGAGTTTCACGCCCTCGGCGGCCAACTCGCGGATAAGCGGGCAGGAGGATTCGCCCCGGCTGTTGGTGACGGGGATTTTGACATAGACATTGTCCTGCCAGCTTTTGATTTTGAGAGCCTGTTTCTTCATTTCCGGGAACTCGTCAGAGAAGACCTCGAAGGAAATCGGCTTGTCTTTGATGACGGACAGGATGTCGCGGGCAAAACCTTCGTAGTCACTGATTCCGGCTTTGCGCATGAGGGTCGGATTAGTCGTGAGCCCTTGGATCAGAGGGTCGGCATAAAGTTCGAGCATACCAGCCCTGTCAGCTCCATCGGCAAATATTTTCACGTTCACGTTTTTCATATTAAGCTTCCGCCCTTGGTCGTTTCCTTTTGAGGAAGACCAATCCAATCGGATCCATGTTGTTGTTTCGTTCGCTCACGAACGTGTGTTTTGCTCTACGCCAGAACCAGTTTTCTCTTCGTTGGCAATAACGATGAAGCGGGTAATTCTACTTCCGTAGATCGGCCAAGCAGTTCGAGCAGCACCCGCACTCGCATTTTTGCGGGTTGATAGCTCTTAATGATGCCCTGCAAACCCGAGAAGCTGCCTTCTCCTATGATGATTTCATCGCCGGGCATTGGGTTTTCTTCAATTTCGATAATTTCACGGTTGGGTGAGAGAGCTACGATTTCTTGAATGATGGAGTCTTCTACCGGAATAAATTTCCCATTGAAGTGAACGACTCCCGATACTCCTCCGGTCGCGCGCACCGCTCCCAGCATGGTCTGCAAATCAAAGCGGGCAAAAAGATAGTTCGGGAACAACGGTTCTACGAAGCGGATAATACCGCGCACTGTTTTCTTGCGATGCGCAATACGCGGCAGACATACTTCAATACCCCATTGAGAGGCTAAGTAGCGAGCTGCCAGATGTTCCCTCTTGGGTTGGGAACGGAGGCAGAACCAGTTCACGTCAGCTTGGAGATGATCACTCTGCATGTTTATCTCCTCCCAGAACGTGACGCAGTGTCGGGACGATGTGTTCGGCTTGTTCCTGCCAGTGCTTGAGCTTGTTAATGCGTTGGACGAGATGAAGCTCATTTTTCCCGATTCGGTTACGGCGCGCTGCCAAAGAAGCTACTCTGGAACCAAAGTCGACAATGGCGGGCTCATAGCGGCTCCGTAGAATGCCGCTGACCAAATGACCCAATCCGGTTTCGGCTACATAATGATCGCGCCTGTCGTTGGGTATGAATTGATTGCGAACGGCGCCCATGGCCTTCAAGGCACGCAGCCCCTGGCTGACGGAGCCTTTACTCATTCCATGGCGTTCCATGATGTCTTCCATCGTTACGGGGAGAGAGGCAATAAAGACGGCGCCGTAAATTTCTCCCAGGGATTTGGGAAGACCGAGAAACTGTGCCAAAGCGATACAAAGATCCATGACTTCAATCTCTGTTTCAGAGAGATTTGAAACTTCTGACGTCATTTCCGTTTCCGAAGGCACACAAAAACGTTAGCCACTACGGTCATTTAGTTCAAGTTTTATTGAACTTTATATTTTTTGATTGGGCTCGTTGTTGATTCTGAACTACGTCAAGCGGTGCGCATGGGCATAATGACGTAGAGGAAGGGATCCAGATGGCGTATCACGCCAGGACTGAGTTCGTCTGTGAAGTCTATAAAGATCTCATCGGTCGCCAGATTCTTGAGTGGATCGCAGAGGTAATCTGGATTGAAGGCGATGCTGAACTCTTTACCGGAATACTTAGCCACTAGGCTTTCTTTGGCTTCTCCTACATCCGGGCTGTTAGCGGTAATTTCGAGTTCGTTTTTCCTTAGATTGAGCTTCACAGAATTGGACTTGTCGCTGGAAAGCAAAGAAACCCGGCGCACACAGTTGAGTAAGATTTCTCTCTCTACGGTAAGCCGTTCTTTGGTTTCCGACGGAATGACTTGATGGTAGTTGGGATAGTTACCCTCAATGAGTTTGGATACCAAATAGGTATTTCCTATTGAGAACGAAATTTGGTTTTCTGAAATAGCTAGTTGCAATTCTTCATCATCAGACAAGACCCTGGTTAATTCAGACACAGCTTTACTTGGCAAGATGACATCCAGTTCCGCGCTTTTGGGAAAGTCCAGTTCGCACGATGCCAATGCCAATCTTCTCCCATCGGTAGCAACGATGGTGAGTTTGGCATCTTTAAAGCTCATCAGAACTCCATTGAGCACGTAGCGACTCTCATCCGAGGACATGGCATAAGAGGTTTTTTTGAGCATGTCCCGTAGCTCTTTTTGGTTGATGCGGTAGGTGCTGGCATTCTCCGTTTTGGGGAATGGGGGGAAATCATCCTCTGGCATCCCCATGATCTTGAAATAACTTTTGCCAGCGCGGATGACGGTGTTTTGTTTTCCATCTACTTCTAGTGAAATTTCCACTGCAGGTAATTCTTTGATGATGCTGAAGAGCTTTCTGGCAGGAAGTGTGATGCTGCCCGACTTTTCAATAGAGGCTTCGGCTTGTGTTCGAATACCGGTATCGAGGTCGGTGGTAGAGAGAGTGACATGTCCGTCTTCACAACGAATGAGAACATTGGACAGGATCGGTAAGGAGGTGCGCGAGCTCACCACACTTTGCACCGTTTGCAGAGCTTCCAAAAAGGGGTCACGTTGAATGGACAACTTCATAGTTTGTTTCTTTATTAGAGATTTACGTACTTTTTATATAGTATTAGTAATGGTGTTAACAACTTCAATCTATATAGCAAAGTGATTCTTTAGCATCAACTTATGAAGCCTAAAGGCTGTTGGTAATCTGGGTAAACAAAGGATTTATTCTTTTTGAGGGGCAGATAGAGAAGGATATTCCATTCGATTACCAACTTATTCACACTCTATGAATAGTCTTTAATGGCAGCGGATCAAGAGCCGTTTTCTAGTTTATGGGTTAGTTGGTGGATCTGTTGTCTTAAATTAGGATCCGCATTCATTTTGGATTCAATGGTTTTCACCGCGTGAAGCACCGTTCCATGATCCCTACCTCCGAAGGCTTCACCTATTTCTTGAAGAGATTTGGGAGTCATTTTACGCGTGAGATACATGGCTACCATACGCGGATAGGCGATATTGTTAGGCCTCTTTTTACTAGACATATCGGACAGCCGGATGTCGTAGTGTTCCACCACCGTTCTTTGAATGACGTCGATGGTAAGGATCGGCCGTGCTTCTTCTTGAATGAAGTCTTTGAGCAAACCTTCTATTTCAGCTAAGGAAACTTTTTTATCACTCAGTGCGGAGAGAGCGGCCACCCGGTTCAAGGCACCCTCCAGGCGCCGGATGTTGGCCTTAACGCGTTCGGCTATGAAAAGCAGGACTTGATCACTTACCACCACCTGGCACTTGGCGGCTTTGGCTCTCAGGATGGCCAAGCGTGTTTCAATGTCAGGAGGCTGAAGTTCCGCCGTCAGTCCCCACTCAAAGCGTGAGACCAGCCGGTGTTCGAGTTTTTCAACGTCGCAGGGCGGGCAGTCGCTGGTTAAAACGATTTGTTTGTTGCCATCATATAAGGCATTAAACGTATGGAAAAATTCTTCTTGGGAACGGTCTTTACCGGCGAAGAACTGAATATCATCAATCAGCAGAATATCGGCTTTACGGAAACGTTTACGGAACTCATTAAGTTCTCCATGTTGAATCGCAGTTACGAATTCATTGGTGAAGTCCTCAGAGGTGACACAGATAATCTTGGCGGATGTATTTTCCTTTAAGATATGGTTACCAATGGCATGCATCAGGTGCGTTTTACCTAGACCCACCGGACCATGAATGAAGAGCGGGTTGTAGGTTCGGGCAGGAGATTTAGCCACCGCGATGGCGGCAGCATGAGCAAACTGATTATTGAGCCCGACGACATAAGTGTCGAAGTTATGGCGTTCCATCAGTTTAGATTTGGAACGGCTCTTATTACTTTCTGCTTTCTCCTTCGCTGGGGCCCTAGTTTGGCTGGCAACGGCGGTAGAATCCATGGTTTTGAACTCAATACGGATATCCGCACCCAAAACGGTAGAGAACGCATTTTGTAACTGGTTGAGATAGTTTTCTTCGATCCAATATTGATAAATGCTGTTTTTAATTCCCAATATTGCCCGCCCAGCAGAGAACTCCAGTAAGGTTACCGGCTCAAACCACCTGAGAAATGAGTCAGGCGAAATCAGTTGCCTGAGTTCATGACAGGTTTTATCCCAGATTTCTATTTCGTTGGTGAAGGCCTGTTGAGACATAATGCGAGGTTTGAGTACACCTAGTGTTAAAAAATCGACAAGTACATTCAGGTTCGATTTCAAAGATTTAACATTCAGATCATTCCCTCCATGGTTACAGGACACAAAAAAACGGCGGGTGCAGACCCGCCGTTTTTTGTATTTTACTAGCAGACGTTGATCAGACCGCTTTGTCGCCTTTTTCTTCGGTACGAATCCGGATGGCTTCTTCCACGGAGTAGATGAAGATTTTTCCGTCTCCGATTTTACCGGTTTTGGCGGCTTTGATGATGGTTTCCACCGCTTTATCGACTAAGTCCTGGGAGATGACCACTTCGATTTTCACTTTGGGAAGGAAATCGACGGTGTATTCACTGCCGCGATAAATTTCGGTGTGTCCCTTCTGGCGCCCGAAGCCTTTAACTTCGCTCACCGTCAGGCCTTCAATCCCGATTTCGGTGAGGGCCTCTTTGACCTCCTCAAGTTTAAACGGTTTGATTACTGCTTCTATTTTTTTCAATGACATAAGTTCCTTTCTTCGTTCTTACCTCCCCGGGTTAACGGGGAGGCGAGAGAACGAAATGTTGTCAGCCTTTGGTTGCCGGTGCGAAGTCAGGGTAAGCCTCTTGGCCATGTTCCCCTTTATCGAGCCCCATTTGCTCTTCCTCTTCGGAAACTCGAACACCCATGATGAGCTTCAAGGCGAAGAAGACCACAAAGGAAAAGACAAAGGAAGCGATCGCTACAGCGGCCACTCCAATGAATTGACCTACCAGACCGAAGGGTGTTTCCGGGCACAGGAAGGGAAGGGCACAAGCCAGGATACCCCAGACGCCACAGACCCCGTGCACCGAGATAGCACCTACCGGATCGTCAATTTTGAGACGATCCAAGGTTACCACCGAGATCACCACGATGATGCCTGCGATGAACCCGATTCCGATCGATCCTAATGGGCTGGCGATATCGGCGTTAGCGGTAATGCCTACCAGACCGGCCAGCATCCCGTTCAGGGCCATGGAAAGATCAGGTTTCTTCAGGAAGATCCATGAGATCATGATGGCACCCAAACATCCAGCGGCAGCGGCGAGAGCGGTGGTCATGAAGACCAGCGAGACGCCTCCGGGAGCGGCTGAAAGAACCGATCCACCGTTGAAACCAAACCATCCGAACCACAGCAATAACACCCCAATAGTAGCCAGAGGCATGCTGTGACCTGGAATAGGTCTGATTTTTCCGCCTACATATTTTCCGCTGCGGGGTCCAAGGATCAGGACGCAAGCCAGAGCTGCGAAGCCTCCGAAGGCGTGCACGACAGCAGAGCCAGCGAAATCTTTAAATCCTTCTTCTCCGTTTAATCCACCCATCCAGCCTCCACCCCAGTGCCATGATCCGATAACCGGATAGGCAAAGGCTACCAGTAGCGTGGCGAAGATCATGAAGGGCAGGAGTTTGACGCGTTCAGCGACAGCACCCGAGACGATGGTGGCACCGGTGGCGGCGAACATCGCTTGGAAAATGAAGTCTGCGTAGCCTGTCATACAGAGTGCCACACCACCGTAACCGAAGGTGTTGTTGATATTCCCATCACCAAAAGGCCCTCCTATTTTGAGCCATCCATCAATGATCGCACCACCATCATCAAAGAGGGGATAGTGCGTATTGAAGCCAATCAGCGCGTAGGTGATCAAACCGATGCTGATGATGAAGGCATTTTTAAACAGGATGTTGGTGGTGTTTTTGGCCTGACACAGACCGGATTCGACACAGGCGAAGCCCAGGTGCATGAGGAAGACCAGAGCGGCCGCGATCAGCGTCCACAGGGTCGAGGTGGTGAAGAAGTCGAAGGCATAAGCCGCATCTCCCTGCTCAGCAAGCAGGGCGGCAAAGTCTTCATCCATTTCAGGAGCCGCAGCTTCTACGACCGCTTCCACCACCGGTGTCGCCTCTTCCGTAGCTTCCTGGGAATAGGAAGTTAGCGGGGCGATGGTGCTGGAAAGGGCCAATAACAGCAGGGCCATTTTCTTTACAATTTGTTTCATCGTTCTCTCCTTTGTTGGTTAGTTATTTCAGCGGCCCACCCGGGTCGCCGTGTATCAATCAAGCACCTGTCGTGCCAAGCCGGAGATATTTCTTATGGGTTACGATATGCGAGTCACAATTCTCTTATAACCAGCATTTTAGAACTTAGCCATTAATCAGGCAGGATGTAGTTTTAGGTGAGGTTCACCCTAAAAGATCATGATGAAGTCAATTTTATTTACAATAGGTGCTTCAGCAGAGGCAGACTGTTTTGGGCACAAAAAAGCCCCGGCCGATTACTCGGGCCGGGGCCTTAAAGAACGTTTTAACCGACTAAGTGATTAGAAGGTGTAAACAGCTTGCAGAGCCACGGTGTGGCTGGAATCAGATCCGCCTGTTTCAGCAACGTCAACGCGGTATTCAGCACGCACCAGCAGGTTTTCGAGAAGATCGAAACCGGCGGTGAGTGTGTAGCTCCATTGATCATGACTGCCGTTGGCGGAACCGGTGAAGGTGTTGAAGCCCGAACCGAGTTCTTCATCGCTGTGCAGGTAATCTGCACGACCAGCCAAGCTGAAGATATCAGTGAACTGATACTTAGCGTAGAGGGCAACACCCCACCAAGTGGCGGTGTCTTGCGTAGCAGAACCGGTGTCAGCATGTCCAATGTTGGCATTGATACCGAGCAACAGCTTGTCGTTGAAGGCGGTCGGAGCCCAGTTACCCCAGGTGTCGTAGATCAGCGTTTGCTCATCGTCAGCACCCGTGTTGTTGTTACCGAAGCCGTAGTAGAGGGCGTGGAACCAATTGGCGTTTTGGCCAGGGTTGGTGAAGTTGATTTTGGCCATGATGCCGTAACCATCTTCGTCACGTCCTGCACCGGCAGGGGTGGTGTCGTTGTTGAAACCATTAACCACAGCGATCCCTGCGTCAACGATGTCGTTGAAAGCGTATTCAGCGCTGATACCAGTGTGGTAAAGCGGAATCGCGTTCTGGAACAAGTTTCCGTAGGTGATGTTGAGGTTAGCGGGGCGTTCAATCACTTCATAACCCAGCCAAGTCACGAACTTACCAGCTTTGATGTCGAGGCCGTTTCCGAGGGGAGCGCGGACAGCGACATAAGCTTGTTCGAGCAGCAGACCGTTGCTTTCACCAGCCACACCGAGGGAATTACTTCCGCCAAGGGTGTTGGAAGCATCTTCACCAGTCATGAGGTCAACCCGGAAACCGGCTTGAAACTCATTGGCATCGGTGAGGGGCTTCTCAAGGGTGATTTTCACCGCGTTAACGGAGAAGTCACCTTTGGGGGTTTGGTCAGACGGAGCGCGCAATTGTTTTGCGTCTCCAGCACCACGAAGGGCGCCACTGAAGTTATACACGTAACCGACGTCAACATAGCCGCTGAGAACGATGCCTGATTTGGCTGTTTCAACGTAGTTAACTGCTTCAACCACTTTTTCAAGGTCCTTAGCGGACGGGGCTGGAGCTCCGACATCAGCGCGAGCGATGCCTGCAACCAGAACCGTGGCGAAAAGACCAGCGATCCATTTATTCATATTTATTCCTCCTATTTGTTTTTCGGTTCAACGCATAGTATATCTTACTCAAGATAAATACGTCGAACCTGAGTTCAGGAATGATAAGCATGGCTCATGCCATATCACCATTCCTCTCGCTCTTGTGGCTATTTCTAATCCACTAAGTCTGTGCGTCAACACCTTTTTTCAGGCTTTTTCTCTTTTGGGCGAGTTATGCGACGCGTTACAAAGATGTATGGCAAACTGAACAGTTGTCTGACAAGTTTCACGCAACTGTAACTTTAAGATGTCCAATTTTTGTCACTTGGGTCGTTTTTTGTCGTGATTTTGCACAAAATGAGGTTCTGAATCAAGGTCGGCTTGTTTCTTGCCTCATCATCAAAAATCCATCTAACCCCAGGCTATCGACTACATGACCACAGAACCCATTCCAACCTTGCTGATTATCGATGATGAAAACGATGTTCATTATTCATTTGAACGGCTGCTGAAAAAAGACGCTTTAAAAATTTTTAGTGCGGGTCATCCGGCCAAGGGAATTGAACTGCTTCGTAAGCATCAGCCTGACGTGGTGGTGATGGATATCCGTATGGGTAAAGAAAACGGGCTCGACACCCTGCGCGACATCCGTGCCATCCATCCCCGGCAGATTGTGATCATGATGACCGCCTACGGCACGTCACAAACCGCCATCGAGGCGATGAAGCTGGGTGCGTATGATTACATCCTGAAGCCTTTCGACATCCCCGAACTTAAAGCGCTCTTACACCGCGCTCTCGAGAGCGCACGGGCGACTCGCGAAACGGCAGAAACGTTGGTCTTGTTGGAAGGGGATGAAGGAAACAGTGGCATGATTGGTCAAAGTGCCCCGATGCAGGCGGTTTATAAATTGGTGGGCCAAGTGGCTCCCACCGATGCCACGGTGTTGATCACCGGAGAAAGCGGCACCGGCAAGGAGCTGGTCGCCCGTGCCGTGGTGGCCCACAGCAAACGGGCAAAAAAAACATTCATCACTCTAAACTGCGCCGCCATCCCAGAAAACCTGTTGGAAAGCGAACTATTCGGTCACGAGAAAGGTGCGTTTACCGGAGCGATGACCCAGCGTATCGGAAAATTTGAACAATGCGACGGAGGAACTCTTTTTCTAGATGAAATCGGTGAGATGCCCCTGCCCATTCAATCCAAGCTGCTACGTATGATTCAGGAGGGAGAATTCACCCGGGTGGGAGGCAACAAAGCACTCTACTCCGATGTGCGTCTCATCGCCGCCACCAATCGCAATCTATTGGACGCATGCCGGGCTAAACAATTCCGCGAGGATCTTTATTACCGACTGAACGTCTTCAGTATCCGTCTTCCTCCCCTGAGAGAACGCCGTAGTGACATCGCAAGGATGGCGGCTTTTTTTATGCAGAAATGGAAAAAACGCCATCCCGGCGCACCTGATAAACTGGGGGCGGAGACGGTTCGTATACTCTCTGAGTATTCCTGGCCGGGAAATGTCCGGGAATTAGAGAACACCATTCAGCGCGCCTTGGTCTTAGCTACCGGAGATACCATCACTCCGTCCGACTTGCCTTTAGAAGTGCGCTCATCCGAAGTCCTTTCATCCTCGGTTGAGATGACGACTCAGCCTGTCGATGGCGCTTCATCGGGCGTGGTCTCAGCAGCCCGAATTAGCCCTGGACTGGCAAGTGAAGAGGAAGCGATTCGCCTTTTATTTGAAGCAGCTGAAAAGGATCCGTCTCGTCCACTTCTGGAGTGGCTACAGGATGAATTTATTCGAGCCGCCCTGGTGCGCACCGGAAGCAATCAGGTGCGCACCGCCAAACTTCTAGGCATCACTCGATCCACCCTACGCGCCAGAATGGAGAAACGCGGGCTGTAAAGCAGGTTCGGAGAAACCTTGTGGTAGCTTAGGCTGCTAAAGAATTTCCATCACCAACGCGGTGGTGTTATCCCGTCCGGAAACATCCACCGCTTTGCGCACCAAACGAAGTGCTGGATCTTGTGAGGCTTCTCGTTCATCCGGATCGCGCAGCAAACCTTTGATATTGCGATCCCACAGACCATCCACCAAGCCGTCGGTGCACAATAAAAATTGGTCGCCGGGTTCCAGGCCCACCGCGCCCACTTGGGGATCCACAAATTGGTGCCCGGCGCCCAGCGCCTTTTGCAGAGAGCTGCGTCCGGGGTGATCGCGCGCTTCCCGCTCATTGATTTTGCCATGCCGACGCAGCCAACCCACGTGGCTGTGATCTTCGCTGAGCTGCTTGAAATCGCCGTTCGCCGCCAAATAATACAGCCTGCTGTCACCCAGGTGCGCGAAATAGAGCCAACCTGGAGTGAGCCAAGTCAGGGTCAGTGTCGAGCCCATGCCCTGACACTCGGGGTAGCTCTCGCCCAAATAGGTCAGTGCCCGGTGAATCTCCATGTATACGAGTTCAAAGAGATCTGTAAATCCCGGCTGGATTCCCGCCGCACGGCTCAAAAAGGCCTTCGGAAGCAGGCGTGTAATTTTTTCCACCGCGATTTTGCTGGCGAATTCTCCCGCATTGGCTCCTCCCATCCCGTCACTCACCGCGAAAACCAAATCGTGTTCTTCCAAGGACGTTTCCCCGGTTTTGCCCAAATAGTGGAAGGTTTCCCGGTTGAAGGTCAGCGCCAGAAACGAGTCTTCGTTATTCTTGCGAACTTTACCCGGATGGGTCATGCCCGACCATCTCACGCGCATCGGAGCCGCAACCTCATCAGGCCTTAACGCCTCACTCATGTGAACCTTCCTCCTTGCGTTCATGCGGCCAGGATACGGGGGAACGGTGTTGGGGATCGTCCAATAGGGTGGCAAACTCGAAATCGATCAGACAGAATCTTCCTTGAGAGGCAAGATAGGTCACATTGCGCGTTTCGGCATCCTCATGTCGAACCCCGTAGGTTTCTAACTCGGCAAACAGAGAAGCCTTTTTTTTATCGCTCAGATGCTCCACCCGTTTTCCGCAGGTGGTGGTCACCAGGAGGAGCTTTTCCGGATCGACTTCCAGAATCCGCGGAACAAACGGGCATTCTTTTTTTTCTAAGTGGCGCAAGACCGCTACCTCATTTTCAAAACGCTCCCGGGCCTGGTGACCACGAAACGTCTTGTAAACCCGCCCGTCATAGCTGATCCGCACCAGAGCGCGGCGGGTGTCCTTCATTTCTTCCATAACGATCATCCTAGGGCGAAACGCGGGATGGAGGCAAGGAACCAGCGGAAATCGATGGAGTCCCGTAATTTAAATATAAATGGGCAATTGGCATCGTTTGTGCTTAATACGATCCATACCTAACTCACGGGAGTCCTTCAGGGCATTCTGTGGCATGAGGTGACGTGAGGAAAAACAACCAACAACAACACTACTTATTTATGGCAAAATACAGACTCGAATACATCTGGCTGGACGGCTACACCCCGGTGGCCAACCTGCGCAGCAAAACCAAAATTGAAGAATATTCCAGCTTTCCCAAGCTGGATCAGCTGCCCATGTGGGGATTCGATGGCAGCTCCACCCGTCAGGCACCCGGAGGCAGTTCCGACTGTATGCTCAAGCCCGTGGCCGTTTACCCCGACTCGGATCGCAAAAACGGTGCTCTCGTCATGTGCGAAGTCATGAATGCCGACGGCACCCCTCACGTCTCCAACACCCGTGCCACCATCCTGGACGATCCTGATGCTTGGTTTGGCTTCGAGCAGGAATATTTCCTGTTCCAAGACGGCAAGCCCCTCGGCTGGCCCTCGGATGGTTACCCCACTCCACAAGGTGAATATTACACGGGTGTGGGTTATCAAAATGTTGGTAACATCGCCCGCGAAATCGTGGAAGAACATCTGGATGCGTGTTTGGAAGCCGGTATCAACCATGAGGGTATCAACGCCGAAGTGGCCAAAGGTCAGTGGGAATTCCAAATCTTCGGAAAAGGATCCCGCACCGCCGCCGATCAAGTCTGGGTGGCACGTTACCTCCTGAACCGCCTCTGCGAAAAATACTGCGTGGATGTCGAATACCACTGTAAGCCTTTCCGCGGAGACTGGAACGGTTCCGGCATGCACTCCAACTTCTCCACCAAACATCTGCGAGAAGTCGGTGGCAAAGAATACTTCGAAGCACTGATGAAGCAGTTCGAGAAAAACATGGACGAGCACATCGCGGTCTATGGACCGGACAACCACCTGCGTTTGACCGGCCTCCATGAAACCCAATCCATCGACAAGTTCACCTATGGACTGGCCGACCGCGGCGCATCCATTCGTATCCCCCACAGCTTCGTCAACAATGGATATAAAGGTTACCTCGAAGATCGTCGTCCCAACTCCCAAGGCGACCCCTATGCGATCGCCAGCCGGATCCTCAAGACCATCTCCGAAGTTCCGACCAAATAAGTTCAGTAAGAACTTCTTAACTCTCAGAAAACATTTAGCGAACCCCAAGCGGCGTCCCTACTCAGGGACGCCGCTTTTTTTTGTTTGGTAGCCGGAGCAAGGACATGGTTAAGTTCCGCCTCTATGATCGAACGTTACTCACGCCCGCAGATGGCATCCCTTTGGACCGAAGATACCAAACTGGGAATCTGGCTTGAAATCGAAGTGTTGGCCTGTGAAGGCATGGCGCGCATCGGACGTATTCCTAAAGCGGATGCGGAAGCTATTCGACGCACCGCACGTTTTGACATCAAGCAAGTCCGCAAGAATGAAGAACGCACCCATCATGATGTGTTGGCCTTTTTGGAAGAAGTGGCCACCCATGTCGGGCCGGCGGGCAGGTGGATTCACCAGGGATTGACCTCATCGGATCTGCTGGACACCACCATTGCTGTCCAGTGCTGCCGGGCCGCCGACATCCTGTTGGACGATCTCAAGCAACTCCGCCGCGTGGTGGCTTCTAAAGCGCGCAAATACAAACGCACTCCCATGATCGGTCGCTCCCACGGCATCCACGCCGAACCGGTCAGCTACGGACTGAAAATGGCGTTGATGTTCGAGGAATTCGGAAGGGCTGAAGAACGCTTGCGTGAGGCGCGCCGCCGTATCGCCGTGGGCAAACTTTCCGGAGCGGTTGGCACCCACGCTCACCTCGATCCACGGGTGGAGGAATACGTTTGCCGTAAACTTAAGCTCGAGCCAGCCCACGTTTCCACCCAGATTATCCAGCGCGACCGCCATGCCGAGTTTCTTAATACCCTGGCATTGATTGCCAGCAGTGTGGATCGATGGGCCACCGAGTTCCGCCATTTGCAACGCACCGAGGTGCTGGAAGTCGAAGAATTTTTCGCCAAGGGACAGAAAGGTTCCAGTGCGATGCCCCACAAGCGCAACCCGATCATCGGAGAACGTCTCAGCGGACTGGCGCGGGTGCTGCGCGGCAATGCCTTGGCCGGGATGGAGAATGTGGCACTGTGGCATGAACGGGACATCTCCCATTCCTCCGTCGAGCGCGTGGTGCTTCCCGATTCCACCGGACTGCTGGACTACATGCTGGTCAAGCTCAAGGAGCTGGTCGAACGCCAGTTGGTTTACCCGGAAAATATGAAGCGCAATCTCGCGTTAACCAAAGGACTTTACCATTCCCAAAGCGTGCTCTTGGAACTGACCGATCGCGGACTACCGCGCCGTCAAGCTTATGAAATGGTGCAGCGCAACGCCATGGCCTGTTGGAACGGAGGGGAAGAGGATTTCCTGACCCACCTCCTGCGCGATGAAGAACTCAAACAATACATTTCGCCTGCCGACCTGAAAGCCGTCTGCTCCATCGACCGCCATTTCCGTCATCTCGACAGCACCTTCAAGAAGTGCGGTCTGTAGGGGAGGCGAGAGCTCTGTAGATTTCAATAAAATCCATGGATGCGCGGACATCATGCACGCGCCAGATCTGGGGTTGCAAGGACGTTAATAATACCGCGTGGGCAGCCAGGCCACCCGCCAGGCGATCCGGAGTCGGGCGGTTCAGTGTTTTTTCGATGAAAGATTTGCGCGAGAGTCCCCAAAGCATGGGACGGTCGAGACCTTGGAACCCGCCTGCGGCTCCCGCCCGGATCAACGCGAGGTTGTGCGCGGCGGTTTTACCGAAACCAATACCCACATCGAAACACAACCGTTTTTCCTCCAGTCCGTGATCCAACAGGTCGCACTTGCGCTGTTCGAGAAAACGCCGCACATCAAAGACCACATTCGGATAGTGCGGATCATGTTGCATGATGGCCGGCCGGTCCAGGCTGTGGGTGCATACATATCCAGCAAGGTGTTCCCGCACCACGGGAACCATTTCCGGATCCCAAAGGCCCCCTGAGATATCATTGACGATACAAGCCCCGGCACGCAGGGCGGCTCGTGCCACCTCGGCTTTGGTGGTGTCAATACTGATCAGGGCGTCCGGACGCTCCTGAACCAGTCCCTGGATAACCGGTAAAATGCGGGTGCATTCGGTTTGGGCTGAAACGGGAAGAGAACCGGGGCGGGTCGATTCTCCCCCGATGTCGATGATATCCGCGCCCGCACCCAGCATTTCGATCGCATGTGCGAGGGCGGCATCGGGCTGGTCGTAGCGGCCTCCGTCGGAAAAGGAATCCGGTGTGACATTGAGAATGCCCATCAAGGCGGGACGGTTACCGAGTAGCAACTCACCGCGGGAGTGATGCCAAGATGTCATGCGCGGTTAGGCAGGCGTGGCAGGGGAAGAAACCCCACCTTAAGCTCCGGCAGGAGCCCCCTCTAGCCCGGGCAAGGGGCCGTCGTCAGCCCGGGAAGATTCCCGATCCGCAGGAATGGTCTTAAGCGCTTCTTGTGGAGCAGGTTGCGCAGCGGGAGGAGGAGTTTTCTCAGGGGGATTACTCATGCGCCCGGTGCGGACGATGTCTTCGATGTGTTTGCCATCAAGGGTTTCGTATTCCAGTAAGGCTTGGGCGATTGCTTCGACCTTATCGCGGTATTCTTCGATAATTTCCTTGGCTCGGGAGTAGGCGGTATTGATGAGCTGGAGCACCTCGTTATCAATCAGGCGTGCGGTTTCCTCGCTGTATCCACGGCTCTTTCCCATTTCCCGCCCGAGGAAAACGTAATCATCATGATCCCCGTATTCTACCATACCGAGGCGATCGCTCATACCCCAGCGGCAGATCATACTTTTGGCTTTGCCGGTGGCCATGCGGATATCGCCTGAGGCACCGGTGGAGATGTCACCAAGAAAGAACTCTTCGGCTACCCGACCGCCCATGGTCATACACAGATCATCGACCAGCTTTTTCTTGCCGTAGCCATACAGGAAGTCGTCATCTTTGGGAAGACTGATGGTGGCACCGAGTGCGCCGCCTCGGGGAATGATGGTTACCTTTTCCAAGGGATCTGTGTGATTCAAGACGACGCTCAGGATGGCGTGACCCGCTTCATGGTAAGCCGTTAATTTTTTCTGTTTTTCGGTCATGGCCATGCTCCGGCGCTCGCGACCGAAGGCCACTTTATCGCGGGCTTCCATGAGGTCTTTGGTGGTGATGTGCGGAGCGTTGACGCGGGCGGCGCGCAGGGCGGCCTCGTTGATCAGGTTGGCGAGCTCGGCGCCGGAAAAGCCGGGGGTTCCGCGGGCGACAATACTCCAATCCACATCATCGGCCAATTTAACTTTGTTGGCATGGACTTCTAGGATTTGTTGGCGTCCTTTGACATCGGGCAGGGAGACGGTGACTTCCCGGTCAAAACGTCCCGGGCGTAACAGGGCGGGATCGAGCACATCTTTACGGTTGGTGGCGGCGATCATGATGACGCCCTCCTGGGTGTCGATGCCGTCCATTTCGACCAGCAGGGCATTTAGCGTTTGCTCGCGTTCGTCATGACCGCCACCGAGGCCGTGTCCACGGCTCCGTCCCACAGCGTCAATTTCATCAATAAAAATCAGGCAGGGGGCATTTTTGCGACCCTGCTCAAACATGTCGCGCACCCGTGAGGCACCTACCCCGACAAACATTTCCACAAAGTCGGAGCCGCTGATACCGTAGAAGGGAACATCGGCTTCGCCGGCGATGGCTTTGGCCAGCAGTGTCTTACCGGTGCCCGGAGGCCCTACCATCAACACCCCTTTGGGGATTTTACCGCCCAGACGTTGAAAGCGCTTGGGGTCTTTGAGAAATTCGACGATTTCCTGAACCTCATCTTTGGCTTCATCGACTCCGGCGACGTCTTTGAAGGTGATTTTATTTTTATCCTTATTGAGGATGCGGGCTTTGCTTTTGCCGAAACTGAAGGCGCCTTTTCCGGCGGACTTAATCTGCTGGCGGAAAAAGAAATACATGATGAGGATGAACAGAATGAAGGGGATCATTCCGGCGAAGAGCTGCCAGAATTTATTGTCGATGGTTTCTTGGCGGATGTCTGGAAACCCGTTATCGGCGAGCCGTTGATGAAGGTTTTTTTCAAACTCGAGAATAACCGTGGCTTTGAATCCGGCAGCGGTAGGAAGGCGTTTGGTTTCGTCAGCGGGAAGTGGGTTGATGAATTCTCCCTTAAGGAAGGTTATCCCGGTGGTAGGTTCGGAAAAGAGGGCGATGTCTTTGACGTTTTTAGCATCCAGTTCCTGGTAGAGCTGGGTGGTGGTGATATCGCGGGTGGCGGCTTTATTGCTGACTTGATGCGACCAGAAGGCGAGCATCAGCAAGGAAGCGGCTATCATGAAAAGGGAGAGCCCTTTCCAATTTTGCGGGGCGGGAGATCCTGAATCTGTGGGCTTGCGCTTGGGGGCTTTAGGTAGTTTAGGGGGCTTGGGTGTGGCGTTCGGGGACGTGCTCATGTGAAGTCGCCTAATCTACCACACGCAGGAGGTATTGGCAATCGGAGGATTATGCTAGTTGGTAGCTTGACGGGTGAAACGGAGTTTTTAGTTTGCGAGGCACGATGATTACTGCCCAGACCGTTGTGCTGCTTTTAATATCCAACTGTTTTATGACCTTCGCATGGTATGCACATTTGAAGGATCTTTCGGCCAAACCACTCTATGTGGCCATTCTGGTGAGTTGGGGAATCGCTTTTTTTGAATACATGTTTCAGGTTCCGGCCAATCGCATTGGTTTCACCGCTCTGTCGCTTCCACAGCTCAAAATTCTGCAGGAGGTCATTACATTGAGCGTGTTTGTCCCGTTTGCGCTGTATTACATGAAAGAGCCGATGACGTGGAACTATCTTTGGGCAGGGCTGTGCCTTTGTGGGGCGGTGTATTTTATTTTTCGCTCGTGAGCGGACGTTCTTCATCACGATTCTGTGACCCGCGGCCGCGTTTCACATAAACGGCCAGCAGGGAAAGATCCGAGGGCGTGATGCCGGAGATGCGGGAGGCTTGTCCAAAGGATCGGGGAGTAATGGTTTTAAGTTTGATGCGGGCCTCGTTTTTGAGTCCCTTGATGACATCGTAATCGACCCAAGCAGGAATCGTTTTTTCCTCCAACTCACGTTGCCGGGCGATCTGGTGGAGCTCGCGCTCAATATATCCGGCGTATTTGATGGAGGTGAGCACCTCGGTGGCGATGTCTTCCGGTGTGTTGTGGTAAACCTCAGGGAGGAAACTCCAATCGTGCTCGGGCATCCGCAGCCACTTAGCCCACGTTTTTCCTTCATGCCAGATGGTCTCTAACTCGAGGGTGAGGCGTTCCGCCTCAGAACGTTTTTCTTTGACCCGCGCCAGCCGGTCGGAATCCACCAGTCCGATTTCATGTCCTCGTTCGGTGAGCCGCAGGTCGGCATTATCTTGCCTCAAAAGCAATCGGTATTCGGCCCGGGAGGTGAACATGCGGTAAGGTTCCTTGGTGCCCTTGGTGACCAAGTCGTCAATCAACACCCCGATGTAGGCTTCATGTCGACCGAGGATAAAAGGAGGCCTGGATTGAACCTTGAGGGCGGCGTTGATGCCGGCCATCAGGCCTTGAGCAGCGGCTTCCTCATAGCCGGAAGTGCCATTGAGTTGACCGGCAAAAAAGAGACCACAGACACGTTTGGTTTCCAAATGGGGCAGGAGCTGGGTAGGTGGGCAGAAGTCGTATTCCACCGCGTAGCCGGGGCGCAGGAGTTCTACGTGCTCCAAGCCGGGGATGGTGCGGATGAAATCGTATTGGATCTCAACAGGAAGGCTGGTGGAGCAGCCGTTGATATAATATTCATGGGTGTGGCGTCCCTCAGGTTCGAGAAAAACTTGATGACTTTCCTTATCCGCGAACCGGACGATCTTATCCTCCAGAGAGGGGCAGTAGCGGGGACCGATTCCCTCAATGATGCCGCAATAGAGGGGAGAGCGGTCGAGGTTGGCACGGATGATGTCCGCGGTCTGAAGGTTGGTGTGGGAGAGCCAACAGGGTGATTGTTCCACGTGGAACAATCCATGTTCCCAGCGGTTCAAGGTAAAGAGTTCTTCCGGCCCCGGCTGTAATCGATCCACCATGCTGCTGAAATGCGGTGGTGGTGTATCACCATCCTGACGGGTCATTTTGTTGAAGTCGATGGTGCGCCCATTGAGTCGAGGAGGGGTTCCCGTTTTGAGCCGCTCCACTTCGAAACCCAATCGCTTCAAGGTTTCCGAAAACCCGCTCACGCCATCGCCCATCCGCCCGCCTTGGGTATTTTGTAGCCCCACATGCATCAGTGCTTTGAGAAAGGTGCCGGTGGTGATGATGACGGTGCGCGCCGGATAAAGGACTCCCAGCGTGGTGGTGATGCCCGTTACATGATCGCCCTCCACCAAGAGGTCGGCGATGCTTCCCTGTTTGAGATCCAAGTTGGGTTGGGACTCGAGAATATACTTCATCCGGAACTGGTAGGCTTTTTTATCGCACTGAGCCCGGGGGGCGCGGACGCTGGCCCCCTTTTTGGTATTGAGCATCCTGAATTGAATGCCGGTGGCATCGGTATTGATTCCCATCGCTCCGCCCAGGGCATCGATTTCCCGCACCAAGTGTCCTTTGGCCAGTCCTCCGATCGCAGGGTTGCAGCTCATCTGGGCCACGGTGTCCAGATTCATGGTCAGCATCAACGTGTGCGCTCCCAGCCGCGCAGCAGCCAGCGCGGCTTCACAGCCCGCATGGCCCGCTCCCACCACCACCACATCATAGGTCTTCGGATAGATGAACATGAACCTTTAGCTTAGCGCACTCGTTTGATGAGGGAAAGCCCGCATCCATGAAGATCAGGATCAGCGGGGTCGGCGCGCAGCGCGGCCCACCAGCCAGCCAAAACAGATTCCCAGCGCGGAGCCCGCCACCACATCCGAGACATAGTGCGCTCCCAGGTAAAGGCGCGACCACGCCACGCCTGCGGAAGCCACCATCAAAACCGGGGCGGCCGGTGGGTAACAGACTGCCAACGCCGTAGCCGATCCAAATTGGGTGGCCGAATGTCCCGAGGGGAAAGCGTGGAATTCGGATTTCAGATTGAAGCCGGTCATCGCTTCCTGCGATTGGGAGCGGGGGCGAGGACGACCCACCGCGATTTGCACCGCGTCGGCGCACAGTCCGGCCATTGCGGCACCTAGAATGCAGGCCAGTCCGGCCCGTTTCAGGTCGCCTCGCCGGACTATCCAGCCTAGCGCAGCGAGTATCAAGCCAACCGGCACGCAGAAGGTTAAGAAATCGCCCCAATAGCTTAAACCCCGTGCCCACTCATTGATCCACCCTCCTCGTTCCGCCGGGCTCAGCCATGTTGCCAGATCCCGGTCAAACAGCAGAAGGATCAGGCACGCCAGCAAGACGCCCAACCAGCCGACCAGCAGCAGTCTGCGGTGTTGTTTCGCATGATCCACCAAAGCGATCAAAAGATTCCACAACACCTGCCAAGGATACGTTTCCATCGGGGTGGTCGGACGATTTTCCGGTTGCATCATCGCATCAGGACAGTCCGCATGAGTTTTGTCAAGTGCGTCTACGGCAAGTGTGCGTAAAAATAAGGCAAAAAATGAATAACGCACTTAAATAGTTAATCGTATGAGATACAAGTGGCATATAAAGTTGCGTAACGATGAGTCAGACTCAATCAACAGTTTTTATGAAACACCACTACGTTGGAGGTGCTGTGGTATTAGCCGTTTTCTATTTTCACTCGGCTGTCGCACTACGTTCAGCAGATTTTACCCAAGCCTCTGGCACCTCAAGTACCACCACCAATGCAGGTGATCTCACGGGCGCACCCGCCAACCTGGCAGCGGGAGACACGCTTACTATCAATGGAAACATCACCACCACGGGTTCCCACGCCATTGAAGGAACGGGTGGGGGGGCATACCATCACGATCAGCCGGGAATCCGTGCTCACCAGTAATAACAACCAAGGCATCCGTATAGGAGCCAATTCCACGCTTACGCACTCGGGCACACTTATTGTCAACGGTGTTAGTAATAATCATCACGGGATCACCATCAATGGAAACAACACCAGCGTCTCCGTTTTCGGATCGGTCACTATCAACTCCGGAGGGGGAGATGCCCTCAACGGTTCGGGCAATGACGACGTTTTTTTCCTGAATGGAGCCACCATCAAGGTTCTGGGAACAGGCCAAGGAATCTCTGCCGGTGGGGGTGATGATACCGTTCGTATAATCAATTCCAACATCGTCGTCTCCGGTGGCGGCCGGGGCATCAACCTGGGCGGAGGAAACGACAACTTGGAAATCACCAACAGCCGAATCACCGCCAGCGCAGGGGGCGTGGCAATCGATACGGGCGCAAACGCTGACACCGTCACCATTCGCGGCAGCACGATTACGGCTATAGGAGGTGGCCGAGCCATCGCTTTGGGAGGAAACAACGACACCCTGAATCTTATCGGTTTTTCGATCATTACTGGAGTCATCGATGGAGAAAACGGCACCGACACCATCAACCTGCGGGACTGGAGAGGCTTTTCACAAGAGTTCGCCGATTCGTTGGTGGCCGCAGGCCCCAATGGCACGATCACCGTGTTTGGCCGGTCGTTCACCATAGCCAATTTTGAAAATGCCACCGCCTCAGGTTTTCAAACCTTCGGGACACTCATCACCGTTCCCGGATTGAACGGATTCTCCAGAGTGTTAGACAATTTCAACACCACCGGCGCGGTTAGCGACGGCTTCGCGGATGTGTTTCTAGCTCTTAACAGCATTCCGGAAACGGAGTTGAACGATCTGGCTAAAACGGCCAGCGGCCAGATCTTCCACCACTCCCTCTCCAACATCGCGTTTAACAACACCACCCGATTCACGTCCGGTCTTTTCAGCCAACTAGCACATATCGGTAAAAACGCGCAAACCGGAACCGATCTGTCCTACTTTGACTGGCATCGGAGGGACTTGGCACCGCTTCTGGTCTCTACCGACAGTCGTCTCCTCGCCATGAGCAACGCTACTCAAGGTGACTCCTCCGCACTGGCTGCCGCCGCCGCTTCCAACTCGGCTCCCATTCCCGACTATGAATGGCAAACTTTTGTCATGGGATCAGGATCCTATGCCTCACAAGATGCCACCTCCGCTCTGGCGGAGAGCGAAACCATCAGCACCTCCGCTACCATCGGCATGGGTAAAAACATCAATGCCAATCTCTCGGCTGGTGTATATGTAGGCTATCAGGGAGTGGATGCGGAAGTGGATCGCTTCGGCTCCAAAATGGAAGGCTCAGGAGCTCAAGTCGGCACCTATGCCCGTTACCAATGGTCAGACTGGATCGCTAGCGGCATCGTGGGTTACGGCTACATGGGATATGACAATGAACGAAAAATCGTATCCCCTGGTTTCACCGGCACAGCGGAAAGTGACGCAGATAGTCATCAACTTACCGGAGCGCTGGAACTTTCCCGAAATCTCTATTTCGGAAAAGATCGCTCCTGGCGGTTGACTCCCAAAGCGGGTCTTCAATACGCTTTGCTCCACGTGGAAGATTTCTCCGAATCCGGGCTCAACGGCGGAGATTTGAGCTACAATGAACAAACCGCTCACTCACTGCGCCCCAACGTGGGATTTGAGATTTCCAAAGTGCTGGAAGGCACGTGGGGTTGGGTGGCTCCATATTTTTCAGGAGCCTGGTATTACGAAGTGCTGGATCATTCCCGCGATGTGACCACCCGCTTTAATGATCCCGCACTGGCCAGCTTTACGGTTTCAACCGAAAACCCGGATCGAAACATCGGGGTCATCGGAGCAGGCTTTAATGCTTCCCTCACCGAAGCGGAAAACATTCATTTTAGCCTTGGATGGCAAGTCCAGTTTGGCCAAGAAGGCTACCTGTCCAACAGCGCCACCGGCGGTTTCCGAATCGACCTTTAAAACAAGCGTCGGCTTGACACGCTCCGGTTGAAGCGCACGTTGTTTCCTCATAGGACAAAGCAGGTAATCGAATACCTTCGATCACCCGCTTAGATTTCACAAACATTTCATCCATTGCATGATCAGTGATTTCTCACTTCTTCTGGCTGGCTTATTGCTGCTCTTCTTCGGCGCGGAGGGTTTGGTGCGCGGTGCCACCGCCTTATCGTTGCGAGCAGGAATCTCGCCACTGGTGGTGGGGCTCACCGTGCTGGCCTTCAGCACCAGCAGTCCGGAACTGGTGGTGAGTGTCAAAGCCGCATGGCAAGGAAACGGAGCCATTGCCATTGGCAACGTCATTGGTTCGAATATTGCCAACAGTGGGCTCATTCTCGGCCTTTCAGCCATCATCTTTCCTCTCGCGGTTCAACGTTCCATTATTCGACGCGAAATACCGGTCATGTTGGGGCTGACCTTTGTCACCATCTATTTTCTGTATGATGGAAGCATTGCCCGTTGGGAGGGAGTGCTTTTATTAGTATTTCTGGTGGCTTATGTCGTCTATACCGTAAGGGTAGCGAAAAAATCGGGCGACACAGCGACCGCCGAAGAAATCGAATCGGTATCCGTTCAACTGGGGCGCCACTGGGGAATTGATGCCGCACTGCTGGTGGGAGGATTGGGTATCCTCGTTTTGGGAGCGGAGCTGATGGTGACCGCCGCGATTTCTATTGCGACCAAGCTGGGTGCTCCTCAAGTCTTTATAGGACTGACCATCGTAGCATTGGGAACCAGTCTGCCTGAACTGGCCACCAGTGTGGTGGCCGCATGGAAAAAAGAAGTCGATTTACTGGTAGGAAACCTAATCGGCTCTAACATTTTCAATATAGCCGGAATTCTTGGAACCTCATCCATGCTTAAGCCGCTCATCAATGACGGTGTGACCTCAATCGATCTAATACTTTTCGCGTTGTTCAGCCTTTGTTTGCTGCCGATTATGAAAAGCGGCTACCGCATCACACGTCTTGAAGGGGGGCTGCTGCTGGCGGCTTATGTGGGCTACATCGGATTCCTGAGTTGGCAGCTCAAGGGTTGACCCCGAGTGTGGAGGCGTTCTGAACACCTCTTTACATCCCCCAAATGTTTCTTGAGTCATGGCTAATTAAGCTCAAGGCCGAGAGTTTCCAACGTCTAGGCCTTGAGTTCAAAAATTCTCGGTAGGGCGAACCTTGACGGGTTTACCGCCTTTATTGAAATAGATATGGGCACTTGAGGCACTTGAAAGCTGGCGGGCAGACTGCGAGTCCAATCCGTCAGGATTGTGAATGTGAGTTTCAGAGAAATTCTGTGGATATCGATGAGAAGATCTCCTGAACAGTGGTTGTGGTTCATCGACGCAACTGTGTGCGCTGTTAGCCTTACACCGGATTCTGGTGTTGGCAACGCTTCTTTAGGCTCTTATTACTAGATTATGTCATCTACCCTTTGGAGTCCTGAAACAGCCCACGCATGGGCAGACAAACAGCCGTGGTTATTAGGTTCCAATTTCATCCCCAGTAGCGCGATCAACCAGCTGGAGATGTTCCAGCCGGACGACTACGACCGCCACCGCCCGATACTGGAGCGAGAGCTGGAGTGGTCGGCCGAAGTCGGCATGAATACCCATCGGATTTTCTTGCACGATATAGCGTGGAAAACGGATCAGAAAGGCTTTCTAAGTCGCCTAGATGATTTTCTAGATTTGTGTGAGTCGCGCACTATCCGTCCACTCTTAGTTTTTTTCGACGCCTGCCATCGTCCCTACCCAGTGCCAGGACAGCAACCGGCGCCGCGGCCTGGTATCCACAACTCCGGCTGGGCGCAAAGCCCCGCAGCAGATGTGCTGTGTGATCGGGGGTGCTGGAAAGAGCTTGAAAGGTATGTTTTAGATGTATTGGGCCGCTATGGGCAGGACGAGCGCGTGCTGGCTTGGGATTTGTATAATGAGCCTTGTAACTGCAGTTTCGATACGGGTGATCCGCCCTCTAAAGCCGCCTGTTCAGCCGAGTTGACCGGGTTGGTATTTGAGTGGGCCCGCTCTGCATCTCCTCAGCAGCCGGTCACTGTGGGCATCTGGCAATATGAAACAGATCCGCTTCTGGAGCACGACGAGCAGGCCTTAGCTTCAGCCGACCTTGCGCTCTTGAATGCTCAGCGCATCGCATTAAAAAACTCGGATATTCTATCCTTCCACCATTACGGAACGGCTGAAACCTTGAGTGCTAAGGTGGATCAACTACTTGAGCTGGGGCGACCGCTTTGGTGCACCGAATATATGGCCCGCACCCGCGGCAGTCTTTTCCAAACCTGCCTGCCCCTACTGCATAAGAAAAAAGTGGCCGCCTACAACTGGGGATTTGTTTCGGGCAAAAGCAATACGATTTTTCCTTGGGGCAGTCCGGAAGGAGCGGACGAACCGGAACCGTGGTTCCATGATGTCCTTCATGCAAACGGAATGCCTTACGATCAGGAAGAAACCCAGCTCATTCGCTCCTTATCCGGTGCGATAGCTTGAAAACTTCAAGCTGTTGTTCTGCACGACCAGTTCCGCCACGATTCGTTTGAGCTGACTGCGGGTAGAATCAACGGACTACACGGTTACCGTTTCATTCAGCTTGCCTCAGAGGGTAGAAGATAAAGTATGCGCGCTCTATTACAACGGGTTCGAAAAGCCGATCTACAGGTTAACGGGGAGCACGTAGCGAGCATCCGCAGGGGGTGGGTCGTTTTTCTAGGAATCACCCACAGTGATCAAAACGCGGATGCCACATGGCTGGCAGAGAAAATACTCAAACTGAAAGTGTTTGAATCTGAACAAAACCCCCCTTCACCAGCCTCAGTTCAGGAAATCGGAGGAGAAGTAATGGTGGTCAGCCAATTCACCCTGCACGCGAGTTTCAAAAAGGGGACGAAACCTTCCTATCACCGCGCCGCGCCGCCTGGCATCGCCGAACCCCTCTATCAGGAGTTGTTAAATGTTCTCCGGGAATATGGAGCCCGCTTGTCATGTGGGACGTTTGGTGCCCACATGAATGTGATCCTTGATAACGACGGACCGATCACTCTGATGCTGGACTCACACGCCCGCGATTAAGCCAGCAGCATGTTGCTCAGAGCCAGAGAGTAATGGAGTTCAGAGAGAATGACTCTGAACGTGAGCTCAGCGTTTTCTGGGCTTGCGCTTGGGGGCTTCTTCCTCTTCTTCCCGGGCAGCCGGTTCTTCGCTCTGGGCGCGTTCCAGCACGACTTTGAAGCTAGCTTTGATGTCCATGCCGAAATTCACCTCAATTTTCGATTCGCCCAGCTCCTTGAGAGGCTGGGGCAAGTTGATTTTTTTGCGTTCAACGGTGTGACCTAGGGTGGCCAGACGCTCCACGATATCTTGGGCGGTGACCGATCCGAAGAGCTTGCTGGAGCCTTCAGCCGCCTCCATTTGGAAGGTGATGGTTACCTTGTTAAGAGCTGCAGCCAGTGCTTGATTGGATTGTAGCTCGGACGCTTCACGATCGGCGCGGCGTTTGCGCAGAGATTCGATCTCTTTTTTTCCAGCGGCGGTGGCAGGTGCGGCCAGCTTTCTCGGAATGAGAAAGTTCCGGGCGTAACCGGCTTTGACTCGAACGATATCGGCTTCAGCGCCCAGCCCTTGGACGCGTTCTTTTAAAATGATTTCTACGGGCATATAGTTCTCTTTCTTCTTTTTTCTTACCTTATGGGGTGTCGTGTTGGTTTACGGATGTGGGTTAAAACGGAATTTCGTCATCATCATTGTGATCGGAAGTAAAATCTTCACGGGGTGGAGGAGTCTCTTGTGAATCACCCGGATCGGAGGAGCGGGAATAACCGCTGCTTTTACGGGGAGCTGAACCGCCCGCACCCGAGGCCGAGCCGAGGAACTGAACCCGCTCAGCACGCACTCGAAGGCGGCTGCGTTTCTCACCTTGTGGGGTAGTCCATTGGTCGAGCTGAAGGCGTCCCTCAATAAAGACTTGCCTGCCTTTGGAAAGGTAATCCTTACAGGTCTCTGCCTGACGGCCCCATACCTCGACATCGACGTAACAGACTTCCTCTTTCTCGGTGCCGTCCTGAGCGCGATAGGATGAATTCATGGCTAAACCAAAGTCTCCCACCGCCGTGCCTTTGGGGGTATGGCGCACTTCGGGATCCCGCGTCAGGTTCCCGATCAGCATGACTTTGTTCAGCGATGACATGTTTTGAGGTTAAGAATTCGGGGAAAGTAGTAACTAGCGTCAATGACAACCTGATTAAGCTACGACAGGTGTTTTGCGTTCTGCTTTGAGGTAAAACTGGCGGTAAACACGATCGTCATGAATAAACTTCTCTTCGAGACTGGAGAGTTTTTGGCTGTCGAGTTCAAATCCCAGGCAAAGGTAATACCCTGCCGACAGTTTGCCGGCTACACGCTCAAAGCGGCGTTGATCCATTTTGCGGGTGGAAACGACTTTTCCTTCCAGTGATTCGATGGTTTTTTTCAGGACATCGGCCATGGTGTCGATTCCTTCTTCTTTACCTTCGATGTTCAGAATGTAGGTGGCTTCGTAGTAATGTTTCATATTGTTTGGTTGGCTTGGTTCATGGCGATCTGCAGACCGGACTGTTGCGCAAGCAGCACTATACGTGCCGCGCGTTCCACTGCATCTTCCATAATGTTTAGTTCGTTTCTTTCAAATTTTCCCAGCACGTGACCTTTCCATTCTCCAGCATGAGGAGAGGAGCCCGTGTCTGCTCCCTCCGTGGCGCCCACCCCGCCGCGCAGCCTTGCATAGCGGGTGGTGCCCAGCTCCGCTTCAATCGACTTCAGTCCGTTGTGACCGCCCGACGAACCCGCCGGACGCAATCTCAACGTGCCCAATGCCAGATGGAGGTCATCGACCACCACCAAAATCTGTGCCGGTTCCCAACGGAACCACGCTAATCCCTGCCTCACCGCCCGGCCTGAAAGGTTCATGTAGGTGGTCGGCTTCACCAACCAGCTGCCATCTCTTCTTCTACAAGTCAACGCGTCAGCCCACTGAGCACGTTTCCAACTCAAACCCTCCGCATCGGCCATGCTATCCAGCACCGCGAAACCAAAGTTGTGTCGGGTGCCAATGTAGTTCGGGCCGGGATTGCCCAATCCGACCACCATCGGGAAATGCGGTGTGAGAGTTTCCACCGTATTCGCCGGGCCGACGCAGGCCGTTTATTCCTCTTCCGTCTTCTTCTTGGTAATGACTTCCGGTTCCTTAACCGCATCTGCCGCCGCAGCGTCATCGGCTTGCACCCGTGGTGCGTGAACCATGAAAACCGGAAGATCAGCGTCTTGAACCGCCGAAACACCGGAGGGCAACTGCAGATCCTTGACCAAGATGGATTCACCCAGTTTGAGGCCGGAGACGTCCACGGTGACGTGGGAAGGCAAGTCATTGGGAAGGCATTCGATATGTAAACTCCGGATCAGGTGATCCAGAATGCCGCCGCTATTTTTGACCCCATCGGCCACGCCTTCTTCATGGATGGGCACGTGTGCCTGGATTTTTTGATCCTGGCGGACTTCATGAAAATCGATGTGTAACACAGTGTCCTTGATCGGATGGTGCTGAACTTCCTGAATCAGGGCCAGGTGGGTTTTTGCGGACGCACCTTCGCCTTCAATGTGAAGGTTGACCAGCACGTTTTCGGATTCAACCGATTGTAAGGCTTCGATGAACGAGACGGCCGAGACTTGCAGGGATTGTGGTTCACCAGCTCCGTAAAGCACAGCGGGAACGTGGCCCTCCGACCGGACTTTAATTGAGCCTCCGCGCCCCGTGCGTTGGCGGCGAGTGGCAGTGAGTTGAATGCGTTGTGACATGGTTTCTATCCTTGATCTATTCTTTATTCTTGTTGCTTGCCCCTATCTTCCTTAGATCCAATTCTGGAAAATAGGGCTGGTATAAAGCCGAATTACGGGCCGAAGGTCAAACCTTTTCCTTTTTTTTTCATTGGCGGCTTGAAGCAGGCACTTAGCTTAAACCTATGCCGAACTATCTTTTGCGGGGGTTGGGAGCCACATTATTGGGGTTTATTTTAGCTTCCTGTGGAAGTTCCGGAAGCGGAACCCCAACCAAAACCGGGGTGGGAACCGTAGCGGGAGCGGCCGCCGGTGCGGCCATAGGTCAGGCGGTGGGCGGATCGGACGGCTGGTGGATCGGAGCAGCCACCGGCGCGGCGGTGGGTGGTGCGGCCGGATATACGTGGGGACGCGCCACCGAGGGTGATTTAAAAGGTCAGCGCCTGCCCTATGGCATAAAAAAGGGAGGGCAAGTTCAGAGCCCCTACAGCGACTACCAAGTTAATTTGGGCGGTCGGGTTCCGGGTGAAGCCATTCTGGATCCGAATGTGCAGAAGTATTTTCTAATTCCTTGAATTTTTTGTCTCGTCGTGAATTTCTCATGGTTGCGTGGTCGCAATGAAATAAAAAAGTCACGGAACGGTCACTAGTCTGTGAACCCTGCTTGAGGTAGAATAAGCCCATGAGATGCTTGGGCTCCCCCCTACTGGCAACCGCTATCTGGTGCGGCTGCTTGGGATTGCTCTCCTGCCAACGCTCGACACCTGAGGATAAGATTACTCAACCAAGCCCCGACGTTCATAGCGAGGCCCAAGTCGAAGCTCGTCAGGCCGACATACAAGCTGAGCAAGCGGAACAATCACAACTTCAGTTTCAACAAGCCGTCGAGAAACAAGATCTGGCGCGTTTGGAGAAATGGCTGAAATCGGGTGCCGATCCATCGCTAGTCGATGCAAACGGGAACACGCCTCTCACGCTGGCGGCTGGGGCGGGTTGGAAAGAAGCCGTGATCTTCCTGCTTGATCAGGGAGCGCGATTGGATCAGGAGGCGCCTCTTGAAAATCAATCCGCACTGGCATGGGCCTTGGCGCATCATTGGCAGGGTCTAACAGGTAGGTTGCTTACGGCGGGCGCACTGCCCGATCAAGCATTGCTCACTCCGGCGGATGAGTCCTTCATTTCTAAGGTCAATGCACCCGCGTTCGCGTATTACCTGCGCAAGGAAAAGGGAGTGACGCCGTTGATGTTGGCGGCGGCTACCGGGCAGGATGAAGCTCTCCTGACGTTATTGGAAGCGGGGGCGGACCGGCGGGCGAAAACCCACAAGCACCAAACCACCGCCATCTGGTTGGCCGGCAGGGGACACCATGTCCGTTCCATGCAGATCCTTTTGGGGCTCAAAGAAGACAAGGCCCCGTCCGCCCGCATTGAGGTCTCATTGAAAAAACAATCACTGGCCCTGCTAAAAAACGAAGAAGTGATTTTTCAATCCCCCATTTCCAGCGGCGCCAAAGGCTATGAAACACCCCCCGGTAAATATGTGGTCACCAACAAGCATCGCGAATGGTTTTCTACGCTTTACGACGATGCCCCGATGCCGTTTTTTCTCCGTCTGAGCTGCGGGGCTATCGGCTTTCATGCCGGTAATTTACCCGGCTACCCCGCCTCACACGGGTGTATCCGCCTACCTTATGAAAATGCGAAAGCTCTCTTTGGCCGGGTCAACGTGGGAACCGAAGTGGTGATCCATCCTTGAACGCGAAGGGAGAGGGAGATTTCCCTCTTTTCATTCAACCAAAAAGGGCACCAAGGCGTTTAAACCGTAACCGGTCAGCATAATCGCCACGGACGTAATGAGGAAAAACAAACCGATTAAGGGTAGCCGCATGGTGCGCCGCAGCATGATGGCCTCCGGTAAACTCAGTGCCGCCATCGCCATCATAAATGCCAAGGCCGTTCCCAGTGGGATCCCCTTTTCAAACAGAACCACTGCCACCGGCACGATCGCCGCACAGCTCCCATACATCGGAACGCCCAATAGGGTGGCCAGAGGAACTGAAAAAACGCCGGTGGCACTCATCAGATTCTGGATAAACTCCTGGGGAACCAGATTATGAATTAAGGAACCCAGAGCGACTCCGGCCAGAACCCAGAGCCAAATCTGACGGATGACGCTCACCGCCTCATCCCACCCGGCACGAAGGCGACCCCATCCTCGGGGTGGTCCCTCGGAGGATGTGGATGCGGAGGTCAGTAAATCCGATTCCAGAAAACGCTCTAGTTTCATCCTGCCTAAAACCACTCCGGAAAGGATGCCTGTCAACAGGCCGCTGATCACGTAAGCAACCGTGATGGGCAGACCAAATTCCGCCGCCATCAAGACCACCAGATATTCATTGATGAGCGGAGAGGTGATCAGAAATGAAAACGTGACTCCCAGCGGAACCCCCGCCTTGAGCAAACTGATAAACAAAGGAACCGAGGAGCATGAACAAAAAGGAGTGATAGCACCAAACAAAGCCGCCACGATGTTACCCCCAATACCCCCGCGCCCCATCCACGCTTTCAATCTTTCTTCCGGCAGCCAGGTGCGCAAGACCCCGATAGCAAAAATCATCAACGCCAGAAGCGTGAAAATCTTAACCGTGTCATAAATAAAAAAATGCACGATCAGCCCCAGCCGGGACTCCGGATCGAAACCCGCTAACTCGTAAACCAGCAGGTCGCAGATTCTCAGCAACATTTGCCCGAATTCTGATCATCACCCGAACCACAGCACGAGCTGGTCTTAGCCGCTTTTTCTTTCATGGTTTGGTCGAGCTTATCCACCAAGCGTTTGAAGAACCCAGTGCGGGCAGGTGCGGTGCGGTCGGAGGGGGGCGGAGTCTGGGGTGAGTGGGGAGTATTCATAATGAGCAGTTTTCTAAGCGGAATCACGTTCCTAAAGCGTCACGCCATCCATGGACGTAGGCTTCCATGACCATGCGGATTTGATCGCGGATGCGACGGAACGTATCGATTTCAGATTCGCCAGGTCGCACAGCCTTGGGTGGATCCTCAAAACTCCAATGGTAACGCCGCATCTGTCCGGGGAAAACGGGACACGCTTCTCCAGCGTGGTCGCACACCGTGATGACCGTCTGGATTTCCATTTGGAGATAGGTTTCGAGGTGTTTGGAGTGGTGGGAAGAAAGATCAATGCCGATTTCAGCCATCACTTCTACCGCCAGCGGGTGGACGTAGCCTGCGGGTTTGGATCCGGCACTGTAGATATCAAACAGGTCTCCGGAGGCATGGCGCAGCGCGCCTTCAGCCATATGGCTGCGGCAGGAGTTGCCGGTGCAAAGAATGAGGACGTTGGGTTTCAAGGATCGAGCAGGCATCATTTATTTTTCCATTCACCGTCTGCGTCTTGAATCCATTCACCGGGAAAGGAGGCTTCTCTGGCGCGTTTGGCAAATTCCCGGGCTACCGCCTCAATCGGTTTATTTTGTTCTTTCGCATCGGATTCAAAAATGCGGCTGCGGTCGGAGTTTTCCTCACTTAAAATACGCTGCGCGTAATCCGCATAAACAGGATCGGTGGGTGCTTGTCTCATCACCAGATAACCTTCATTGCCCTCGCCAATCAGGCGGTCGTTTTTGATGCTTTGAACCTCCATCATCCGAATGCGGCGGGTTTCACGGGGGGTTTTGGGTGCGCTGGTTTCTGCGGTGGAGCCCGAGGAGGTCTGTTGATGGGTGTAAACATCCACTTTCATGGCCACGTCGATTTTGACCGGTTCCGGGGTGCTTAATTTGACGGTGGGAGCGCAGGAACCCAGAGCCAGCAGGGTGATGGGAAACGCGGCATAATACGTTTTCATGGGAAGTGTTTACCAGCCGAATCCCGGTTTGTCCCGCAAATCATGCCAGCGAATGGAAAAATGGCGTCCTCCTTGCGGGCTCGCAAATTTCAAATCCAGAAAGCTGGCGGGTGGGCCATATCGGAAAAGACAGATTCCCGAATCATAGTTGTAGTGACGGAAGGCGGTAAGGGATACTTCTGCCAGTTGACGTTTGAGTTCCGACCATTCCTCAGGTAGTTTTTCCAAGACATCATCAATGGCTACTACTGTTAAGCTTCCGGGTTGCTCCCAGCGCAGCGAGCCGTCTACCTCTTCAATGTTTTTTTGTTGTCCATGCACCACCACGGTTCCGGAAACACCGCCGTCGATAATGATATATTCAGGAGCGAGCATTTCGGCGACAGGACGAATAGACGTATCGGTCAGCGAGACATCGGCCACCCACCGCAAGTTTTCATTGACCAGAATGTTCAGGTTGCCGGATGCGTAACCTCCATAAGCGGAGCCTCCCAGCTCGCCATAAATTCCATTTTTATCGAAGGTGACACTTAACCACGCTTCGGTGGCCGTAACCCCTTTCCATGATATGGAGTCCATCAGGATGGTGTTGACGATGTTTTCGGTTTTGGCTTCTCCCGGGGGAAGGCTGAATTGAAGCTTGCCGCGCAAGTTGGAAACACGGACGCCGTATTCCGGGTAATTGAGGTGGGTGTTGGGGATTTCAAGTTCGGTTTTAAGCGGGGTTTCCGCAAAATTAGAGAGCACCACTCCGGATTGTTCGGAGTTAAAGATAACCGGCAGGGTAAAGCCGGGACGGCCGAATGTGGTGACGATCAAACGTCCTCCGATCACTCCAAGGTTTCCGATCACCCATGGAGTATCGGCGTCGGCAGGGGAAACTTCCTCCTGTTTCTTCTGCTGGATCTGCTCCACAAACCAGAACAAATCATCGCCGACATAAATCATCGGATTCTCGATGGCCAGGCGGTCGATATGCTTGGCTTGAATCCCGGCCCAACTGAACTGCAGGGTGATTTTTTCAAAAGAGAGCACGGGTGAAAGCGAGTCGTAGGGTGAATAGAGGGCAAGCTGGATAAGCTCCACGGTCTGGATAGCCAGAGCGGCAGGGTCACTGGATTCTCCACCCAAATACAGATTCTCAAAGAAAAGCGGCGTGGCTTGTCCAATGCGCAGTGGAACAGGGGGAAGACCCGGGCCCAGGTCATCCAACATCAATACGCCCTGCCCCACCACCAGCTTTTCAAGAACAAAAGGTTGTATGGTGGTCGGTGAGTGCTTTGAGCCTCCGCTCTCTTGTAGTTTAAGCAACTCACTCAGACGCAGCTCTACTCCGTGGACACGCAGTGAGGATACCCGCCTTCGAGCCAGATCCTTCCACGTCCACGCCAACTCCAGATAACCGATGTGGCCCAAATCCCCCAGATGGACATTTCTCAGCTCCACCCGTCCGCCCGGCTCGATGGTGGCACTCTCAACACGGATTACCACCCCCGCAGACTGACCCGCTTCTTCGATTAATCGGATGACGTGCTTTTCACGGTGGGCATACATGCTCCAAATGGAGAGGCCAACCAAGACCAAACTCAGGAGCAGAATGCCAAGGATCGTCTGGCGCAAAGAAGGTCGTCGGTTCATTCCTTTAGCTTTTCACTGATTTATAGAGTGCCAAGGCTTTTTGTCGTTGAACCGCGTGATCGACCACCGGACGGAATCCGGCAGGCGGCGTGTCCGGAACCCACTGCGCTATGAAGCGACCCTCCGGATCAAATTTTTTTGCCTGACTGAACGGATTAAAAATGCGGAAATAGGGTTGGGCATCAGTGCCGGTTCCAGCAGCCCATTGCCAGCCTCCATTATTGGCCGCCGTGTCCCCGTCCAGCAATTGTTTCATGAAATACCGTTCGCCCCACCGCCAATCCACCAACAGATCCTTGGTGAGAAAACTGGCGGTTATCATGCGTAGCCGGTTGTGCATCCAGCCCGTCTGGTTGAGCTGACGCATGGCCGCATCGACAATCGGAAACCCGGTTTCTCCCACACACCATGCCTCAAAAAAATCGTGGCGGTTTTCCCATTCCACCGCATCGTATTCCCGCCGGAACGCGCCCGTCTCCACATGCGGGAAAAAATGCAGGATGTGTTTGTAGAAGTCCCGCCAGATCAGTTCGGAAATAAAAACCTGCGCGCCGCGCGATAAGGCTCCGCCCGCACCGCCATGTCGTAGTGCGGCATGGTAAACGGTTCGCGGGCCGATACTGCCAAAGCGCAGGTCTGCCGAGAGACGGGAGGTGCGGTTCAAATGAGGGAAATCACGATCCCTATCATAGGTGTCCATTCCGTTGGATAAAAACGCATCAAGTCGGCGGCGGGCCGCACGTTCCCCTGTTTCAGGTAGAACGATGTCGACGCAGTGGTCGAGCGATTCGGCATCGGGAATCGGATCGGAGTCCAACCCTGCCGGAGTAGGTATCCTGCGCGGCAAGGGGCGGGGCGTATCGGCCATCACCAGACGCCATTTTCTGGAAAACGGGGTAAAAACCGTATATGGCAGCCCATCGTCCTTGGTGACACTACCGGGTGGACACAGACATTGATCTTCGAAGATCTGGACATCCACCCCGGCGGCACGCAGCCGATCCGACACGCGGGCATCTCTCTGGATGGCATAGGATTCGTAATCCCGGTTCCAGAATACGGCTTCCGCACCGCTTTCGCTGGCCAGCGCGGGCACCGCTTCCAAAGGGTCGTCATGTCGAAGGATCAGCCGTGATCCGAGATGGCGTAAATTTTGATCTAACGACAGCAGGCATCCAAGCAGGTAGGCCACCCTGCGGGATCCCGTATCGGCAGACTTGAGAATGCGGGGATCCAGTACAAAAACCGGCAGCACTTCTCCTGCCTGTCGGCAGGCTTCATATAATGCGGTGTGATCCGCCACCCGCAAATCGCGGCGGAACCAGACCAACACCCGTTTCATCGCTTCACATCCCCTGATCTTTCAAGGTTAGGAGACAACGCTAGAAAATGCAGTCGCGTTTTAAGGTGGCGAAACCAGAACAAAAACCACAGTGCTATCCAGGTTGGCGCGATAGAAAGAACATCAAGGGCTGACGGGCCGGGTGGAGCGAACTCGATCTCATCGGTCAGTCGGCAGCCTGAAGCCTCTGGCGTCACACGGTGGCGGTGTATCCAGAATTTGAAGGGGCTCTTTTCAGCACGATCCACCATCCATCCCTCTTCCTGTTTGGATGGGAGCTTGATCTCATCCACCACGATTTCCCAATGGTCGACTCCCCAAGGCATGCCCACCACGAACTGACAACAACTGCCCACGGTAAGCCTGTCAGGGAAAGACCCCTGTAATAAACGTGAACCCGGCGGCTGCACCACCTTGAGATTATTCGGATCCAAGTGGAAATCCAGCACCGCATCGGGCCGCGCAGCCAACCAGGTCGATTTTCTAAACCGGGACTTCATCCGCACCCTCCGTCCTGCCTAACCGTTCCATCAAATGCTCATCTATGGCTCGCAGATCGGGCTTCGCCGCAAAATACCAGATCAGAAACAAAGCATTGCCGCCACCCCAGATTAGCCAACCCGTCACATAAAGCACGCGCTCGGTTCCGTTTAGTATCGTTGAACCATGGAGCCACGCGGCCACACTAACCGCCATCCACAACACACACCAGTGAAGAGTGAACATGGAAAAAAAACGTAAAGGCCTCAACGGCAGTAGTCCGCTGAGCTTCGGCTCACCCAATGGATAAAAATACAAATCCTCAATCTCACCACCCATCAGTAAGCGCTGACTGTAATGCCGGTTCAATAGCCGTTCGAGATGCACAGCATGGGTGCGCGCAAAATCACAAAAATGAAGATAAAACGATGCCTGCACGCCCGCAGTGATCACGAGGAAAGGAATCCACAGCGAACCGGCCTTACCGCCACCCAGCCACAAAAGGAGAAAGATAAGCGAAGAAACGCCCAGACACATAAAGAACTTATGATGGTAGTGATACTGCATCCCACGCATACGCTCCAACTGTGAAGCCAACAACGGCACAGAGTCAGCAGGGGTGGTATTCATCCCAAGACCATAACGGAGCTTTATTGAAGTGCAACAAGGCGAGCTTGCCAAACACCTCCACTTGAGCATAACCAACTCTATGCCCTCAGACCACCGCAACGCCTACTGGTTAGCTGCATGCATCCGCCTTCCGATGTGTATCATGATGGTGAGCATGCTATTCCTTCCGGGGTGCTCGCGTCAGCCCGCGCCATTTGCGGAAAAGAAGCCCGAAACCCAGCCGCAAGCAGAAAAAAAAGAACGAGCCAAGGAGCCGATCGTGCTTCGGGTGGCCTACGAATTTGAAGGCATTCCCGAAACACTTTTTCCAGAGTGGGTCGATGGTAAAGAAGTGGTGATTCATCAATACCAGATACGGCTTGATATCCAAGGAAAGCCTGAAAAACCAGCGGATCTCTACATTCTCAGTCCGCGACTTATTACCCATTTTATCACTACAGGATTACTGGCGACGTTGCCAGAAGATCAGGATCTACGGGCCATCAATCCGACCTTTACCCATCATCGATTTGATCCCATGCAAACGGCGGGAGTCCCTTGGCGCTGGACACCGATGGTGGTATTACAACGTGCCGATGTCGCAGGTCATGGCAGTCTGCCCGTTTTTCCTGAGGACATCGTATTGCTCGCTGGCTTAGAACATCCGGAAGGCGATTTCAGGTATCGGAAATATGACCCGGAAATATATTGTCCGGATCCCATTGCGTACAAAAAAGTGTGGGATCAGTATGTGAGTGGCGGTTTACCCAGCCTTTGGATTCCTGCGGCATGTCCTATACGAAACTTGGAGAATCCAGCTGTCCCGCCCTGGAAGTGGAACATTCCTAATAACCAAACGGTGATTTTGCTAGATCACTTGGCACTATCGGCCCAAACAGATCAACGCACGCGGGCTCTCTCATTGATTAACCATCTTATCACTCCTTCAAGCCAAAAAGAGCTACCCCGTCAAACGGGCTACTTTCCTGTCATCAGTTATTGGGGACGGGAGTTGCAGGACAGTCCTATCCCACTTCCTAACCATGCATGGCTTTCGCGCAGCATTTTTTTGGATCTTCCGGCTTGGGTTGTCGAAAAGAAAATTTCGGAGCAGTCGGAGGAGGCTAGCCCTGTTCAAGAGCCGAAGGATCCTGCGAGAAATTCGGTCTCGGAGGATTCCGGAAACGAAGAGCCTGCCAAAGCACTTCAGGATCAAACGGTTTACTGATAATACCATCGACATCCGGCATATCCTCCTCTCTGAGGATAAATCCGCTGGTGATATAAATCTGTAGGTTGGGTTTAAGTTTGCGTAAGGTGCGGATAAGCTCGACACCATGGGTGCCGGGCATGGTCCAGTCCGTAATCACCATAGCCACATCCGGATGTCCCGCATGGATGGAAGCGCTCAGAGCTTCTAGCAGGTGATCCCCGTCCTCAAACGCGGTAGCCTCTACTCCCCCTTCGCGCAGACAATCCATCAGTACTTCGCGGCATAGGGGTTCATCGTCTGCGATCCACACGGTTCCAAGAGGAACCGCACAGGCGGGTTCTGTTCCAGGAATAAGATCGGTGGGATCCTCATCCGGATCGGCCATCGGAAGATAAAAGCGGAACACCGCTCCACCACTGGGCGCATTAAAAGCTTCAATTTTACCTTGGTGTTGCTGCAGGATGCCCCGGGAAGTGGACAGTCCCAGTCCCGTTCCCTGGCCGGGCGGTTTGGTGGTAAAAAAGGGCTCGAACAGCCGGTCACGCACAGGATCGGGAATGCCGCTCCCTTGGTCTTCCACTTCACAGTAAACAAGCGATTGATCGGCAACGATTCCGGTGCGGATCACTACCTCGCCGTTGCCCGACATGGCGTCTCGTGCGTTCAGCAGCAGGTTGAGAATGACTTGTTGTATTTGTCCCTCATCCATAGCTACGGAGGGAAGGCGCGGAGCCAGATTGATGCCGAATTGCATATTAGGCCCCATCCCCGGGCCCGCCAAGTGCAGTGTTTTTTCCACCAGATGGTTCAAATCCATGATTTTCAAATCGGGTAAATTCATGCGAGTGGCCCGCAGTAACTGCTCCACAATTTGGCTGCCGCGATTCGAGGCCTCTATAACCTTATCGAGTCGATTGTGCCACTGTTCGGAGCCGGACTCCCGCCGCGCCAGGCGCAGATTACCCGATACAATGTGAAGAAGGTTATTGAACTCATGGGCCACTCCTCCGGCCATCCGTCCAAGGGCTTCCATTTTACTAGATTCCAGCAGACGCGCCTCCTGTTGACGTTGTTGGTAGGCGGTTCCGAAAATATCAGCCACCAGCTTGAGAGCGCCCATCAGCCCTTTTTCCATCGTTTCATTTCCACTGAGGGTCAGTGCCACCAAGACCCCACGCAGACGTCCTTCAGTGCTCATGCCCACCAGCAGCATCTCCTGGAACTTCTCTTGAGTCATCCAGAGTCGCAGCCGGGCTGGAGCTTCCCTGCGAGCTACCCGCACCGAACGACCTGCGGCTAAACGGACTTTCCACTCCTTAGGTAGGCCCGCTAAATCATCATCGAGTTGGAAGGGAATCGACCATAGGGAACGTCGCCCAATGACCTCAAAGCGTTTTTTTCTGCCGGAGCTCTCGGTTCCTGATAAGGTTTCCCGAAGTGCGCAAATTCCCACTACAGGCAGCACCGATTCCAGCTCGCGCAATAAATCCGCAAAGATGCGGTTCACATCACCTTCTCCCAAAAGCCGGTCGGCGGCATCCACAATAATGCTCAGCACCGCATCGCGCTTACCCAGAGACTGCAGTGCCTCGATACGCTCTTGGTTGGCCTTGAAACGCTGCTCGCTGCGGAAACGAATGAAAATGGCCACCAATGTTCCTAAAAGGATGGAAAAAGAAATAGAAGTGATTCCCATTTCTTCTAACCGGTAGAACGCCAACTGCACGGCCTCTGCATCAAATCCGATAATCAGAAATTCCGGATCCGTATGGCTGATAGAGGATCTTGGAGGCAATCGAGTATATAAGTACTCGACCGGTTCCGGCGCGGGAGTCAGAAAGGTGGCAAAGCGGGAAACAAAAATTTTCCAATCACTGATTGTAAACTCATTTTCATTGAGAGCTTTTTCTAAAAAGGGCAGATGGTACGAAGAGACGAAATCTTTTTTCAAATACGTGTGCACGACCTGGGAATGGATTGGTTGGATCGCTCCGTCCCGTCCTACACGAACCACTGCCATACCCATAATCCGAGGCTCGGATCGAACCAGAATAGCCAGCAGCTCATCGATTTTCGCGCCACCTCGATCTTGCGAGGCTGACGTGTATTCCTTCTCAATAAGAGCCAGTGTTTGCGTTTTGAGATGAAGAAAATGACGGGCATAAAGATCCCGAGTCTCGTTTTTAGCAGTGGAAGTTAACAACCACAAAATTAACATGCTTGACGACACGTAGATCGACCAGAAAAGCAATGCGTCCAGATAAATAACGGGATTAATAAACTGGAAACGGAAAGAGCGACTACGAGATGAACGGCTCATGTCACATGTTGGTTTTGTGCCATCGGATCTAAGGCGCCACGACGCGATTCGATCCGTTCGAGCCGGTCGGCGATGCGGATTTCAAAGCCTTCGGTGCCCGGCTGGTAATAGGATGGAACAGGAAATTGGCGCGGAGCGATAGCGCCCGGGAAGTCATGCGCGTAAGCATACGTATTGCCAGCACCCGTGGTTTTGGCCGCGGCATACGATGTATCGCGCAGTGCGTCGGGAATACGTAAACGCCGGCCCGATCTCACATCTTCTAAGGCGGCATCTAAAGCGCGGTAGGCGCGGTTGCTTTTGGGAGCTGCGGCCAGATAAACCGTCGTTTCTGCCAGAGGAATGCGACCCTCCGGCATTCCCAAAAGCTCCACGGCTTGATGGCAGGCCACGGCCAAGCTCAATGCCCGCGGATCGGCCAGTCCCACATCCTCCGCTGCACTGATCACCAGACGGCGGCAAATATAGCGGGGATCCTCTCCTGCGTCCAACATCAGAGCCAGAAGATAAAGTGCCGCATCAGGTTCGCTGCCGCGGATGGTTTTAATAAAGGCTGAGATGGCATCAAAGTGGGCGTCACCATGGCGGTCATAACGCACGTGCCGTCGCTGGAGCGTCTCTTCCACGGCTTGGCGTGTCAGCAGGCGGGAAGTGCCGCGCAATGGAGCGGTGCGCACCGCGGCTTCCAGACCGTTGAGAGCACGACGGCTGTCTCCGGAAGAGAACTCAGCCAGCAGTTCGAGACTGCCCGCTTCCGCTTCTATCGTCAGGCTGCCTAATCCGCGTTCCTTATCGGACAAGGCGCGATTCAGTATTTCCACCATTTCACCTGCGGTCAGCTCCTTCAATTCAAAAACCTGCATGCGGGATAGCAGTGCAGCGTTCACCGAAAAATAGGGATTCTCCGTGGTAGCACCCACCAGCCGGATGGTGCCCGCTTCCAAATGGGGCAAAATGGCATCCTGTTGGGATTTGTTAAAACGGTGGATCTCATCTATCAACACCAGAGTGGGAAGGCTCGAGATCCGCAGGCGTTCGCGCGCCGCGGCAACACAAGCCCTGAGATCCGCCACGGAAGCCTCCACCGCATTGAGAATGGAGAAGTGACAACGGGTCAATCGCGCAATGCAGTGAGCCAGTGATGTTTTTCCAGTTCCCGGAGGGCCGTGCAGTAGCAGTCCGGTAATGGTGTCGCTTTCAATCAGTCGGTAAAGAATGCGGCCCGGTTCAAGCAGGTGCCGTTGGCCGATAAACTCGTCCAAAGCGCGAGGGCGCATGCGGTAAGCAAGGTTCCCCATGGAACCATCTCCGCTGAGTGTAGCTTGCATGTCGTCTGCACTATGGTCTCCGAACAGATCCTGCATGGGGACATCTTAGCGTTATGGATGGTGCTGCCCATTTATTTTTGCAAGGGGGAATGGAGTTTAACCACGCGTCCTCGGGTAGTGGTGTCGTTAGAATCCAAATAGGGAATAAGAAGTGGAACAATGTCTTCGGGCCGGCTGCCACCTCGATGCATTTCGGTATCCATCAAGGGGGGCTCCACTGCATTGATCAGAATGTTCCGGTCTTTATTTTCAAGAGCGGTGGCTTTAGTGAGGGCATCTATGCCGCATTTTGAGGCGCAATACGCAGCGGCACCAGGATAGTGCTTAAGCGGGGCGCTGATGTTGAGAATGCGACCGTAATTCTTCTGAATCATCTGGGGAAGAAATGCGCGCATCATCAAAAAAGTGCCCCGCAAGTTGGTGGCCATGGTTTCGTCCCAGAGCGAAACGCTCATTTCATGCATCGGTTGGAGAGAAGGAAACACCCCGGCATTGTTGATCAGGATATCGGCAGGCCCGCGTTGGAGCATCACTTCGTGCGCCAGATCTTCCACCGCCGTTGAACAGGAGATATCACAAGGTAAAATCAGAGCATCACTCTTTTGATCCATCAGTGAAACCGTTTCGCGCAGCTTCTCGGCTCGGCGCCCGGTGAGAATAACACGATAGCCGGTCTCGGCCAGTGCCAGTGCCAGCGCCCGGCCTAATCCGGAACCTCCACCGCTAATGACCGTCACGGGATGATCTAAATTCATGGGTTAGGCTATCACAACCCGGTGAACGCGCAAAAAATCGACTCTGAAAATGTGGTCGAAAAGAATTGAACTGGAAATTCTGCGTCGCGGTGCCATAGCTCAATGGTGAAACCACATGGGGGCGCCAAACCGAACAATCGCTAATGGGAGGATGGGATTCACTACTGGGCTCGATGGTACCGATCTTCGGCGTGCTCCTACTGGGCTTGGGTCTGCGTCGGATCAGACTTCTTACACGCGCGGCGGATGAAACCCTGCTGCGCCTCACGTTAAATGTGCTCATTCCCTGCCTGATTTGGGACTCGATCGTAGGAAATCCTGCACTAGACCAACCGGGCAACGCATGGTGGCCTCCACTAGTGGGTTTTACGACGGTGGCGGTAGGTGTGTTGTTGGCGCTCGTGGCGGCAAGGGCAGCGGGTTTAAAGCTCCCTGCCGAGGTGCGCAGCTTCGCGCTTTCTACCGGATTGTATAATTGGGCCTACATGGCGTTGCCGTTATGCGTGGCCTTGTTCGATAAGGAAACAGTGGGTGTGCTTTTTGTGCACAATCTGGGAGTGGAAGTTTGTTTATGGACAGTGGGTATTATGGTTTTGTCAGGAGGAAGGCTGCGCGATTCCTGGCGCAAATTATTTAATGGCCCGGTGCTGGCCATCTTATCCGGCCTGATGCTGCACAAACTGGATGCAGAGCAGTGGATTCCGGCGCCGGTATGGAGCGGGGTTTCGATGCTGGGAGCCAGCGCCATTCCACTGGGGTTGTTATTGGTAGGAGCCACCTTCTGGGATCACTTGGGTGCGGCCGACGTGCTGCGTCATCCGAGAGTAGGCGTGACGGCTTGTCTGATCCGGTTGGGTTTATTACCGATAGGCTTCATCGTGGCGGCAGCACTGTTGCCCGTGTCTCATGAGCTGCGTGCGGTGATGCTGGTGCAGGCAGCCATGCCATCGGCCATGTTTCCGGTGATCTTAGCGGGGCGGTACGGCGCGGATGTGCCTACTGCGGTCCGCGTCGTGGTATGGACGACGGTGGCGGGATTCTTCACCATGCTTCTCTGGATCCCATGGGGAATGAACTACCTTGGGCTGGCGGCAAAATGAGTGTGAAGCTCCAAGAACTGCAGATTGAAGCGCGCCGGTGGGAGGTGCGGCGCGCACCCGGCGCGGGCATCATCGAATCTTTCGGGGCCACTTTTTTTCTTCTGATTGCCATTGAACTTCATCGGGCGGGAACCACGATGCAGGCATGGGTGGCTGCCGGAGGATCCCTGGGGATGCTCTTGAGTCCAGTGGTTTTGTATGTGGTGCGGCGCTCCGGGATGGCGGTCAACCGGGCGTCGGCGATCCTGATGGCGGCGTCGGCGGTGGCCTTGGTGCCGTCGCAGTTCCTTTTCAGTGCGTGGGTTTATGTGGTGGGAGGAACGGTGGCGATGGTTTGCGCGATGGGTAGCATTCCGTTGATTACGCAAATGTATCAACAGAATTTTCCCGAAAGTGGAAGGGGTGGAGTCTTTGGTGAGGTGAATCGAATCAAGGTTTTGGTGTTGGCGTTTTTTTCTGCGTTGGCGGGGTGGATGCTGAAGCTAGATTTGCAACGGGCGGATGTTTATCTTGGGGTGCTGGCGGCGGCCTTTGCCTACTCAGCCTGGTGTGTCGGGCGGATGCCGGGCCGACCCCTAGCCGAGGAACCGGGACATTATCCTTATCGTTCTCTGCGGTTACTGCGGCGCGACGGATATTTCCGCTGGTTGATTCTCATGTGGATGTTGTTAGGCTTCGGCAATTTAATGATGGTGCCACTCAAGGTTAAAGTGCTGGTGGAGCCGGTTTACGGTTTTGAATATTCACCCCTGATGGTGGCGGTGATTACTGGAGTGATTCCTTCATTAACTATTTTTGCATTCACTCGAATGTGGGGCGGTTTATTTGACCGGATGAATTTTGCACTGCTGCGGTTGTTACTGAATATTCTGTTTGTTTTATCGATTCTTATTTTTTTCCTGAGCGGCCATTGGGCGGGTTTTGTGGCGGGGTCGTTCCTCTCCGGACTGGGATTTGCGGGAGGCAATGTGGTTTGGAGCCTGTGGGTGACACGCGTGGCACCCGATCATGAAGTGGCCGATTATATGTCGGTGCACATTCTGATGACCGGGCTGCGCGGTTTATTGGCTCCGATGGTTTCCATCCCGATGGCTGCGTTGTGGCCCCTTGGCGGAGTGGTAGCCCTGAGCACTGGTTTGATTCTGGTGTCTTGCCTGATGCTGATTCCTGAGTGGAAGGGTCCGGGTTTACATCGTAGCTAAGCCAGCTAAGTTGATGAGATGTCCTCACCTGCTGCATCTGCTAACCGCCTGATCGGTGAACAATCCCCCTATTTGCTTCAGCACGCGTACAACCCCGTAGACTGGTTTCCGTGGGGAGACGAGGCGTTTGAAAAAGCAAGGGCCGCAGACAAGCCGATTTTTTTGAGCATCGGTTACTCCACATGTCACTGGTGCCATGTCATGGAACGTGAGTCGTTTGAACATGCTGCGGTGGCTGAGGTGCTCAACCGCGAATTTATCAGTATCAAAGTGGATCGGGAGGAACGACCGGATGTGGATCGTGTTTATATGAGTTTTGTGCAAGCCACGACCGGTCACGGGGGGTGGCCGCTCAGCGTATGGCTGACTCCGGATCGCCAACCCTTTGCCGGAGGAACGTATTTTCCCCCGGAGGATCGATATGGCCGTCCGGGATTCCTTTCCGTCCTGCGCCGCATTGCGCTTGCATGGAAAGAGGATGCAAAAAAAATTCGTGAGCATGCCCAGAGCGTAACCAATGCACTGGAAGAGATGGCGTCCGGGGGTTCGTATGAAGCCGAGCTGCGTCCCGAGTGGTTGGATGCGGCGTATGATCAGTTTAGGGAAATGTATGATCACGATCTCGGGGGATTCGGCGGTGCCCCAAAATTCCCGCGACCGGCTGTTTTTCACTTTTTACTGCGTCATGCCGAAGTGTCGCCGAAAGTGGCGGTAGATGCCCGGCAGATGGTCTTTCACTCGCTTCGCTGCATGGCTGATGGTGGAATGTATGACCACGTCGGCGGCGGATTCCATCGCTACTCCGTCGACGCTTTCTGGCACGTTCCCCACTTTGAAAAAATGCTCTATGATCAAGCACAGCTGGTTTCGGTGCTGTTGGAGGCGTATCAGGCAGGTGGCGATCCCTTCTTTAAGGACAAGGCGCTGGAAACTCTTGGCTACGTAATGAGGGATTTATCGGCTCCAGAAGGGGGTTTTTATTCGGCCGAGGACGCTGACAGTCTGCCGGATGAGGCAGCACCAGAAAAACGTGAAGGAGCCTTTTATGTGTGGACGCTGGTTGACGCGGCCAGATGGCTTACTGTCGATGAACTCGAGATTTGGCAGAAGCGTTTTGGCATCCGCCCGGAGGGGAATGTGAGACCCGAGAGTGATCCGCATGGCGAATTGGATGGTGTGAATGTGCCTGCGGTGACCACGGCGCTGCATGACATCGCCTCAGCCTCGGGCATAACCATTGACTCGGTGGTAGAGCGTCTGGAGTCTGCGCGACAGAAGCTATTCCTTGCCAGAGAGCAAAGGCCTCGTCCGCATCGGGATGACAAAGTCATCACGGCATGGAATGGTCTGATGATCTCGGCGTTGGCCAAAGCCTATGCGGTCACGGGAGATAAGAACTTTTTGGATCGGGCTTTGAAAGCCTTAGATTTTATTGCCCGCGAGCTTTACGCATCAGATACCAAAGTACTTTTCCGTAGTTATCGCACCCAGCGCGGAACGGTAGCAGGGTTTGCCGATGATTATGCCTTTTTGATCTCGGCACTGTTAAGTCTGTATGAGGTGACCGGTGAGCCGGTTCATCTGGCCTGGGCGATGGAGTTACAGGAAACATTGGATAAAGGTTTTTGGGATGAAAAACAGGGTGGTTATTTTTCTGTCGAGAACGGACAAGAATGCCCTCTGGTGCGGATGAAGGAGGATCACGATGGCGCAGAACCCTCGGCCAATTCAGTGTCTTTTGAGAATTTGATTCGATTGGGTGATTTGTTGCAGGTGGAAACGTTCCGCGCACGTGCCCACGAGGGACTGCTGGCTTTTGGAGGAGAATTACGTCAAGCCCCACACGGTGTGCCACGTATGATGGCGGCGCTGATGTGGTGGCTGCGCCCTCCGGAGCATCTTTTGCTTTCCGGTGATCACGCTGGAGAACAGGCGGAAGCCCTGCAACAGGTGGCTCATACCGTTTACGGGCCGTTCCGGGTAACAGGTTATACCCATGAGAAGAACTGGCCGTTTAATCGGGATCGGATTCCCGCTCCGCAGTCGGTGGCTGGGGAGAAGCCAGCCGCTTTGTTATGCCGCAATATGAGATGTTTGGAAGCCGTGTTGGAAGCTGACGCGCTGCGCCGTTTGTTGGAAGATCGAACGGAAGCTTGAGGCGGAAGTGGAGGCTGACGAGCGGAAGAAATTACTTCCGTCGTTTTTGTGGCCCGGCCTGCTGGGTCTGTTGGGTTTCGGTGCGACAGCGGAAGGTGATGCGGGCCTTGCTCAAATCGTAAGGGCTCATTTCCATTTTAACGCGATCCCCTATGCCGAGACGGATAAAATGTTTGCGCATTTTTCCTGAAATGTGGGCGAGCACCTCATGACCGTTGTCGAGTCCGACCCGGAAAGAGGTTCCTTTCATGACCGATCTAACGGTTCCCTCTACTTCTATTGTTTCTCCTGCCATAATCTATTGGGCGCGGAAGGTATCAGGTCGTGCGGGGAATGCGAAGGAAATTTTTTATTACTTATTCACCGTGAGGAGGCAAGGCGGGCCAGTTTGTGGTATTTCTGAAACACCTCACGGGCTTGCAGAAAGGCCAAGCGTACGCCGAGGGTGCCGCCACGGAAGCCACCTTTAATCAGCAGGCTGCGTAAAAATCTCCATGTTCCATGAGTCCATGGGCTGAGGCCGTTTGCCCGCATCCCGGCGGTAGCCTTGTCTTGAGCCCAAAGTGTAGAGTAGTGTTCGGAGCGCTTAAGGTAATCCGCCTCGTCACGAAAGCTAAAATGGTAAAGTTCACCACGCAGAGGAAGGATTTCTCCGTCGATCTCCAGCCGCTCGTGCACTTGCGCTCCGTCAAAACGCGCTTTTTCTTTTTGGAATAAGCGAACCAACACATCCGGATACCAATCACCAAAGCGGATCCATCGGTTTTGATAGTTCACCACCCGCGGCATAGAGAATCCTGAAACCGAGGGAGCAGCAGCTTCGCGCAGGCGGGCAATCTCTTCACTTAATTGAGGTGAGAGGGCTTCGTCCGCATCGATGCTGAGTATCCAGGGATGGGTGGCTTTCGTGAGCGCAAAATTCTTTTGTCCTACGTATCCCTCCCACTCGTGACGCAGGAAGCGGGCATTGAATTCGGTGGCGATGTAGTTGGTTCGGTCGGTGCTACCCGAATCGATGATGACAATTTCATCGACCACAGGACGGATACTTTCCAGACAACGCGGCAGGTTGGCCTCTTCGTTAAGCGTTATCAGGCAGGCGGAGATTTTCATGGATTTTGGATACTGTCCCTCGTCAAAAAACAATCAAGGAGCAAACCTCCTACTTCCTGACCGCGCACCTCAGACGTATTCATCAATGCATACCGGAGTGCCCACGTCGGCAAGATCGTATAGACTCAGCATGTCATGATTGCGCAGACGGATGCAGCCGATACTGGCGGCGGTGCCAATCAGATCCTCCCGATTGGTGCCGTGGAAATATATGTAGCGGTCTTTCGTATTGGTGTTGTGGGGTTCGGTGCCATCGAGCCAAAGAATGCGGGAAAGAATGAGATCGGCGTCCTCGTTTTCCAAGTCCATCGGCATCGAAGGATCCCACATTTCTCCGGTGGGCACCCGGCCTTTAAAGACGGTGCCGAGGGGTTGTGCCTCTCCAATTTTTTCCGCCACCACGTGCCAGCCGCGCGGTGTTTGGTGGCTGCCCTCTGTTTCGCCACATCCGTAGCGTGAAGTCGAGACGGGGAAAGCCGCCAAGGGCGAACCATCCTGCAAGACTACCACCGTTTGGGATGCAATCCCGACTCGAAGGATCAGGCCTGCCCGTGGAGTTAGGGAGGCCAATGGAATAGAACTCATGGCAGGAGCGGGAACGTCCTCAGACTTTCGCCTCGCGTCCAGTGGAGCGCAGATGAATGGTTTTTCGTTCTAAATTATGGAAACTTTCAATAAATCGGATGGTGCCGCTGCGCGCGCGCATTAAAACCGAGTGGGTGCGGGCGATACAACCCTCCACGTGCACACCATCGAGCAGCGGGCTGTTGCTGATGCCTGTAGCGGCGAAAACGATGTCCTTGCCCTGCGCGAGATCCTTGGACATATATTCCATCTCGAGGCGATCTCCCCAGCCTTGGGCAATAAGAGATTTGCGTTCCTCTTCATCGCGCGGCCAGATTTTGGCCCTCATTCCACCGCCCAGACAACGGAGTCCTGCGGCAGAAAGGACGCCTTCGGGGGTTCCTCCGATTCCTGCGTAAAGGTCGATACCGGAGGTGCGCATGGCGGGAGCCAGAGCAGCGGCGATGTCTCCGTCCACGATCATGCGCAAGGTGGCGCCTTTACGGCGCACTTCTTCAATCAACGCGTAATTTCTGGGACGGTCGAGCACGCAGACGACCACGTCACGCACTTCCTTGCCCAGAAGCGTTGCGGTGATGTCGATGACTTCAGAGATGGGGGCGTCTACATGGATGGGAAGCGAGGGATCCTTCATCCACGCTTCACGCACTTTGAGAGGGTAGGCGAGTTTTTTAAGGTAGAAGGCGGGAATGTCCTGAAGGCGTGGTGAGTTGCTGTCGTCACACATGGCAGCGGCGATGCAGCTCAATGAATTGGGCATGCCCTTACTGGCATTGGTGGTTCCGTCCACCGGATCGAGGGCAATGTCGAAGGCGGGCGTGCCCGGGCGCCACGTTCCCACTTTTTCTCCTAAAAACAGGCCGGGTGCTTGGTCTTTGATGCCTTCTCCGATGACAATAGTGCCGCTTATTTCCATGAGGTCGAACATGCCGCGGATAGCGTCGCAGGCGGCTTCATCGGCTTTTTCTTTCTGGCCTTTGCCCAGCCATTGAAGTGTGTTGAGAGCCGCCATTTCGGTGGCGCGCACAAAGTCCAGTTCGATCTGGCGTTCGATATCGATACGGGTGTTTTCCATGATTGAAAGTATGCCGCGTGGTCAAGCGGCGTTGGTGTTCAGATGAGGGCTAGGCGAATTCGTTTTGCCAGTAGAGGATGCGACCGCAATTGCCGCAATGGGAAAGTCGGCCGGCTTTGGCGGAGAGAATGTCTTGGTGGGTGAGCGCCATGTGGCATCCTCCGCAAAACTTTCCGTCATCAATGCGGGCTACCGCGCTGTCGCCCTTGCTGGTTAGAATACGCCGGTAGAGGGAGAGTGCGGATGGTTCACAGTTTGCTTCCTGTGCCGCAATTTCTTGGACGACCTGAGTGAGCTCTTTTTCTAAATTTACTTTTTTCTCGGTGAGGCTGGTTTGTCGAGTAGCGGCGGCATTCTGGTATTCTTTAACCTTTACTGCTTCACGTGCCACTTCTTGTTGGGCTTTTTCATACTGTTCCATCAGTTCGAGTTCCCGGTCTTCGAGGGCTGAGATCTCCTGCCGGGTGCGTTCGATTTCATGGCCGAGCGCCTGATACTCTTCGTTCTTTTTGGTCTGGAGCTGCTGGTTGAGATATTTTGAAATTTGGGCTTCTCTGGATTTGACGTCGGTATCGAGTTCTTTCCTGCGGACTTCAATTTGCAGCGCCTGCTTTTTATGTTCTTCGTAGTCCTTGGATTGGGTGGCCAAATTCTGGCGGATGACGGCTTCTTCTTTGGGAATACGAGCCAGATCGGCTTCGATCTGCATTTTTCGTTGGTCGCGGTTTTGCAGGATCAGGAGCGACTCTATCACGTCCGACATGGAGGCTAACGTAACGGGTTTCCCGACCCGCGCACGAAAAAAGTGAAACGAGTGCAGCGGTTACCCTTCAGAGATGGAGATGCGGTCACAGCTTAATGTGGATTTTGGAACCACGTGGGACCGCTGCCCGGAAGTTGAGTGAGGACATCCGGTTTACCGTCGCCATCCATATCGATGACAAGGATCGGCAAGGGAAGGGTGCCTTGAAACTGCGGGCTGATAAGATGGCGTTTCCACGGTAATGCCAGTGATTCTTTATCAGGCTGTTGTATCCAGATCAGCGAAGAGGTGTCCGGCCGAGATCCGTCCACCTGCAGCACCATGTCCAACCGGGAGTCTCCATCTAATGGGGCCAGACGCGCCACGCGGACTTGCTCCGAGCCTCCTTGGAAGGTAATAGGTAGGGGCAACCATGCTACTTCCGCGGCGGCGGAAAGCTTTTTGAAAGCAATGAGTTTACCAGTTCCACCCGAAGCGGGAAGCAGCGGGAGGATGAGATCAGATTTACCATCGCCATCCAGATCGATGAAGTCGGGATGTTGGGGTTCATGGGCGGAGAGAGTGATGAAGTTTCGTTTCCAATCAACCGAGCCATCGTCGGGCCAGGGGTTTTCAAACCAGTAGGCTCCCCGGCTACCGGCGGCGGCGGTTTGATCGACGACTAAAAGGTCGAGGTCACCGTCTCCTTCCATATCATCGGTGTAAAGCGCAAGTGCGGATCCGGTCAAACCGATGGAGACGGCGGTTCCTCCACCTTCCGGCGCGGTCAACCAGATTACCACGGGGTGGCCCGGGAGATCGGTATGGATGGACTCACCTGCCAGCACCAGATCCAGCAGACCATCATTGTTGAAGTCTCCGGTTGCGATCTGGCTCCAGTTCCCTGCTGGTATAGGCAGTGGAGTAGCAAGCCAAGCGGCGGGGTCGGAAAAGCTCTCGGTATCAGGGTCGGGAATAGAGAGCAGTAAAACGGCGGGAGAAGGTTGGCCGATGATCAGAACCAGGCTGCGGCGGTTTGGGACTTCTTCTTGTGTTTGGGTTAGGGGGGTATGGGGTAAGTATTCGATGGCAAGTAATCCTAGTGGACAGGGGATGCGGAACGGCTGCCATGTTTGGTTCTCTTTCGAATAAAACCAACAGGTCAGATGCGAGTCCTCGGGACTGCCTTGCAGGATTTCAGGAACGCCGTCTGCGTTAAGATCTGCGGAGAATAGAACCGGATTCCCGGAGGTGGATCCCCCCTCCAAGGAGCGCGATTGCCATTGAGATGATTGTTTCGGGCCGCAGGAAATGACAATAAAAACGCTGAAAAAAAGTGCGATGCCAGACCATGGACCCCGGAAAGTTCGGAACATGAGCAATGTTGTGAAGAATCCCTCGCAGGGTCAATGCGATATCGTGTCTATAGTGTAATCAGTGGCTGAATACAGGGGCGGTGAATCAGCCGTAAACCTTGACTTCCCGGCGGCCTTCCTGCCGTTTTTTCTTGTTGGCGACGCTCCAGTTGATCGTGCCGAAGTTCTGAAGATAACGGGGGCCCATATTCCGCGGCGCGGAACCTTTGCCGTTCTGGGTGACCACTTTGGCAGGGGAGGCGGACTTGGTCTCCGTGCTGGCGGGAGCGGTGGATTCCGGTTTGGAAGCAACTTTTGTTTCGGCCTTGGTGGAAGCAATGGTCGGCGTGGACGATGGGGTGGCTGCGCATCCACATGATCCGGTGGCGCACGATTTGGTGGTGGTTTCGCTCATATCAAGTAGTGGATTGGTTTATTTCACAGTTTGGGTTGAGGGGCAAATTCTTTCGTATCCCGAAAGTGCCCCCGGCGGCTGAAAACCGTCGGGGGCGGGAAGATATCAACTGATTTTGATATCGATTTCCTTGGGCTTGCGGGCTTCGGATTTGGGCAGGTGGACGGCGAGCACGCCGTCTTTGAATTCGGCGCGGACTTTATCACCCTCGACGTCATCGGGCAGGCGGAAGCTGCGCACAAAGCTACCGTAGCTGCGTTCCACCCGATGGTATTTGGTTGATTCGTCCTTTTCTTCCCGTTTGAACTCGCGGTCTCCGGTCAAGGTCAACAGACCATCGGCCACGCGGATTTTAACACGTTCCCTATCGATGCGGGGAAGTTCCGCTTCGATGCGGTATTCATGGTCGGTTTCCGCAATGTCCACTGCGGGAGCCCAGTCGGCCCGCGTCATATCGCTGCTGTCTTGGGATTGGGCTGCATTGGCCCGGTGATGAAAAAGATCACCGAGGCGGTTTTGGAACACGTCCAATTCTTTGAACGGATCCCATTTGGCTATCATGTTCATGGTTCCTCCTTGGTTATTGGTTATGGTTATCCTCACTACACCATCACCAACTGCATAAAACGTTCCGGTTAAATCTCCGGACGCAAGATGATGCTAACTAATTGATGGATAGCCATTTATTAAGTAGAGCCTGCGCATCGCCCAGAATCAAAAGAGACATATTGACACTAATTCATTTAGCGTAAAGAATGAAATGAGACATTTTGTCATAAAGCTAGAAATTGATTTTAGGATCTAGCTCTTCTACCGCGCCTCAAGTATCCGGTGCTTAAGGTGTTACGGCTAAGCTGCAAACATTCCAAAGCCAAAGGATGGCTGGTATAAAAGATGCAGTAGGAACGCATGAACTTGAATCAATTCACTGAAAAAGCGCAGAACGCACTGAGTGAAGCTCAGACGTTATCAGCCCGCTTGGGGCATCAAAGCATCGATGTCGAACATCTTTTGCTGGCATTGCTGCAGCAGGAAGGCGGACTGATTCCGCGATTGGTTGAGAAATGCCAGACCTCTATCGATCTTCTGCTGGCCAAAATAGAGGAAGAGCTGTCCAAACTGCCGAAGGTAACCGGACAGGGGGCGCAACCCGGTAGTCTCTATGTTTCTCAGCGTCTCAATACCCTCCTGGCTAAAGCTCAAGAGGAAGCCAAGCGACTCAAAGACGAATACGTCAGCGTGGAGCACTTGGTCCTGCCGATGTTTGATGAGCCCGCGAGCACCGGAGTGCATCGCGCCTTGGTCGCCGCCGGGTTGAAAAAGGGCGATTTCACTAAAGTGTTACAGGAAGTGCGCGGCAACCAAAAAGTGACCACATCCAACCCCGAATCCACCTATGAGGCTCTGGAAAAATACGGACGTGATCTTACTCGAATGGCACAGCAAAACCGGCTGGATCCGGTCATTGGACGCGATAACGAAATACGCCGTGCGGTGCAGGTGCTCTCCCGGCGCACCAAAAATAACCCGGTGCTAATCGGAGAACCCGGAGTGGGCAAGACGGCCATCGTAGAGGGTTTGGCCCGCCGCATTGTGGCAGGTGATGTGCCGGAAAGTTTGAAATCCAAGCGCATTGTTTCCCTGGATCTGGGTTCACTGATCGCGGGAGCAAAATTCCGCGGCGAATTTGAGGAACGACTCAAGGCGGTTTTGCAGGAAGTCACCCGCTCGGCCGGCGAGATTATTCTATTTATCGATGAGATTCATACCGTGGTGGGAGCGGGAAAGGCCGAAGGTTCGATGGACGCGGGCAATATGCTCAAACCCATGCTGGCGCGCGGTGAACTCCACTGCATTGGAGCCACCACCCTGGATGAATACCGCCGACATATTGAAAAAGACGCCGCACTGGAACGCCGTTTTCAGCCGGTTCTGGTCAATGAGCCAACGGTTGAGGACACGATATCCATATTGCGCGGACTGCGGGAACGTTATGAGTTGCACCACGGGGCACGCATCCAGGATGCGGCACTGGTATCGGCCGCCACGCTTTCGCATCGTTATATATCCGACCGCTTTTTACCTGACAAAGCCATCGACCTGATCGATGAGGCCTCGGCCAAGCTACGCACGGAAATGGAAAGTATGCCGGAGGAACTTGAGACCTTGGAACGCAGGGTGACGCAGTTGGAGATCGAACGCGAGGCGCTAAAAAAAGAAAAGGACAACGCCTCACGTGAACGACTGGCGGATCTGGAAAAAGAATTGGCCGAGCTGAAATCACAACGCGATGCGCTGAAAGCCCAGTGGACATCGGAAAAAGACAGTTTGGAAAAAGTGCGCACTCTGCGGGAAGAATTGGAATTGGTGCGCCACCAAATGGAAGTGGCCGAGCGCAATAGTGAACTCAACAAGGTGGCTGAACTGAAATACGGTCGCTTACCGCAGCTTGAACAGTTGATCAAAGAAGCCGAATTGAAGGCACGTAAAGGCCCTCACCAACTACTCAAAGAAGAAGTCACCGAGGAAGAAATCGCCGAAGTGGTATCGCGTTGGACGGGTATTCCTATTTCCAGACTGGTAGAAGGAGAAAAAGAAAAACTGCTGCGATTGGATCAACTGCTGCATGAGCGGGTGATCGGTCAGCATGAGGCGGTGCAGGCGGTGGCCGACGCCGTGATCCGTGCCCGTTCGGGGTTGAAAGATCCCAAACGGCCCATGGGCTCCTTCATTTTTCTGGGGCCCACCGGGGTGGGAAAAACCGAACTGGCACGTGCATTGGCCCAGGCACTTTTCGATTCGGAAAACAATATCGTCCGGATCGATATGAGTGAATACGTGGAGAAACACGCTGTGGCCCGGCTGATCGGCGCTCCTCCCGGCTATGTGGGCTACGAAGAAGGTGGACAACTGACCGAGGCAGTGCGGCGCAAACCCTATTGCGTGATACTTTTTGATGAGATTGAAAAAGCGCATCACGATGTCTTCAACTTGTTGTTGCAGATTCTGGATGACGGTCGACTTACCGACAGTCAGGGGAGGACGGTGGATTTCAAAAACACCCTCATCATCATGACTTCCAACATCGGTTCCTCTCATCTGCTCGATAACGCAGGTGAAGGTGAAATCGATGAGTCCACCCGCATCCGTGTGATGGATGAACTCAAACGACACTTCCGTCCGGAGTTTCTCAACCGTGTGGATGAAACGGTGCTGTTCAGTCCGTTGAAGCGCGAAGAACTGCGGCGTATTGTCACCTTGCAACTCGCTCTGCTCCAACAGAGGCTGGATGATCGTCGCATTACCTTGAAGTTGTCTGACGCGGCATTGGATCATCTGGCGGAGACGGGATATGAACCGGCCTACGGGGCCCGCCCGCTCAAACGTCTGTTGCAACGTGAGGTTGAAACTGGGCTATCACGTCAACTTTTGTCGGGCACTATTCAAGACGGCGATACGGTGACCGTGGACTACCAAGCTGGTCGATTGGAATTCAGCTCGGAGCGACTATCTTAGTCAAGCGACGACGCTGGCTAAAGCAAACTAGCAATCCTAAGACAATTAAAGCGGCGATTTGTGAAGTTTCGGGCACAGCTAAAAACTGGTCAGGAGGCAGGGCAAAGTCAGTAAAACGAATTTCATCTAAGGTTCCTGTATTGTTATTTGGATTTCCGTCCATTCGGTAGCCGATAATGACCTCAGGCTCCGCGCTACTAGAGCCCCACCAGAGACGGCGGTTATTAGTGAAGTCACCCGAGGCGGCAGGAGTCAGCGGATTACCAACATAGAGATTGGCGATACCTGTTGCCTGATCGTAAGTAAAAGCAATGTAGTACCAAGCCCCATTATTGACAGAAACGTTGCTGGTCAGGGTTCGAAGTTGGGTGCCGCTACCGTTATTCTGAGACGTCCAGAAATCCACTCGCACATTATCTGGATCGACTATGCGAAAGCCGTTACTGAGGTTTCCTGTCTCCCCCGCTTCAGCGAAATTGGTGGTGCGAGCAACAAAGCCAGCATCGCTTTCCGTGGTGCGCATCCAGAATTCAACTGTGATGCTGTTGACATCCAGTGTCGAAGAGTAAGCAGCCGTGCCGAAAATGCCATCATCACCTCGTCCGTTAATTACTGAGCGAACACTGCCCGTGTTTGAAACATTCGCACCGGGAACGGTGGTATCAAATAAATCTGGGGAATTGGTTCCAATCGTAGCGTTCATCGACACCATGGATGGCTCGCTGCCGACTTCGTTCGGATTGACTAATCCAGTAGCACTGGGGTCGGTGTCCTGCCCTGCCTCAAAGCGCCACCATGAGACGACATTAGCTTCCACCTTGGGCATGATCAACATGACCAAGCTTAATACTACAGTTAGAAGCCTTTTTTTCAACTCACTACGTTAAAGCTAATTACAAAAAAAAGCAATATTAATCAACCTTGTTTAGCCATTTCGATTTGAGCGTATTTTCCTGATCTAAGTCGAAATGGGCGCTCTGTAAGTCGCGCAAGAGTTGGGGATCCAAAGGATCTGTAAGCCGGTGTGCCACTATAACTCGCGCCAGCATCAAGACAGGATCTTGAGAAGATTGCAGCTCTGCTAGTAAAGATTGTGCTATCAAAAGATCTCCATGAAGTGCCTCGGCCATGAGGCGGGTGGTCTGAATCGAACGAGAAGTAGGAAGTTTTTGGTGTGCTCTGCGAGCCATATCGAGGCTCACTCTCGAATCCTTGTCCAAGATCATTGAAAGGTAGGCTCGATTATTCAGAGCAATGGGATCATCCGGGTGAGCATCGGAGTAACGGACAGAACCGATCCAAAGTCCTTCCGCATCACCGAGTTGTTGTAATCCTGTCATGACGCGGGACATCGAAACAGAATCTAGCGGCAGCGTGCCCGCGCCGTAACGGAGAATATACATTTGGCCGAATCGCCAGCGCCAAGAAGAAGCCACATACTCCAGATGTTCCCATCCTCCAGGTTGACGAGCGGCCACTTGGATCGATTCCCTAAGAAACGGTTCTTCTTGCGAGGAGCCAGTCATCAGTCGTGCCAAGATGAAAAGGCGTAAGTAATCCATCTGATGCCAATTACTTTTTCTCAAGAAAGACAACGCTGGCAGTGGGTCACTCACTTCGAGATGTGCCTCGGCCAGCGGTAGCCCCAGAGGATAAACCCAATCCTCCGGTTTCAGTTCAGCGCGCGCCCAGTCTACCAAATGGGACGCATACTGATGCCGCACCATCCATCCGGCCAAAAGGGCGCGATCTGAAGGATGTGCTGCACTCTGTTTCCATAAGAAACGAACGCGATCCAGCGAGGGTTGACCGCCAGCTTGCACGCGAGCGTCCAACATTATCAATGACTCATCCAGGGTCAAATCCCCGAGTCGATCCATTTGATTGGCTAGCGCTTCAATAGATGAATATTGTTTTGTAGCTAGATGCCACTGTAATAGTGCTTGGAGTGCATGAGCACGATGTGTGGGGTGACTCAAAAAAGACTCCAATTTTTTTTGCCCATCGATTTGCACCTCACGAATAGCGGTTCCGTCCAATAAATTAATTTTGGCCAGATTGAGGGTGTGAAGGTCATTCAATGGTTCCAAGGTGGAGAGTCGTTGTGCAAATTCCCGAGCGTGATCTAAGCGATTTTCAGCAAAATTTACTGCCAGTGAAGAGCGCAAAAAGGCACTTTGATCTCTTGAGGCTGAAGGCCACGCATCCACTTCTTGCCTCGCCTGTTTGACTAATCTTAAACGAAGTAAAACCAAAGTTCTGGCCACACGCGCTTCCTGATCCTCCGGGAAACTTAAAAGGTAGGTGCTCCATATCGAGAGGGCATGCCATGGATAAAGAGTTGCCGACCAACGGGCCTCCGCTTGCAGGGTTTCTTTTTTGTCGGGTCCAAATTTTTTAAGCAGGACTAAACTTTGGCGTGCCTGCTCGGATTGGGCTGATCGCATGGCAGCTTCATATGCATCTAAAGCGCGATGAAACTGAAAGTGCCGATAACCCATTAAGGAAACACCAGTCAGTGCCGCAATAAAGAGGAGAAGAAGCACCGTGTGAAGAAATTTCTTCATGGGCGACTCACTCGGGGTAAGTATTTAGTAAGCTCAGAGAGATTTTTTTCCGCCACGGGCAGGTGGAATGACCACGGGGCGTTGTTGGGAGTCGGACTCAAAACAGGCATCCAGATAGCCTTGCACCTCGGCACCGCGCTGGAAATCAGGATCATGATGCACTCCAGTGCGGATCGATTGAATGAATTTGGCGTAGTTATTCGGATGGGGTTTACAGGATACTTCTTTCCACGTGTTCGAGCTCAGATCTTTACCTGCGCATATCCGAAAGCCGGTGGTGGAGAGATCCGAGTCCATGCAGACGGTGCCACGGGTGCCGGAGATTTTGATGAAGAGTCGGTTGGCGTGTCCGCCGCACCAGCGGGTGGTATGCACGACACCTAGAGCACCATTGGTCAACTCAGCGGTCATGACGGCCGAATCATTGGCGTCGAGTTTGTATTTTCCAATGCGGTTGCCCTTGGCCTTGGGAAAGGTTTTGAGGGTGCACTGGATGCGCGCTATCGACCCGGCGGCAAAGGTAGTAGCGTCGAGGATGTGGACGCCCACATCACCGAGCACTCCTTTGCTGCCGTGTGAAGTGGAGAGGCGCCAGAGCCAAGTTGGCTGCGTGCGCCAGTCTCCCCAGCAATCACTAGCCAGCCAAGCTTGCAGATAACTGGCTTCGAAGTGACGGATGTCGCCCAGTTTGCCTTCCGACACCGTGCGGGCTAGGCCCTGCAGCGCAGGCCAATCGCGGTAGGAAAAATTGACCATGTTGACGACCCCCGTTTTGCGTGCCATGTGGGCCATCTCCACGGCATCCGTGTGGTTCAATGCCAGCGGCTTTTCACAAAGCACATGTTTGCCTGCTTTCAGGCACTGAAGGGATAGTGGTTTGTGAAGCGGATCCGGAGTGACAATCGTAACCGCGTCGATGGATTCCCGGTCGAGCATTTCGTCCAGACGTGTGTAGGCACCGGGTATCTGGTTTTCTTTGCAGAACGTTGCAACCCGCTCGGAGTCGATGTCCATGGCGGCGACCACGTTGCAGGATTTGATTTTGGCAAACTGACGGGCGTGGTTTCCGCCCATTCCGCCCGTCCCAATAATGGCCAGCCTGACCCGTGCTGAAGATGATTTTTTCATGAGTGGATCCGATGATATCAACGGTGACCGTCGGTATGCCGTTGAGCGGCTTTAGGATCGGGCGGAAGTGGCTCCAGGGCGGGGGAGTTGGGGCAGCGATCCGGTATTTGAACCGTCGGGCGTGCCCAGTGGGCGGCATTGGTCAGGATGGTTTGCACGTCAGCGTGATGGTAAGTCGGATAGGTTTCATGTCCCGGACGGAAATAAAACACCTTGCCATGTCCTCTCTGCCAGGTCGCCGCGCTCCGAAAGACCTCTCCTCCCGTAAACCACGATACCAAAAGAAGTTCGTCAGGTGTGGGAATCCCGAACGGCTCCCCATACATTTCCTCCTCCTGGATTTCAAAATAATCTCCTATACCTTTGAGAATGGGATGTGATGGCAACACGTTCCATAGCCGCTCTTTGTCGTTAGCCTCACGCCACTTAAGTGAACAGGTGGTGCCCATCAACCTCTTGAAAACCTTTGAATAGTGGGCTGAGTGAAGGGCGACCAGTCCCATTCCTTCCAACACGCGCCTTTGAACCTTTTGCGCCACGGCGTCGGAGACCTCTCCATGCGCCATGTGGCCCCACCAAAATAAGACATCGGTCGATGCCAGCACCTCATCTGTCAAACCATGATCGGGTTCATCCAGGGTGGCCGTCCTAACCTTTAACTCCGGGTCGCGACTTAATGCGGAGGCGATCGTTTCATGCATGCCAGTTGGATAGTGGGCAGCAACCAGCGGGTTCTTTTTTTCGTGTCGAAATTCATTCCAAACCGTGACTCGCAAAGGTGATAATGAGAGCATCGGGTAAGACAATCCAGTTTTGAGTGTGGTGACAAGAAAAATACATATCAGAATAAAACCGGGCATGAAGCAACCGGCTAATCGCCTTGCGATGATTGACTTGGTCTAGTATAAAATCTGAAACCGCCTGGCTCAGCTATTTGAATTAACACCTTCTATGATTTTTTCGTCTTACATGGAGGTTAATATCCTGATCGACCTGCTCTTGATAGGAATTCTATCGATCGTGGTATTGCCCCGGTCTCCGCGATTGTATTTCATATTGGTCGGCATCAATCTGCTGCAATATGTGATCTGGGTTCCTACGACACCGGGATCTGGACAAAACGCCCGATTTTTCTGGCAGGAAGCGTATCCAGAAGCTCCCGGCACACGCTCCGCCCGAAATGAAAATAGCCCCCAGACGGCCGAAAACCCATGGCAATTAGTTCAACGGACGCCGGATGCCTTTGCCTCAGTGACACGGGCCTTGGGAGGTCAGCTCCTATCTGAACCAAGGGCTCGGAGTGCTGCCGGAGTGTTGCAAAATCCCTACGAGGGTGCACATCAAGGGGGAGCGGGTGCGCGCCCCATTCGGCTGCGATGGAGCTCTATCATGATGGATGCCTTGACTGACATGGATGCAATGTGGTTGATGTTGCGCACATGTTGGCTCGCCGCCTCGATGGCTTTATTCATCCAGCGACCCTTGATGGGCGCGTCTGCGGCTTGTGCGAACTTACTTCCGGTTCCATTCCTTTCGCGCGCTCTACCCTATGGTTGGAATCAGTTGATCTCACACGGCCAGCTTCCCCCTGAAAAGACGGTTTTTAACCGCCCAGAAACACTCAATGAGGCACTCCTGGGTTTCTTCCAATCTCATGGAGCTTGGGTTATGATTGTGATCATGGCAACATTTCTGGCGGTGGTGCTCCCCACCTTAGCTAAACAACGCCAACGGCAACGAAACGTGCAGTCCTTTTTCAGTCGCCTCGATCCTGCCACCTATTGGATACGGCTTAATGGCCATAATCATGACTTTCAAATCGATGAGCAGGGAATCCGAGTGGGCGAATTACAGCTTTCATTGGCCCATTTACGCCCCGATCCAAGGGATCCTGATACATGGTTATTAGGAACCCGCACCAAAATCCAGTTGGTTCCCAAAACCTCCTCACACCTGTAGCCTCACAGCAAAACGACTCTACTGTCTAGATCGAAACGAGCTTCTCCCAGTCACTTAATTCACTTTGCGATTGGCAGTTCCTTGTTTTGGTGGAATATCTAATCTTAACAAACCTTAAACGCATGGCGAACCAAGAGATTCCAGAGCATTTACAGTATCACGGCCAAGCCGGCGAGTCGGGTTGTCTAAATATCCGCACCGCTGATGGGCGTTATGCTGGCGTCTATCTCCTTGATGGAGAAGTTGTTTACGCTGAGACCAGCGAAGATTATGGTGTAACGGCTTTGTTCATCGCTATGACGTGGGATGAAGCACACACTTCATGGGAACCCGCTAAGCAACCCCCGCGGCTCATCATGCGCGAACCATTTGATAGTCTTTTATTCCAATTCGCCCAAATCGAAGATGCAGGACAGACCGATCTGGAATCAATTCGTGAAATGTTCGGAGACACCCAAGCCAGCAAGCAGGTCAAACTCCTGGATCTGAATCTCTACGCGGTTTCATTCGAGGTGCTCAACTCCCCCTTTAAAGGCTTTCTTTTTTTTCTGGAAAAAAATGAAAGCCTGATCGGAAGAATGGAAGACTGTGATATCATCCTCCCCGACGCCTCCATATCGAGCCACCACTGCAAAATCATTCAGGAGAGCCATCACATCCGAATTGCTGATCTCGGCTCAACCAACGGAACCCGCATCAATGGAAAGTTGATCAATGATGCCATTCTACAGGTAGGCGATGAACTTCAAGTTGGAGCCGTGCTCGTCACCATGCACGTCAAACTAAAGCGAAACCTCAATACTGAAGCACTCAAACAGCTTGAAAATCAGGCGTCCGCCACCAAAGGCTTCGCGCCTCAAGCCACCACTAAGCTGGATCCTAAAAAGTTGCGCCGCACCACCGATAAAGTCCAAGGACCTATCACCTGGAGAAATCTCTCCAGCTCGGATCCCAAGCTAGAACCGAAATCCAGCCTCTTCGGCAGTCTCTTCAAGAAGAAATAATCTAGGTAGTTCTAGCTTTCTAAGCTGTTACTGACCCTCATTGGAGCGCTGCCGCTGCGGATCATCAATTAAGCTCCAAAACCCGGGGTGATCCTGCAGCAGCTCATCTTCACCACTCTCTAAATTGGACCGGAACAAAAAATCCTTCATCGTATTACGATGCAACACCCGGTGCACCCGCAGCCCATCGTCGGCTTTTTCAAAATAAATCCGATAGTCCTTGGCCCGGTAGCGGTAAATCTGCCGCTCGCCCTTGACCAGCTTGCCAAAGCGATCCGGATGCGCGTTGACAAAATCCGGAGTCAGAACTTGAAACTCGCTCAGGATTTCAATTTGTAATAACTTGGGTAACTCTGCCATTTCCGCAGAGCTCACATCCGTAAAACTGATCTGAAACATCCCCCCACTATTCGACGGTTCTAAACAAAGCGCAAGATTGTCTTTTCGTCGGCTTGACCCGTCGCCTTCCACGTTCAAGCTATCGTGGTGTCGCAACATGCCGGTCAATGCATTATTATGGGAGTTCCGGGCCCGGAACTCACCGAAGGCCTCGTTGGTCTCATCAAGGAAATCCAGCCGGGCGGATTCATTCTGTTCGCCCGTAACCTCGCCAGCCCCGAACAAACCTACCGCCTAGTCTCAGAACTTTACTCCCTCTGCAACATCCCCCCTGTCATAACTCTCGACCAAGAAGGCGGCCGCGTTGCGCGTCTCAAAGCCTTCGCCGGAGTGCCCGTCTCGGGCTATGAGCTGGCCCGCGCCGGTTCCGCCGAGTGGGCGTCCGAGCACGGACGTCTCACCGCTGCCCTGCTGCGCCTCTTCGGTTTTAACCTCAACCTCGCTCCCGTCATTGATTACTCTCTCTCTGAAGAACGCGACAACTCCCTGCGCGGACGCTGTTTGGGGACATCGCCCGACCAAGTCATCGAGCTGGCCAGCGCCTTTCTAGACGCGATGGAATCCGGTGGAGTCCTCGGCACCGTCAAACACTTCCCCGGTTACACCTACTGTGAAAACGATCCTCACGGGGCATTGCCGATCATTCAGCGTTCCCTTGAAGAAATGAATCGGGATGAACTGCGTGTGTTCCGCACCTTTCTTAAACGGGCGTCTTCGGTCATGATTGGCCACGGCCACTTCACCCATTGGCACTCCGAGCCCTTTCCCGCTTCCCTCTCTCCTTCCATCGTAGGCGGTCTGCTGCGTCATGACATGGGCTACCAAGGTTTAGTGATGACCGACGATCTCGAAATGGGAGCCATTACACGGCGATTTGGAGCGGCGGAGTCTGCCCGCATGGCGGTGGAGGCCGGCAATGACATGCTCCTCATCTGTCATAATCCCGCCTGCGCCTTCCTTGCCTCCGAAGCACTCTCTGCGTTGCCCGGTAACATCGTCGAACCTGTTCTGCAGCGCATCCAAAACTTCAAAGCTCGCCTGGCTCCTCCGCCTTCTGTTTGGAATCCGGAACACTTTGCCCATCTGGTTCGTGAAACCGCTGGTCTGAAAACCACGGTGTATGAACATCTTCATTCCGGCTCCCATCCCTGAAAACCTTATGTCACGCCTCATCGTATTGGATTGCGACAGCACCCTGAGCTCCATCGAAGGTGTGGATGAACTCGCTCGTATGAAAGGGGCGGAGATCTACCAGCAAGTCGAAGAAGCCACCCAACGCGCCATGGAAGGTGCTATTTCCCTGGAATCCGTGTTCCGCTTTCGTATGGAACTAATCCGTCCCACCAGCGCGGATCTTGAAACACTCTCCCGCCTCTACATCGAAACACTAGCCCCCGGCGCACTCGAAGTGATCCACTCGCTCCAAGCCTCCGGCTGGATCACTACTGTGGTGAGTGGCGGACTGCTGCCGCCCGTTCGCGCGCTCTCCGATCACCTCGGCATCCGTGAAGTCATGGCCGTCCCTGTCTTTTTCAACCCGGATGGATCCTATTTGCATTGTGACACCTCCTATCCGACCGCTGTGTCGGGAGGCAAGCCGCTCTGCCTGCAACAGCTCAAGGCCCGTTACCAGCCCGATTTCACGGTCATGGTCGGTGACGGGGTCAGTGATTTGGAAACGAAGCCGGAGGTCGATCTATTTATTGGTTTTGGCGGGTTCGCCGAGCGCCAACGGGTTCGCGAAGAAGCCCATCACTTTATCCTCCACTTCAACGAGCTAACGGCGCTCCTGCCCGCCTGAGCTTTACATGACCATCGTCATCGCCATCTCTATTGCCTCGTTGACCTTCCTCATTGCGGCCGCGTGTTTCTTCCTCCTGCTCCAGCTTCCCTCCCGACTTACCCAGAGCCAAAATCACGATCTCAATGGCTTGCGCGAAATGCTTCTTAAATCATTGGGTGATCAACGCTCAGATTTTCGTGATTTCACTTCCCACAGCGGAGCCCAGCTACGTCAGGAAGTCCAAGACTCCCTGCGCAACCAATCCCTTGTCCTCGAAAAACGTTTTGAAACCCTCCAAGAGCAAACCAACGCCCGCTTACAGGAAATCCGCGGTGGCGTGGAAAAAAAACTGCAGGAAAACTTCGAACAAAACTTCGGCGCCTTCAGAGAAATGAACAAAAGCCTGATTCATCTCAAATCCAGCGCCGATCAGATGTTGAAAGTCAGCGAGCAAGTGGGCGAGCTTAACCACCTGCTGGCATCCCCGAAACTTCAGGGCAACTTTGGAGAAACAGCATTGCAGCAACTCCTCGACGATATCTTACCCGGTGGTTATGAGTGGCAGCCGCGCCTAACGGAAGGTTGCCAGCCCGACGCGACGATCACCATCAAAGGTCTGCGACTCTGCATTGACGCCAAATTTCCCAAAGACCGCATGGCCCTACTCATCAATGAAGCCCGCGACGAAGCCGCCGTCCTCATCGCCCGCAAAGAACTCGCTTCGGTCATCAAACACATGGCCGCAGACATCGCTAAAAAATATATCCGTCCCGAGCTGGGCACCGCCGACCAGGCGTTTCTTTTTGTTCCCAGTGAACGGATGTATTACGAGTTGCTTCAACAACCCGAAGTGGTCGAATACTGCCGCCAGCTCAAAGTCAGCCTGGTGTCTCCTAATACTCTCGGTGCCACACTTTACGCCGTCGCTCTCGCTTTCCGCGGATACGAAATGCAGGAAAATGCTCTGGCCATGCTGCGCTCCATCCAGCAGATGGAACGGCATTTCCGTAATTTCCGCAGCGACTTCGAAAAAGTGGGCCAGCGCCTCCGTCAAGCCCAGGATGACTTCACCAAGGCCAACCGCGATCTCGACCGCTTTGATAAAACCATGGGCGAAATCAAGGATGGGGAAACCCGTTTCGGACTCGAAGACAGCACCGGCGATTCCGTTCAAGCCACCCTTTCTGAATCTTGAACTCTAGCTACCGCTGCTTGATTTCAACATTCAACTACTCTAGTCTCCTTAACCCATGAGCAGCTCCAAGAAAAAGACCTCCCGCTCCGCATCACAAACCGCTTACACCCGGGCCGGTGTTAACCTCGACCTTGGCAACCGTGTCAAGTCGGGTATCGGCGCACTGGTAGCCCCCACCCGCCGACCTGAAGTTCTGGGTGCTGTGGGAGGCTTCGGTGGTCTCTTCGATGCCCGCTTCTCGAAATACAAACATCCCGTGCTGGTCAGCAGTATCGATGGAGTCGGCACCAAACTCAAAGTCGCATCCTTGATGAAACGACACGACACCATCGGAGAAGATCTCGTCAACCATTGTATCAATGACATAGCCGTTCTGGGAGCGGAGCCGCTTTTTTTCCTCGATTACATCGGAACCTCCAGCTTGGATCCCGATGTCTTCCGCCAAATTCTCACCGGTTTGGCCCGCGCCTGCACCGCCTCGCGGTGCGCCCTCATCGGCGGAGAAACCGCTCAAATGCCCGGCCTCTATCATGGGGAAGATTACGATCTAGTGGGCACCATTATCGGGGTGGTCGAAAAAAAGAAAATGATCGACGGCTCCAAGATCCGACCGGGCGATGTAGTGGTGGGGTTACCTTCCTCTGGCCTCCACACTAATGGCTACTCTCTGGCCCGCTCGATTCTTTTTTCCGACCTGAAACTGAACGTGAGCTCACATCTACCGAACACCGAACTCACCGTGGGAGAGGCTCTGATGGCCCCCCATATCAACTACCAACCACTGCTCAAAAAACTGGCCAAACACGTTACCTTCAAAGGGCTTGCTCACATCACCGGCGGTGGCTTTGTGGACAATATCCCCCGCGTTCTACCTCCCGGTGTCGATGTGGAAATCCAAACCGGCACCTGGAAAATGCCCCCCATCTTTGAATTCCTTGCAGAGCGCGGCGGGGTAGATAAAGAGGAGATCTACCACGTCTTCAACATGGGTATTGGAATGATCGCCGTGGTTACCCCCAAAGACGCGGTCAAAATACTCCACCGCACCACCGCGTGGGTGATTGGTTCCGTTACCAAAGGAACCCAAGTCACCCGTCTCCGCTTTTAATTTTTTTACAATCAACTCAGCGCCCCGCCCGCACCCATTTCTATGATCCAAAACGCACTACTCTCTGTCTCCGATAAATCCGGCCTGATTGAATTCGCCTCCTTCCTCCACCAACAAGGAGTTCGCTTGCTTTCAACCGGAGGCACCGCCCGTCTGCTGCGCGAATCGGGCTTAGCGGTGACCGACGTTTCCGATTATACCGGGTTTCCCGAAATGATGGACGGACGAGTCAAAACCCTGCATCCAAAAATTCACGGAGGATTACTTCATCTGCGTGACCATCCCGAGCACAAGGCCCAAGCTGCGGATCACGGCATCGAACCCATCGATCTGGTGGTGGTGAATCTCTACCCTTTCGAGGCTACTTTAAAAAAACCCGGAGTCCGTCATGAAGAGCTGATTGAGAATATCGATATCGGAGGGCCTTCCATGCTGCGTAGTGCTTCCAAAAACTACCGCAGTGTTACGGTCATCGTGGATCCGGCGGATTACCTACGAGTGCAAACAGAGCTGACAGGCCGGGGCGAAACCACGTTACACACCCGTGAAGACCTGGCAGCCAAGGCCTTCCGCCACACCGCACATTACGATAGCCTCATCGCCGGCTATCTTACCTGCCACGCCAGCACGCCTGATAGCCCGGCCTTTCCCGAGACCTTCACCATCGGTCACCGGATGGCGCAGCCCCTTCGCTATGGAGAAAATCCCCATCAAAAAGCCGCCCTTTTCGGAAACTTTCACCAGCATTTCACCCAGTTGCACGGCAAGGAACTTTCGTACAACAACATCATCGACATTGCTGCGGCTACGGCCCTGATTGCTGAATTTTCCTCCTCTCCCGAACCCACGTTGGCCATCCTCAAACACACCAACCCGTGCGGATTGGGTCGTGGAGCCACCCTTCGCGAGGCATGGGAAAACGCGTATGCCACGGATCGTCAGGCACCCTTCGGCGGCATCATCGTCGTCAACCAACCCCTTGATCTGTCCGTGGCCGAGGGAATCGCCGAAATCTTCTCCGAAGTCATCATCGCCCCCTCTTTCCACCCGGACGCCCGCGCCCTGTTGGAGAAAAAGAAAAACTTGCGGTTGATCGAAAACCGCCTCACCGCGGCTCCCGGCTGTGCCCTCGATATCAAGTCCGTTCCGGGGGGCTTTTTAGTGCAACAATCCGACATTTCGATGGAGGCGCAGTCAGATTGGAAAATCGTCACAGATCGTGCCCCCACCGAGGAGGAAACCCGCGCTCTCGACTTCGGGTGGCGTGTGGTCAAACACGTCAAATCCAATGCCATCGTTTACAGTGCGCACGACCGCACTCTGGGAATAGGGGCCGGGCAAATGAGTCGGGTGGATTCATCCCGCATCGCAGTTTGGAAAGCCGGGGAGGCCGGTTTATCCTTGGCGGGCAGCGCCATCTGCTCGGATGCGTTTTTCCCCTTTCCCGATGGAGTGGAGGCCGCCGCCGCCGCAGGTGCTACCGCCGTCATCCAGCCCGGGGGAAGCGTCAGGGATCAAGAAGTCATCGCCGCAGCAAACCGGGCCGGCATGGCCATGGTCTTCACCGGCGCCCGTCACTTCCGCCACTGATCCGAAGCTTCGGCTCAGCCAGCTTTAACAAAGCGGCACTCAGCAGGGGTCGAGCCGCGTTGTATCGTCACGTCCGGGCGATTAGCTGCCAGGTGGGTCAGAATGTGGTAAACGTCTTCTGGATCGGCTTCCAAAGGCTGGGCCAATTCTTCGGCGGTCCAACCGTGGCCCGCTTTTTCATTTAGTGTGGCTACGATGCGCTGTTGCAGATCCAGTAGCCGGGTGGCGGCTTTTTTCCCCGCTTCCACACCCGGCTGGTGGTAGGCATTGACGTTGACCAATGAAGCATAAAAGCCCACCGCACGTTCGTAGAGGGCGATCAACGCTCCCACCTGCCGGGCTGAAACCTCTGGAACGCTGAGGGTCATGTTCTGCCGTCCACCTTCAGTCAGCGCGGCGCGGGTGCCCCGTAGGAAACCTTGAAGATAATCCCCCGCTGTAACGCCGGGCTCCACTTCCAATTGAGGCTCCTTGCCATCGCAACGCACTTCGATGAATGTGACGAAAAAATTATTCACGCCATCTCTGAGCTGTTGCACGTAGGCGTGTTGGTCGGTTGATCCTTTGTTGCCATAGACGGCGATCCCTTGGTGAACCACCCGGCCATCAAGATCCTTTTCTTTTCCGAGTGATTCCATCACCAACTGCTGGAGGTATTTGGAAAAGAGCATCAGACGATCCTTGTAAGGAAGCACCACCATGTCTTTTTTACCGCGGCCTTCCCCGGCATGGTGCCACATCAAGGCCAGCATCATGGCCGGGTTGGTCAGTGCCTCGGGCACTCGGGTGGCAGCATCCATTTGTGCTGCTCCGTCTAAAAAGGACTCGATATCACAACCCTGTAAGGCCATCGGAACCAGCCCCACCGTGCTCATCACCGACGTTCGTCCGCCCACCCAATCCCACATCGGGAAGCGTTTCAGCCATTTTTCCGAAACCGCGGTTTGATCGAGCAGTGAACCTTCGCCCGTAATCGCCACAAAATGCGGCGCGTGTTCCAGTCCCTGTTGGTGATAAGCGTTGGCGACCATCAGCATGCCGTTGCGGGTTTCTTTAGTGCCGCCTGATTTAGAAATGACCACGGTCAGGGTGGAGGCCAGCAGGGATCCTAAACGTGTCAGCACTCGCGCTATTCCATCCGGATCGGTATTGTCGATAAAATGGATATTGAGAAAATCATCACTGTCACCAAGTGCGTCGGCGATAAATTGAGGGCCGAGCGCAGAACCGCCGATGCCGACCACCAGAAGTTCGGTGAATTTTCCCCCTCCCGGCGGGCAAAGGGAGCCAGCGTGGATTTTCCGGACAAAATCATTAACGTCTTCCAGGGTAGATTCAATGGCCTTGCGAAGCCCGGAATCGGGGGCTAATGCTGGATTTCTCAACCAGTAATGGCCCACCATCCGGTTTTCATCCGGGTTGGCAATAGAGCCTTTCTCCAGCTCATTCATCTGGTCGAAGGCCAGATCGATCCGCGGCTTCAGGTCTTCGATCCATGAAGGATCGTGCTGCATCCGGCTGACATCGAGAGTGATACCAAGGGGTTCAATGGAGATGATTTGATTTTGATAGGCCTGCCAAGATGGATTCATGCGCGGAATATAGAACGTGCTTCCATGGCTGAAAATCAGAAAAACGGAGGGGCTTGCGGATTTATGATGCTGTGCGAGTATATTGCATGACAAAATGGCTTTCCGCAGGACTTTTAGCGCTTTTTGGTGGAACCGTGAATGCATCGCTGGATTTGGGGTTTGAACTTCCCGACGTTGTGGCCAACGATCAATCCGGGGCTCAGATAAAGCTCAAGTCGCTTCGGCAAGAGCCGTTCCTGCTCGTGTATTTTTACCCCAAAGCCGACACCCCCGGATGCACCAAACAGGCTTGCAGCCTTCGTGACGCCTACTCGGATCTTCAGGATAAAGGAGTGAAGGTTATCGGCGTCAGCCGGGATTCTGTGGCCGGACAAAAAGCCTTCGCCGATAAATTCAACCTGCCCTTTACGTTGTTGGCGGACGTCGATGGTGTGGTGGTCAAATCATTCGGTGTTCCTTCCATGGGTAACTTTGCCAAACGACAGGCCTTTCTCTTTCAAAAGGGGAAACTGATTTGGAAAGATGAGTCCGCCTCGACCGAACAACAAGCCCAAGACGTTCTTACCGTCCTGACCCAATCGTAATCTTCAAGTCCTAGAATTCGGTCTGCTGAATGAATTATACCAGGAGGCCATTTACCGTTTCCCGCCGAGAGCCAGATAGGCTTTCCGGTAACTGCGCGATTGCAGATAGTGCCGCACAGGAGCAGGAGCGTTGCTGAGTTTGTCGGTGGACCATTCGTCCATCCTCCGGATAGGTTCAGTCAAATCAAGAGGCGCAGCACTTTTTTGGGAATCAACCGCCTTAAAGTAAGCTTCCAGACAAGCCATCAACTCATTCGTTTCCAAAGAAACGGGTAACGGCGAAGCTGATGGAGAAGTCATGAGAGCCAAAAAAGCCCGGCGCGCAGCCGGGCTTCGTCAAGAAGGGGGTTACTTGATCGGTTCCTTCATCTTGTTCCACGCCACCTGATAGGGTGCCTCCTTGCCTTGGGCAATGATGTTGTCCAAGGCGTGGAGGTTATGACGCTCCATGATGGTTCGGATATTGGCCAGGTAATCGCTGTCCGGACAGTAACCGGCAGCCAACACCTCGCGCACAAATTCGGTGCCGGTGGTGTGGCGGAACGCTTTGCTGTATCGGCTCTTTGATTTCAGGAACTCGGCGAAACCTTGGAAACCATCCCCCATGCTCGGATAAACACGGAAATCCGCCCGAGTGCGCACTCCGCTGTCGGTAGTCGGCATGTTCACCTTCTTGCCATTCCAATGGTACGCTTTCATGCCGAAGTAATTGTGATACTGGCTGGCCAGATCACTGCGACCGTAACCGCTTTCGTAGATGGCCATTGCAATGATGGCCGAGGCGGGAATGTCATATTGAACCTGCATACGGATAGCTTCGGGAACCGCTTCTTCCAAAAAGCTGCGTTTGGAACCTTGGGAGTTCGCTAAGACTAGGTTTACTTTCTTCGCCAACTCCACCACATCATTGGGTGATGAAGTTTGGAACGCCACCATGCGGGCGATCTCCATGTTACGATCCCGTAACAAATTCTGTTGCTCTTCAGAAACGCGCATCCACTTGGAGCGCTCCTCCAAATAAAAGTCGGTTAAGGCGATGCCTACCTTGCTGGTGCTCCACCAGCCCGAGGCCAAAACCACCGCTGTGGCGATCCAAGCCAGATTAGAGGCGATCACAAAGCCCCAGAGGGTCAGTCGGCGGGGACGATTCCGGTGGAAGCGTTTCATCGCTAGGGCAGGTCCTAGATCAATAGCTTTTGCGTATTTCATAATGTGGTGGGGTTTTGGGTTCGTTAGGCGACTATTTGCTTGAGCTGAAATTTAGAGTTTCAGCATTTAAAAAGCTAGAGGTGTCGGCGTGGAAGTCAAATAAGAACTCGGATTCAAATAATGTGAATAACGTGTTAATAACTAGTGACGATAGGGTAAAATGTCAATTGATTATTCCATCAGTAATCTGTAAGGTTGTTTCCAACAGATATTTATATGCAAGAAACCCCGGGGCCTCTTTTTTGGATCTATCTCATCGTTTTGATTTCGGTGGTAGGTATTTTAGTTCCTTTAGGCATTCGATTATGGGAATACTACGGTCTGACCCCGGAAGAACGCTGGCGGCGCAAATACGATCGACGCATGAAAAAGTTCTTTAAGAACTTCGGTTGATCCCCTTTGCGGGTGTTCGATGCGAGAAAGCCTGGAATCAAGCGATCAGGCCATTCACCTAGGACGACTGGAAGATTCCGATGAGTAACGTCAGCAGGATCAATGCTCCACACCCCCGCAAAACGATTCCGTGCCCGAGTTTCCCAAGATACAGTGCCAACCCTACGCCGCTGCCATGAAGCAGCATCGTCGATATCATGAATCCTCCTGCATAATGCCAACCCGAAGAGCCTCCGGGCATCTCGACCCCATGCGCCCATCCATGGATAAGCCCAAAAAGCCCGACGCACGCCATGGAAACCCCCCAGGCGGGTCGAAAGGCTAGAACTAAGAATGTTCCCAGCACCACAACGGATATAAATATACCTGCCTCGTTGGCAGGCATCGGGCCCCACGCCACCCCCCCGATCCAGCCCGCCACCATCATCACCAAAAAAATGGCCGGTAATTTCCACCAACCCTCCCCTCCAGTGCGTTGCACCGACCATAAACCTACCGCTACCATCGCTAAAAGGTGATCAAGCCCGTGTAGCGGATGGAAAAACCCGTCCCCCATGCCATGATTTGCCCCCGCACCGCTGTGCGCCTGCGCCAAGCCAGTCATGGCCATCCCCAGCAATCCTGCAAACAGGAGCTTCTGTAGCGAATTGAGCACATTCACCTTGATTGGCATAGCTTGGTTATTCGAAGTGTCCAAGCCCTATTTTAGGATGTTTATGACCGCTTTGATCGTGCCGATACGTGCATCGGGCGCAGGAAAGTGCTCAACGAAACATCAATACGGGAATGCGGCAACTGCGGATCATTTCCGTGGTGGTGCTTCCCACCAAAAACTGCCGTATCCTCGAATGTCCATAAGCACCCATCACCAGTAGATCTATCTGAAGTGTCTCCACCAGAACCGAGAAAACATGGGCGGGATCACCGGACACAATGCGCGTATCCACCTTAAAACCCTCAGTCTTTAAGCGCTCCCCGGCCGACTTCATCTCGGCCTCCACCTCCGGTGTGGCATGGCCCACCCGCACCATCACAGCATTCAATCCCTTGAACAACGGACGGCTCAACACGTATTCGAGCGCCTTCTTCGAGCTTTCACCGCCATCATAAGCCAGCAGAAATGACGCCACAGGGCGGGTTTCACGCGAGCAGACCAAAACCGGGCAGGATGCGGCGCGTATCACGCGCTCCATGTTGCTGCCCAAGTGTGAGCGCGCCTGGCCGTGCGACTGTCCGCGTTTGCCAATCACAATCATCGAGGGGGTCTGGCTGTTTTCTTCCACATGTTCCACCAACGACCCATGTTGTTGCTCGCCGGACACATCCTGGAGTCCGGCACCACGCAGCATCGTCAAGGCGGACTCCAGGATGGTTTCCCCTTGCAGGCGCGCCAGACGGTTTTTACTTTCCTCCAGCGTCACCAATTCCTGCAGGAGATTTTCCTGTGCACCCGGCTTGAGATTCCCGCTCAAGTCCACCAAGTCGGCATGCTCACGGTGGGGATCCAACATGTGCCAAACCCGCACCGGCAGGCTCAGGCGTGTCGCCGCCCATCCCCCGTAGAAACACACACTGGCAGCATACGTCGAACCGTCACTGTAAATGAAAAGAGGTGCTTGTTTCATGATTTTGCCCTTAGTGTCCAGGAGTGGCATCCAATGCCCCGGGTTTGTCATAGACCGCATGACGGTCCAACAATGTCGCGCTGGCTTGGTTCAAGCCCCGCAGCTCGACCTCCGTGCCATCGCGCTTAAATTTGATCACCACCTTGTCCAGAGCGGAGACTGCCGTCAGATCCCAAAAATGGGCGGGTGTCACATCGATGATTACTTTGTTCAAAACCTCCTTGAAATCAAAGGCCTCGGCAAAACGACTCGATGAAACAAAAAACAACTGCCCTTCCACGAGATAGGTGCGCAGCTTGCCGGTAACGTCCAGTGTCGATGAAATCCTCATCAAGTGAGCCACATGGTGTGCGAAGAAGAGACTGCTGAGCAAAATGCCCACCATCACCCCCAGTGCCAAGTTATGGGTCCACACCACCACCACCACCGTGCTGACCATCACCAGACTCGAAGACCTCGGAATCCGCACCAGATCCCTCAAGGAACTCCAACTAAACGTGCCAATTGCCACCATGAACATCACCGCCACCAATGCCGCCATCGGGATTTGCCTCACCCACTCCGCACCCAGCACAATCATCAAAAGCAAAAAAACACCTGCCGTCAGCGAGGACAACCTGCCCCGACCGCCCGATTTGACATTGATGATCGACTGTCCGATCATCGCACAAGAGGCCATGCCACCAAACAGACCGCACACCAGGTTGCCGATGCCCTGACCCGTGCACTCCCGGTTCTTGTCGCTCTCCGTATCGGTCAGTTCATCCACAATACTCGCGGTCATCAGCGACTCCAACAGACCCACCACCGCCAGAGGAACACTGTAAGGCAGCAGAATCATCAGAGTTTCCCATGTCCATGGAATATCCGGCCACAAAAAGTGGGGCAGGTTGGAGGGCAGCTTCCCCATGTCCCCCACGGTGCGCAGATCCATATTGAACACCACGGAAACCAGCGTCAGGGCAATGATACACACCAAGGGCGAGGGGATGGAAGTGGTCAGACGCGGTAGAAGATAAATCACGGCCAATCCAGCGGCCACCATCGCATACATCAACCACCCCGCGTCCTTGAACTCGGTCAACTGAGCCATAAAAATCAAGATCGCCAAGGCATTCACAAACCCAGTGGTCACCGACTTGGAAACGAAGCGAAGCAGGTTGCCCAGCCGGAACAGCCCGGCAGCAATTTGCAGCACGCCGGTCAAAAGCGTGGCGGCCAGAAGATAATGTAGCCCGTGCTCTTTGACCAACGTCACCATCAACAAAGCCATCGCCCCCGTTGCCGCTGAAATCATCCCCGGACGTCCCCCCACCACTGCCAGCACCACCGCCATACAAAAGGAAGCATACAACCCCACGCTCGGATCCACCCCCGCAATGATCGAAAACGCAATCGCCTCCGGAATCAGTGCCAACGCCACCACCAAACCCGCCAGAATATCCCCTCGAGGATTACCCAACCAGTCCCGATAAATATGATTCCAATTTGGCTTAAATATCACGTCTATAACTCCATAACCCCATACCCCGGCTCGATCTCTTCCCCACTCAACCCATGCATGCCACGCCTTGGCAAGGCTCGAAAAGCTAGAAAGCGTCGTTCTAAGGTCAATGCCAAACTCAGCCATACTGCCATGCCGGCCTCCCGAACCTCTGGATGCGGGTTGCACCCCGTGGAGAAATGGTGTTGATTGATGAGATGAAATTATTGCCGGCGATTGATTTGATGGGTGGTGAGGTGGTGCGGTTGGAACAGGGAAAGGCGGATCGTAAAACGGTTTATTCCAAAGACCCGGCAGCCATGGCCCGACGCTGGCAGGATGAGGGGGGCGACCTCCTGCACGTGGTGGATCTGGACGCCGCATTCACCGGTGAACAGCGCAACCTTGAGGCGGTGCGGCAGATCACCCAAGAGATCTCCATTCCCTGTGAGCTGGGCGGAGGCATCCGTAGCCTGGAAGCGGCCGAGGCCGCCTTCTCAGCAGGCGTCAGCCGGGTCATCATCGGAAGCAAAGCCTGTCAGGAACCGGAATTCCTGCGCCACATGATCACCACCTTCGGATCGGAACGGGTGGCCGTCGGAATCGACGCGAAGGATGGATACGTGGCCACCCACGGATGGGTGGAAGTCTCATCATGGCGGTCGTTGGATCTGGCCCGCCGGGTCATGGACTGCGGCGTGACCACTCTCATTTACACCGACATTGCCACCGACGGCATGTTTACCGGGCCCAACCTCGCCGCCCAACAAGAAATGATCGATTCCGGGGTGCCCCAGGTCATCGCCTCCGGGGGAGTTGGTTCGCTGGATGATATCAAGGCACTGGCCTCTCTGACCGGTTTGCACGGGGTCATCATGGGTAAAGCCCTTTACGATGGGCGATTGGATCTGGCCGCCGCCGCCACATGGCTTAAATCACAACGCTCCACGCCCAACCCCTGATGGAACGGGAATACCAACTCAGGCCCGCCGGAACCGCCGCCCCCCGCATCCGATACGAGGCGGAACTCAACACGGAGCAATTCCGCGCGGTCACCGCTCCTCCCGGCCCCCTTCTGGTTATCGCCGGCGCGGGCAGTGGTAAAACCCGCACCCTCACCTACCGTGTTGCTTATCTCGTCGAACATGGCGTCGCACCCGAAAACATCCTGCTGCTGACCTTCACCAACAAAGCCGCCAAAGAAATGATGCGCCGGGTAGAGGACTTGGTGCCCCAGGATTTCTCCAGAATGTGGGGCGGCACCTTCCACCATGTGGGCCATCGCCTCCTGCGCCGTCACGCCGCCGCCGCCCACTTGGATCCCGGGTTCACCATTTTCGACCAGGAAGACTCCAAAGATTTGGTCGCCGCCTGCATCGCCGACTCCGGATTTAATAAAAAAGATGCACCTTTTCCCAAGCCGGAAGTCATCCAGTCCGTGCTTAGCATGGCCTCCAACATGAGGGCTGATACCGACCGCACCATCGACACCCACTATCCCTACTTCGGTGAAATCAAAAAAGAGGTGGCCGCCCTCTTTGATTCCTACCAACAGCGCAAACGCTCCAGCAATGCGGTGGACTACGATGATTTACTCACCCTGAGTGTTCGCCTGTTGGAAGACCAATCGGATCTGCGGGAACGTTACCAGAATCAGTTCCGTCACCTGCTGGTGGACGAGTATCAGGACACCAACATTCTGCAGGCCGAAATGGTCGCTCTGCTGGCCGACGCGCATCACCGCGTCATGGTGGTCGGTGACGACGCGCAGAGCATCTACTCCTGGCGCGGCGCACATTTCGAAAACATCATCCACTTTCCCGACCGCCATGACGGCACCACCGTCATCCGTATCGAGACCAACTACCGCAGCACCCCGGAAATCCTGGCTCTGGCCAATGACTCCATCTCCCACAATGCCCGCCAATTCCCCAAAGAACTCCGCGCCGTCAAAGCCCCCGGCACGCGACCCGCCCGCGTGTCCGTTCACGATACCCGTCAACAAGCCAAATTCGTCGCCCAGCGCGTGATGGAACTTCACGAGACGGGCACCGCACTGGCCGAGATGGCCGTCTTGTATCGCTCCCATTTTCATTCGATGGAGCTGCAAATGGAACTGACCCGCCGGAACATCCCCTTCCAGATCACCTCCGGATTGAGATTTTTCGAGCAGGCCCACGTCAAAGACCTCTCCGCCTACCTGCGATGCGCGGTGAATCCTTCAGACGAAATATCCTTCAAACGCGCCGCCCAAATGCTCCCCGGCGTCGGAGCCGCTTCCGCCGACAAACTCTGGAAAGAATCGCGCACCGGCAAACCCTGGGAGGAAATCAAGCCCCCCGCCAAAGCGCGCGAAGGTTGGTTACAATGGGCCCATACCCACCAGCAATTGCTCAACGAAGTGACCACCTCATCGCCCGACCGGCTGATCCGCCTGGTCTTGGACGCGGTCTACGAGGACTACCTCAAGCTGAAGTTTGCCAACTACCCCAGCCGTCTGGAGGATTTACGGCAATTGGAAGCCTTCGCCTCGGGGTTCGATCAAACCGAGGAGTTCCTCGCCCAATTATCTCTGATGACCAATCTAGAAGCGCGGCCCGCTCTGGATCCTTCCCCGGACGATGAAGATGCGCTCAAACTCAGCTCCATCCACCAGGCCAAAGGCCTCGAATGGCGCATCGTCTTCCTGCTCATGCTCTGCGAAGGCCAATTTCCCTCTTCACGCTCCCTTGAATCCGATGAAGGCGAAGAAGAAGAGCGCCGGCTTTTTTACGTCGCGGTCACCCGCGCGCAGGAAGAGCTCTACCTGCTCCAACCCGAACTCAACGCCACCCGCGGAAGTTATGGCGATGTCTGGCTCAAGCCCTCGCGCTTTCTCGATGAACTCGCGCCCGATCTGTATGAACGCTGGAAAATCAGTCCCGAGCCCTCATGGGATGGCTACTGATTTCCATCGTGTGATCCAACTATGAACGGGAACCCCGCCACCCGGCATCTTATCGTGGTCGGTCCCACCGCTTCCGGGAAAACCGATCTCGCCCTGCGTGTTGCCAAAGCCACCGGCGCCGAAATCGTCTCGGTGGACGCCTTCCAAATTTACCGCGGTATGGATGTGGGCACCGGTAAACCCACCCCCGAAGAGCGCGGCGACATCCTCCACCATGGCCTCGACGTGGCTGACCCTTGCACCTCGTTTACGGTGGCCGATTATCTGAAACATGCGGCTGGGTGGATCCAACGCCACCCGCCGGTCATGATTTGGGTCGGTGGAACCGGACTCTACGTCTCCGCATTGCTTCGGGGACTGAGCCCTGCTCCACCCGTCCCGCAGGAAGTGCGCGATGAGTTGGAGGGTTGGCCGCTACACCTCCTCCAAGACGCCATACAGAAGGCCGATCCTGAATGGGCCGCCACTGCGGATTTGAACAACCCCCGTCGCATCGTCCGTGCCCTCGGGGTTGCCCGGGCCACCGGAAGGCCGATGAGTGTCTGGCAGCGCTCCCGCCAGCCCGGCCTGCTGGCCGATGCTCCGGTCTTTCTATATGGACGCGAGACTGCCGAACTGCGTGAGCGTATCAAAAAGCGTATCGGCAACATGATCGAACGTGGATGGGCCGACGAAGTGGAACGTCTGGCAGGAGTTGCGGGTTGGGAAGAATCCCCCTCCAGCCGGGCCATAGGATACCGCGAAGTCCTGGCCTGGAAACGGGGACGTATGAATCTGGCCAGCTGCATTGACTCCATCGAGAAACAAACCTGGCAGTATGCCCGCCGTCAACTCACCTGGTTCCGCCATCAGTGCCCCGCCACCCCCCTCGGCCCCGAACCTGAATCTGAACAACAACTGCTGGATTGGATTCATTCATAGCTACCATCTCCTCCCCAGCCATCTGCTCTTCTACCAAGCAGGCCCGTTAAGGTAATTCCCGCAAACCGAGTTCCTTGAGAAATTCGTTATGTTTGTTAGTCGCCGTCTTGATCGTTTCCTCAATTGCGACCAATCCGGCATTCGTTGCAATAATATCAATCTCCTCCTCCCCCACAGCCGTGCTGATGTAGCGGGAGATGTTGAGGTTGGAGCCGTTCTTCTCGATCTCCGCCATCTCCACGCGGCGGGAGTAGCGGGGGGCTTCCGTGCGGTTCTGGTAGGTGTCGATGATTTTGGCGATGTGCTCTTCCGTCAGTTGGTTCTGGCGTTTGCCTTTTGCAAAGTGCTCGGCGGCGTTGATG
>JBHJOR010000011.1:0-33983 GCA_050329585.1 Methylacidiphilales bacterium | reverse complement strand
TTAAGTCGTTCATCTCGCCAACGCGAGCGATGTTGGACGATCCAATCCAAAAGGGCTTTTTCAAAACCTATATCGTATCCCGCTTTTTCACTCTCAATCCATTTATGCCTGAGGATTTCCTCACGCTCGGATAAAAATTCCCGGTAAAGGGCGGAATTTCGGAATAGGTTCTCGGACTCGTGCGGGTCTGCACTCATAATCTCAATATATTACACAATCGTAATGCATGCCTGTTCTGTCAATCTAATTTCAGACTAATTACTGCCAGCTAATACTTCTCCCAATTTAGTGATGACACTTTCAAACGCCGTGGCTGAGGCGCTTTGAGGGTGTGATGCCACCACGGGCACACCAAGGTCACCTGCTTCCCGCGTTGTCATTTCCAACGGTATTTCACCCAGTAACGCAACGCCTTGTTTTTCAGCCTCACGTCGTCCCCCGCCCTCACCAAAGAGTGCATACCTTTTGCCATCGCTGGGGCACAGAAAATGACTCATGTTTTCCACGATTCCCAATACGGGCACACTGACCTTCTCAAACATCTTGATGGCTTTACGCGCATCAATGAGTGCCACCTCCTGAGGAGTCGTTACCACCACCGCACCACTCAAAGCCACCGTTTGCACGATGGTCAGCTGAATGTCTCCCGTCCCAGGAGGAAGATCCAGAAATAAATAATCCAGTTCACCCCAGTTGACTTGCCCCAGAAACTGTTGGGTGTAGCGGGTAACCATGGGTCCTCGCAAAATGACCGGAGCATCCTCATCCACCAAAAACCCCATACTCATCAACCTCACCCCCAAACGCACTGCGGGTTCGAGTTTTTCATCATCCGTTACAGCAGGCCGTTCCTTCACCCCAAACATCAGTGCCATGCTGGGCCCATATAAATCACAATCAAGCAGCCCCACCCGCAATCCACGCCTGGCGGCGGCCACCGCCAAGTTCGCGCTGACGGTGGACTTGCCTACACCGCCTTTGCCGCTCGCCACGGCGATAATATGGCGGATTCCCGGAATGGTTTGCCCCGCTGCCGCAGGGCTTTGCGCGGCGGCTACAGATACCGGCTCATGAACTTTCATTTCCACCGCCACACGTGCCACACCTTTTTGGGATGTCAGTACACGTCTTACTTCGGCATCAATCTCTGCCGGAACCCGTTGGTCACGTGCAGTGAGCTCGATAAATACCGTTACAGCATCACCCTCGCAGTGAATCTTTTTAACCAGCCCAAAGGACACAATGTCCCGGCTGAATCCGGGGTATTTGACACTCCTGAGTGCTTCTAACAATTCCGACTCGTTAAACATAATATCCTACCTTGCTTTACTCACCTCGGAAATCAAGCAACTTGCATCCCCTGCTCAATTCAACCGCCATCCACATTTACTCGTTCAATCTCCATCAAAGGTCTATCCAGAAAACGCTCAGCCAAACTTTGAAAATGGGGTGAATAATCGGTTAGGCACGCTTGAATGTGGCCCCCCTCCGCCGCATCCGATAAAAGCCCGCGCTCACCTAATACTCGCCGCACTTCTTGAGCACACGTCCCTGCCGAGTCCACCATTTCCATACGACTACCTGCCATCTCCTCCAGAAGTGGACGAATCAATGGGTAATGCGTGCAGGCCAGAACCAGCGTGTCGGTGTTCGCCTCTAAGAAAGGGCATAGATACTCCTGCACAACAAGTTTGCACGCTTTATGATCTAGCCAGCCTTCCTCGATAAGAGGAACTAGTAGTGGCGTCGACCGCGCCACGATGTGCGCATCCGGACGCCGGGCGCGGATGCCATCTTGATAGGCACCGCTGGCAATAGTTCCCGCTGTTCCCATAATCCCGATACGTCCTGATTCACTGCGCTCCAAAGCTGCTTCCACCCCCGGTTTAATCACTCCCAACACAGGTACATCCATAGCTCCACTTACGGTCTCCAAGGCATGGGCCGAAGCCGTATTACAAGCGATCACCACCGCCTTAACCCCACGTTCCGTCAAAAAAAACGCATCCTCACGGGCATAACGCCTGATCGCTTCCGGTGATTTATTGCCATACGGCACTCGTGCCGTATCACCCAAATAAATGATCGATTCTCCGGGCAGTAATCGGTTGAGTGCCCGCACCACGGTCAATCCTCCTACTCCTGAATCAAAGACACCCAGAGGCCTGGAATCACTCACCGTTACCTGCCTTCCTCAGCAGACAGAGCCGGAACGGACTGCGGCGTCTGCGCAGGCTCTTGCACCGCCTGTTTAAGCCTCTCGACAAGGGGATCCAATTCACTGGTGGGAACTGCTTTTTCTGCTGAAGTTGGCTCCGGCGCTACCGGAGGGGGAGCTACTATAATGGGAACGGGTGACGAAGGCGGGGCGACTACCACCGGTGCTACTGGCACTACGACCTGCGCGACTTCCGGTTCAGCTTCGGTAGGTCGTAATTTGTAAAAGGGCGGACGCGGTCTGGAATTCATCATTTCAATATAGTTTTTGATAGCTCGAAATACCGCATTAGCCACTTTCTTGCGGTAGCTATCCGATTCAATCAACCGCCCATCCACCGGGTTGGACATAAATCCTCCCTCGACCAACACGGCCGGAATAGCCACTTCCCTCAAAACCACAAACCGCGCTCGTTTTCTGCCGCGGTCTCCCTTTTCGGTGTGCATGGTCATCAACTCCCGATGCATCAAATCCATTAACCATGCATTCTGCAAATCGTGCCGGTTGCCCTCATAACGATCAAAATCGGAACGCTGCAGTTTTCCTCCTGATGAAGTGGAAGGCGTGCCGCGCGGTGACATACTGTAGATTTCGACACCATTGACGTGGCGTTGAGTAACGCTGTTGTAGTGAATACTGATATATAGATACTCAGGATATCGATTGGCGAGATTGGCCCGTTCCTGAAGCGAAACAAACACATCACTGGATCGGGTCATCACTACCGGGATGCTATCTTTTTCCAGTAGTGATTTAAGGTGAATAGACGTGGCTAAAGTCGCCGCTTTTTCTGTATAGCCGGAGGCGGTTCGTGCCCCTCTGTCGGCTCCGCCATGTCCGGGATCCACCACCACACCACGCACCCTCTTACGGGGTATGACTTCATCAGGGCGCAGAATCGGTGCCATCAGGTTTTCAACATCCGCTTTGGAAATGAGCCACTGCCCATCGCTGCCCTGAATAATCGGAAAACTGAGCCACGCTACCAATCCATTAATCTTCGCTTTGCGATCCCCCTCAAAAAACTCAATTTTCCCATAGGGCCCTTTGATTTCGACGGAGCTTCCCGGTTCGCCCTTAAAGTGCGGTTTAGAAAAGCCATAGGCCTCAGAGAAAGCGTTAATACGGTGCCACTCCCGCGAGGAAAACCGAATCGTATCTAGATCAGATCCCTGAGCCAACCCTTGATCGGTGGTCAGGCAGCTCGCTATCAGGATTACACTCAATACCAATCGGCGCATAAAGAGGCAAAACTACGCAGAACCGTCACAGATATCCAACCTGTAATATTGATCGCGCGGATTTCAAGTGTTCCCCGCGCGCACCAAGCGGTTATCGATCAACCTGGTTGTCCCCACATACACGGCCACATGGATCCTGCCCCTCACTGCTTCCACATATTCCAGTCGTATCCCGGCAAGACCGGTCAATCGTTTCTGTATACGCGCTACCACAGCACCCTCCGCACCTCCGATGGAGCATTCCTCCCTTAAAATCGACGCGAAACGCACTGCCAGCTCACGCTCCTCCTTGGTCAAATAGCGATTCCGTGAACTCATGGCTAGGCCATCGCGATCTCTTACTATGGGTGCCCGAACCATTTTCACCGGGAAATAGAGATCACGCACCATGCGTTCGATCACATCGAGTTGCTGACCGTCCTTTTGTCCAAAGACCGCCACATCAGGCTGAACAATCAGAAACAATTTGGCCACCACCGTGGTCACTCCGTCAAAATGCCCGGGACGCACCGCTCCACAGCGGCCTAGTGAGCATTCCCGCTCAATCACACGCACCGAATCATTTTCCGCATAAAGTGATGAAGGCCGGAACATCACGTCCACCCCGCGTCCGGCGGCCAGAGCGCAATCTTCCTGCCAAGGGCGTGGGTAACGCTTGAAATCCTCCTTGGGCCCGAACTGTACCGGGTTGACATAAAGGCTCATCACCACCACATCCGCATGCTTACGGGCCAGATCGACCAGACGCAGATGTCCTTCATGCAGTGCACCCATCGTCGGCACCAAGGCAATGCGGTGGCCCTTCTTCCTCAACGGAACCAGATGCCGACGCAGAACGGAAACACGTGTTATGCGGTGCATGTCAGTGCTAGCCGGTCACTTTAAATAAACCTCAGCTCCTTTTTCCAGAAATTCGCGGCTCTTTTCAGCCATTCCTTTCTGCAGGGCTTCCTCATCCGCCAAACCCATTTGTTCCGCATAGCGCCTGACATCTTCAGTGATTTTCATGGAGCAAAAGTGCGGGCCACACATTGAGCAAAAATGCGCGGACTTAGCGCCTTCTTGGGGAAGAGTTTCATCGTGATATTCGCGTGCGCGGAAAGGATCCAATGAAAGGTTGAATTGATCCTCCCAACGGAATTCAAAACGGGCCTTGCTCAGTGCGTTGTCCCGGAACTGCGCCGCCGGATGTCCCTTGGCCAGATCGGCCGCATGAGCCGCAATTTTATACGTTACGACTCCCTCGCGCACATCCTCACGATCCGGCAGACCCAGATGTTCTTTGGGCGTCACATAACAAAGCATCGCGCAACCATACCAACCAATCATCGCAGCTCCGATTCCGGAAGTGATGTGATCATATCCTGGCGCAATATCCGTGGTCAACGGTCCGAGCGTGTAGAACGGAGCTTCACCGCACCACTCCAGTTGTTTAGTCATGTTTTCATGAATCATGTGCATAGGGACATGGCCCGGCCCCTCGTTCATGACCTGCACATCTTTGGCCCAGGCTCTCCTCGTCAACTCTCCCTGCACCTCCAGCTCCCCGAACTGGGGCAGATCATTGGCATCGGCAATCGATCCCGGGCGCAGTCCGTCACCAATCGAAAAACTGATGTCGTAAGCAGCCATGATGTCACAAATTTCATCCCAGTGCGTGTAGAGAAAATTTTCCTGATGATGGGCGAGGCACCACTTGGCCATAATGGAGCCACCCCGACTGACGATGCCGGTCATACGCTGCGCGGTAAGAGGAATAAACCTCAGCAAAACCCCGGCATGAATGGTAAAATAATCGACGCCTTGCTCGGCCTGTTCGATTAACGTGTCGCGGTAGAGTTCCCAAGTCAAATCTTCCGCCTTGCCCCCCACTTTTTCCAAGGCCTGATAGATGGGCACCGTCCCCACCGGAACCGGTGAATTTCGTATGATCCACTCCCGGGTAGCATGTATATTCTTACCAGTGGACAAATCCATAATGGTATCTGCCCCCCAATGTGTAGCCCACCGCATTTTTTCTACCTCTTCCTCAATAGAAGATGCTACCGCGCTGTTCCCGATATTGGCGTTAATTTTGACTAGAAAATTCCTGCCGATAATCATGGGCTCCAGCTCCGGATGATTGACGTTGCAAGGAATGATGGCGCGGCCCCGTGCTACCTCATCACGAACAAATTCCGGAGTGATTTCAGACGGAATGGCGGCTCCCCAAGCGTTGCCCTCATGCTGTCTCGTCAAGTCATTGCGAGGCCCCTTATCGCGCATTTCCAGCCCTCCACGCGCCGACTGAAGTCGCGCATTCTCACGGATGGCGATGAACTCCATCTCTGGAGTGATGATACCCTTGCGGGCATAATGAAGCTGAGTGACCGGAGTGCCCTTGGAGGCCCGCAGTGGCTGACGGTTTACCGTAAAGATTTCCAGACGGCCGTTACGGCCCTCCTTTTCGAGAGCCCAACGTGCGTGATCTTCGGAAAGATATCCATTATCAATCGACTGGACTCCCCTGCCCTCATAGGCCTGCACATCACTACGCTCACGTATCCACTCCGCACGCATGGCTGGAAGGCCCTGCCGTATATCGCCGTGAAATGAAGGCTCGGTCCAAGGGCCACTGGTGTCATAAACACGCACCGGATCATTTTCTTCAACCTGCCCCGATGGAGTCCGGGTAGGAGCTAAAGCGATCTCCCGAAACGGTACTCTGACGTCGGGACGGCTACCCTCCACATAAACCTTTTGGGAATTGGGGAACAAAGCCATCGGCCCTGCGGACAAGTTAGGGTTGGAGCGATTTTCTGCGATCATGATCTGGATGATGTTGCGACCCGGATCCTCCGCAGTAAGAAAGTATCACACCCGGTGAACTCCCTTCGTCGGCATAACCCGAATCAGGTTCAACGGGTTACCGATCTTCTATCAATCCTAAATCGATTCTCAGCCCATTTGGGCACCCCGGTTGTTTATAACATGGCACGTCCTTGACTTAAGCAAAGAAAAAAGACCGATAAATGCTATCTTAACCCAAGCCCATCAAACGAAACTGCGCTTCATCGATCTGCCGCTCCCACCGTTTCAAATAGACCAGCGAACGATAAACCTCCAGAAGCCCTTCCACATTCTGAAATAAATCCCAGTGAGTATCCAGAGCCTTCAGTTGTTCGCTCGATTGTTTTAACATTCCGCCTACTACACTCGCACAACTCTGCAACTCCACAGTAGTCTCCATGATTTCGTTCTGCAAGAGGGCTCGCTCGAGTTGAGAGTCGGATTCCTCGGCCCGCTTCAACATCTCCACCGCCCGGCGCACTCCATCCCCCACCCTGACAAAACACGCCGCAATCGATTCGGGGATGTTTCGAACTGCATCAGGATCCGAGATGCCCGCATCTTGCAAAAGCCATTTTAACCGCGCCACCTCATCGGCTAACAGCGCGTGCGATAGACCAACCTGCTCCCACATATCCAAATTGCCCGTGCTTTTAACATCAGGATGATACATACGGCTGAGTTCATGGTGACGCCCCCTTAATAATTCAGGATCCAACCACGGACGGGGAGTCAATCCAAACACAGTAAACGGATTCATGGTGACCGCCCTTATCCAATCAGGCAGAAAAGCTCTCTCCGCACGAACAGTGCGCCTCCGCATTCGGGTTAGTCACTTTGAATCCACCCTTTTGTAAATCATCGCTGAAATCCACAACCGACCCGCTGACAAAAAGTGCACTTTTGGGATCCACCACCACGTTAACGCCCATTGAGGGAACCAGGATATCCCGATGAGATGGACCATCCACTAAATCCATGCGGTATTGCAGCCCGGAACAACCGCCACCTACGACCGCCACTCTCAATGCGCCATCAGGCCGCTTTTGTCTTTCTAACAAACTCTTCAGACGGAATGCCGCAATCTCGGTCAGGCGGACCAGCTTTTCATTACCGGGGGTGAAGTGCACAGCGGCATTCAAATGTGTCATGGATGCATCCTAGTCGTTCTACGCCTGTGCGCAACTCAGTGAAACAAGCTTCAACGGAGGCTGAAAATCAGCGACCCCTGTGAAAGCACGGGCTCGATCCACCACTGAATAGGCATTGGCCAAAAACCAAGCATCAAAATCAAAATGGAAAGGAGTGCGATAGCCACGGCACTCCACCCGCGAACCGGCACCACATCCGCACTGGTGAGTGGTTGAGTCCAATACATCGCCCCCACCACCTTAAGATAATAATACAAACCAGCCACCGCTGAGATCAATCCCACAGCCAGCAATCCATAGTGCTGCGTTCTCCATAACGCCGCAAAAATGCCCAGCTTGCCTAAAAAACCCGCCAATGGCGGAATGCCCGCCATGGAAACAAAACTCAACAACATACCCCATGCGGCCAGAGGTGCCCTGCGCGCCAGTCCGCTGAAAGCTTTGATGTCCGAACCGCCGAGCTCATCCTCATAGCGTGAGATGATAAAAAACGCCAGCAAGGCCGATAACATATAGACCACCAGATAAACCAAAACCGCCTGCACACCCCGTTCATCAAAAACCGGCCCGGGCCGCGTGCAGGAAAGTCCCATTAACATAAAACCCGCATGGCCAATTCCAGAATACGCCAGTAATCGTTTCAGGTTGCGCTGGGGCAACGCGGCAAAGTTTCCCAATATAACTGAAAGAGCTGCCATCAATGCGATGGCACCCGCCACATAGCCCACCACCGCCGCGTGGGAAAATCCGCTGAAGTAAAAGACCCTTAGTAAGACAACAAAACCAGCCGCTTTGGATCCCACCGAAAGAAAAGCCGTCACCGGAGAAGGTGCTCCTTGATAGACATCGGGTGCCCAAACATGGAAGGGCACACTGGCCAGCTTAAATCCGATGCCGGTTAGCAACAAGGTAACGGCAAACAACAGTGCCAAATCCGGGGTCGGATAGGCTGAAATTCGTAGTATTAGGGCCGACAGATCCGTAGTGCCTGTAGATCCATACAAAAAGGCAATACCGTAAACCAGAAACCCGGTGGAAAGAGCTCCGATAATGAGATATTTCACACCTGCCTCCAGCGAGGCCTTGTGGCCGCGGCGTAACGCCACCATGACATAAAAAGAAATGGTCACCAACTCAAGCCCCACAAAAAGGGTCATGAAATCGACAGCCGAGGCCAGCACCAACATACCCACTGCGCAAAAAATGGGCAGCACGAACGACTCTGTTGCTCCGTATCGCATGACTTCAGCCGGTTTGAAATTCATGGCCAGAACCCAAAACAGGGTAATCAGAAAAAATTGTTTGAAGAACAACGCTAGTGAATCTACCGCATACAACCCTTCCCAAAGCGGACCCGCACCAGGATCCAGCGTGAAGGTGGAAGCTAGTGCCACCAGAACACCTGCCAAAGACAACTTGCCTAAAAACCCCACCGTCGCCTTCGGCGCAAAGGCGTCGAACAAAAGCAGGATCACCCCGGTGAGCACTAAAACAACTTCAGGTAAAAGAGTCATGATTCCATTATCCCCCGATCATTGCTTCGATAACCGGTCTGGCCATGTTGATAATCCAACCCGGGAAAATCCCAAAACACAAAAGGCCAGTTAGCAGCAGGATATACGGCCAGCGTTCTACGCCCGGTCGCAGATCATGGATCTGGGCCACATCCTCCGAAACCTCACCGAAGCAGACAGATCGCACCGCTCTCAACATATAAACCGCAGAGAGTATGACCCCGAACAGCGCAACGCCGGTAGCCACCGGGTAATGCGACCATGCACCAAAGAAGATCAGCACCTCTCCGGCAAAATTGGCAAAACCGGGCAGGCCAATCGAAGCCAGACCTCCCAGTATAAAAAAGAGGGAAAGGCGTGGCGCCTTTTTAGCCAAACCGCCCAGACGGGCAAACGATACGGTTCCGGTTCGCTCACGGATTTCTGCGGTGGTGGCAAACAAGAGAGCGGCACTCAGTCCATGCCCTACCATCAAAACCAACATACCAGCCGTTCCAATCACAGATACACTGAGAAAGCCTAGAAAGAGGTAGCCCATATGCATGACCGATGAATACCCCACCATCATATCCAAATCACGCTGAGCTAACGTGACCCATCCAATCCAGAGAATGTTACCCAAAAGCAAGAGCTGAATCACGATGCTCCATTGTTCAATGCCAACGGGCAGCATCGGCGTGGCCAGTCGCAATAAACCGTATAATCCAAATTTCTTCAGCACCCCGGCGTGCAACATAGCCACCGGAGCAGGAGCAGACGCATACCCCAGCGGAGCCCACGAGTGAAATGGAAAAAGTGAAACCAGGATACCAAAACCCACCAGTAGGAATAATAGAACTCCAGCCTGATAACCGCTGTCCATGGGACGCCCGATCTGCACCAATGCCTCCTGAAGAGCCCGGATATCCAGTGAACGCAGGGAGGGTGGAAATGCAAAATAGAGACACAGTAATCCCACCAACAAAACCAAGCTTCCCAACGTCAGGTAGATCGCCATCTGGGTGGCCGCAAATTTGCGATCTCTGCTACCCCAGATGCCAATCATTAAAAAGGTGGGGATCAAGGCTACTTCGTGAAAAATATAGAGGAAAAACAAGTCCAATGAAATAAACGCACCGGTCGCCCCGAAGACGATCAACATCAGCATCACATGAAATTCTTTGGATCTCTGTATGGACGCAGGAACCACCGCCGCCGCCGCGCAAGCCACCAGCGCGGTCAGCAATACCAATGGAGCATTGATACCATCCATCCCGATGATGAAGTTGATATCAAAAAATTCAGGCAGGGTGAATACCGGCACTTCGGTTACATAGGCATAGCCCCCGGAGGGCAGCTGCACCATGAGCACCAGAGCCAGGGCGATCTGCACCCATCCTGACCACACTGCCGTTTTGCGCTCGGGAGCTCCCATCGCAATGCCCACCGCAGCTAAAAGCGGAGCAAATAAAATCAGTAAAAGAAGAAAGTGGTTCATGTGCTTGGATTCATTCTCTTCAATTCAAGGGCGACCGGAATAAAATCCAGTAACACAAAAACACCACACCCAGCACAAAGAAGTAGGCGTAGGCCTGAAGGTGCCCGGCTTGCAATAACCTCAAAACTTCCCCGGTAAATGTTCCCACCGCAGCGATTCCGCGCACCAGAACCCCACCGATGATCCATTGATCCACCCAATCCAAAGCACGCGACCACGCTTGTTGTGGTCGCACCAAAAGCAGAGTGTAAAGTTCATCAAAGTAAAATTTTCGTTCCAGCACACTTAAGCGGATGCGCTCGACCGCTCCTCCCGAATAGAGAATCCAACCTCCCGCCACACCGGACAGAAGGGCAATCACCGAGGCTCCCACCACCAGCGCCGCACCCGTGTGATCGGCACGATAATCAGGTGCCATGAAATGCAGGATACCCAGATAACCGCCCGCAGCTGAAAGCACGGCTAAAGCCAACAAAGGCCAGGTCATCACCGCTGGCGATTCGTGAGCGTGGTCTACAGCAGAACCCCGGGCCGAACCCAAAAAGGCCACCACAAACAGCCTGGTCATATAGAAAGCCGTTAGAAAGGCGGTGAATAGACCCACCGCAAAAATCGCGGTGTGCTGATGGTAGGCATGCAGGAGGATTTCCTCTTTGCTGAAAAAGCCAGAGAAAAACGGAACGCCCGCTAATGCGGCGGTGCCGATTAGAAACGTCCAGAAGGTAATGGGCATTTTTTTGCGCAGCCCGCCCATCTTCCAAATATCTTGTTCATGATGCAGCGCATGGATTACCGAGCCTGCGGCCAAGAATAACAACGCTTTAAAAAAGGCGTGGGTCGTCAGGTGATACATGGATGCCACGGTGGCTTTCAGACCGACCGCCATGACCATGTATCCAAGTTGGGAAAGAGTGGAGTAAGCCAGTATTTTTTTTATGTCGTTTTGTTGCGTCGCAATGAATGCCGCCATCAGGGCCGTGCCCGCTCCGACCCACGTGATCACCTCAAGGGTAAGCGGAGCCAGTTGCAATACAAAGAAAACCCGGCAGAGCATGTAAACGCCCGCTGCCACCATAGTCGCAGCATGAATGAGCGCCGAGACCGGGGTGGGGCCTTCCATGGCATCGGGCAGCCAGACGTGCAGTGGAACCATGGCCGACTTGCCCATACAGCCCATAAACAAACCGAAGGCCACCCAGTTCACCGCATCTTGAGTAACACCCGGAGCAATTCCCGCTACCGCGATGAGCGATTCCAATTTGGCGAAATCCACGCTACCCCAAATCCACCAGACTCCCAGAATACCGAGCATGAAACCGAAGTCTCCCACCCTGTTGACGATAAACGCTTTTTTGGCCGCATCCGCTGCACTGGCCCGATTAAACCAAAACCCGATCAATAGATAGGAGCTCAAGCCCACCAGCTCCCAGAAAATGAACATCATCACCAGATTGTCCGCCAGAACAATTCCCAGCATCGAAAACATGAAGAGGGAAAGTTCCGCAAAAAAGCGCGATAACCCGGGGTCGTCTTTCATATAGCCATAGGCGAAAACGTGGATACACAACCCCACTCCGGTCACCACCAGAAGCATCATGTGCGCCAGACGGTCATTCATCGCTCCGATGCCGATTTCCAGCCCGGGCAAATCCACCCAGATCCAGCGGCTGACTTCAAGCACCTCAGGAGCCAGAATCAACAGGAGCACGCCAACAAAGGACACCGCACATGCCGCAATCGAAACGTAAACCGAAATCAACCGGTGCGGATGCAAAAAAACCGCAATCAGTAATGCAGCCACCAAAGGTGTAAAAAGAATGATCCAGTTCATTTCAAGAAACTCAGAATTTCAAATCCGACAGTGCTCCAACTTCGGTCGTCCGCCTCATACGATAAAGCGCCACAATCAGGGCCAACCCCACCGCCACTTCAGCCGCCGCCACCGTGATGATAAAAAAGACCATCACCTGTCCACTTGATGAGGGCAATACACTGAAACGATCAAAGCTAATCAACGCCAGATTGGCTGCATTCAGCATCAATTCCAGACACATGTATATGATGATCAGATTCCGGCGCAATAAGACTCCTGCTGCTCCAATGGCAAAAAGAATGCCGCTGAGTGCCAGATAGTGATTTAGGGTGATTTCAGTAATGACATTCATGACTGACCGGGCTCTTTAAGGCCCTCCCTTTGCGCTTCGCGGGAAGGATCTGACGCAGGTTCCACTCCCAGATCTGCGCGATCTGCCGTATCAAGGCGGCGACTCAAGTGCACGACACCGATCGTGGCCACCAGAAGCAGAACCGCTGTCACTTCAAAGGGCAAAAGATAGCGCGTAAACAGCTCCCGCCCTAAATCTTTGGCCGTTAATCCCTGCGCGTCTACTCCCCAAACCAGTGGCATGTGACCGTGCCGCATATCGGCCAACACACGCCAGAATACCAGTCCTAGAGCCGACACTAAAACGGCCACCATCAGCATTTTGACCCATGGGAACGGACGCCGCACATCTTCCTTCAAATCCAACAGCATGATGATGAACAGAAACAGCACCATCACCGCACCCGCGTAAACAATGATCTGCACCATGGCCAGAAAAAAGGCTTCCATCGTAATATAGAGGCCCGCCAGAAAGAGAAAGGTCAGCACCAGTGAAAGGGCCGAACCCACCGGGCCACGCTGCAGGACAACGCTCAAAGCGGTGCCGATCATGCCAATCGCTAATGTCCAAAATACCAATGCTTCAATCACGTGTTAAACCCCAGAAAGTTCGCGCTGATTAGAAAGAGAACTCACCCCATGGTCAAATGAATTGTTTGAATATCGGGCAGTTGAATCGAGGATCCGATCCTCTGCCTGGTGCCGAGTTCATTTACCTTGCCACTTTTTAATCGGGCGCGGGGTTACTCCACCCATACGGTAAAGCGTTTCTTTGTCATGAACCATGCTTCGACGGTTGTAGCCCACTTTAATCGGGTGATCTTTTTTCAAGAAAATGGCCTCTTCAGGGCACACTTCCTCGCACAATCCACAGTAGATGCAACGCAACATATCGATGTCGAACGCTTGAGGAGCCTTCTCGACGTGGGAAAAAGGCGCGTCGAACGGGATGGAACCCGGCGTGATTTTAATAGCACGAGGGGGGCAGATAAATTCGCACAGCTGGCAGCTGACACATTTTTCGCGATGATCTTCATCTTTAACCAGTACCGGGGCACCGCGATAACCGTCGGGATAGATCCATTTTTCCTCCGGATACTGCATGGTGAACATGCCATTTGCGGACATGTCGAGAATGGAACGATCTTTTTTCTCCCGCGCAAACAGAAGCTGGAAAAGAGTGCGTCGCCAATGTTTGAAGGTCAGTAAAAGACCTCCTATAATGGCCGGGAAATAGGTGCGTTCAAGGGCAGAAAGCTGAGGTCTTTGGCAGATCATCAGTGAAACTTAACCTACCCCGGATGCGAATCAACTTCATTTTTGAGAAGGAACGGCTCCCCCCATTTTAAATCCTGCACCTTTTGACTATGCCAAAAGGATGGGGACTGCTTAACTTCAAAGGCCTAACCAACCATACGCCATGGCCCGTTTTCTAACTCCCATTCCCAGCGGCTCGAGCGGCGCTACTACTGGCGAGCGACGCTTGGCGGAACGGTTGAAAACGCTGCTCGAGGATGATTATCTTTGTTGGTTCAACGTTCCCGTCGGCCCACAGCGGCTTTACCCCGACTTTGTCATCTTGCATCCCGGTAGAGGAATCTGGATTCTGGAGGTCAAGGACTGGAAACGAGATTCTATTCGCTCACTGACTAATCATAAAGTCGAACTGCTGACCCAAACTGGCAGGATTAAAAGTGTCGCCAACCCGATCGAACAGGCTCGCCAGTATTGCTTGGCGATCGTCAATAGACTTTCCGCTGATCCCCAGCTTCAGGAGATGCAGCAATCCCAACGTGGCAAACTCTGTTTCCCATACGCTTATGCGGCCGTGTTTACCCATATCACGCGCCGCCAGATGGATGAGGCCTTATCGCAAGAGGAACAGGATTTGGTTCTTCCTCCGCGCTTGGTTATCTATAAAGACGAGATGCTGGAACATACTCCCGCCGAAGCCTTTCAGGAACGTTTGTGGCACATGTTTCATTACCGCTTTGGCCGCCCGCTTACTCTACCCCAAGTAGAACGCGTCCGATGGCACCTCTTTCCTGAAATCCGCTTAACCTCGGTTCAGCAGGATTTTTTCAGTGACCGATCGGAAAACGAAACGGCTGAGGATCCTACCCCCGAACTGATCCGGATCATGGACTTGCAACAGGAGCAACTCGCGCGCAATCTTGGTGACGGCCACCGGGTCATTCACGGTGTGGCCGGTTCCGGCAAGACACTGATTCTTGGTTACCGCTGCCTTCATCTGGCTCGAATGCTTCATAAACCCATTTTGGTTCTGTGTTTTAACATCACACTGGCAGCTCGCCTCAGAGCTTTTGTCAATGAACGCGGCATCGATGACCGCGTGCGCGTTCACCATTTCCATGAATGGTGCTCCCAGCAACTCCAGGCCTACCACGTCCCCTGCATCAACGGGGAAGAGCCCTATTACGTGCGGCAGGTTGAGTCGGTCATTCAGGGTGTGGAGAGGGGCCATATTCCGCGCGCCCAATATGGAGCGGTAATGATTGATGAAGGTCATGATTTCGAACCCGAGTGGTTGCGTCTGGTAACCCAGATGACCGACCCCACCTCGGATTCCCTGCTTCTTCTTTATGACGATGCCCAGTCTATTTACCGCAAAAAAAATGCGTTGGCTTTCAACCTCTCCAGTGTGGGCATTAAGGCCCAAGGACGTACCACCATACTCCGACTCAATTACCGCAACAGCCGGGAGATTCTCCAGCTGGCCAGTCGCTTCTGCGCGGCCTTTCTCCAGCCCGGCCGAGAAACCGGAGAAGACCACATTCCGTTGATCACCCCGGAATCAGTTGGCATTACCGGCCCTACACCCCACTTCCAGTTTGAACCCAATTTTCAGCACGAAACGGAATGGGCAGGAAAACAAATCTGCCAGTGGTTGAGCGAGGGTGTTCCAGCACGTGAAATCGCGGTACTGACCTTCCGTAAAAAAGACGGAGAAACCGCTCATCAACATTTCATAAAACTCGGCTTACCCTCACTCTGGATGGGGAGCCCCGAGAGCAAAAGCGCTTACAGCCCACAGCGCGATGAAATCGCTATTCTGTCTGCTCAAAGCAGCAAAGGTTTGGAATTTTCCCATGTGATTATCCTGGGCTTGGGCCGCATGGATGACACCGAAGACCATACCGAGTCCAACGCACGGTTATTGTATGTGGCCATGACCCGGTCACGGCACACACTCCTCCTGACCGCCTCCCGGCCCAACCGCTACACGCGGCAGCTGGAAGCACTCTTATCTTGAGTATGAACAGCCAAACCAAAAACCAACAGCGTCCACGTTTACCTCGTTATTTGTTCCTACGTTGAATCACTCACTTCACCTTAACCTTTCTCAAACCGCTTGACATCCCGCAGGTGAAGCCGTTCTCTCGTAACGCACGATGAAAAAAACGGCCTTACTCTTCGCCGGCCAAGGAGCCCAATATCCGGGCATGGGAAACGATTTGGCCGAGGCTTCGCCCACTGCCGCTTCACTGTTTGAAGAATCAGAACGTATCTTGGGCGGATCGTTCCGTCAGGTCTGCTTCGAGGGGCCCGATGAAATCCTGACGCGCACGGATTACTGCCAACCCGCTCTTTACGTGCATGGCCTGGCCTTGTGGGGCATGGTGAGAGAACGATTTCCTTCTTTTGAGCCCTTCGCCTGTGCCGGACTGTCTTTGGGGGAATTCACCGCCCATACCGCAGCGGGCCACTGCAGTTTTGTCGATGGTTTGCGTCTCGTTCACACCCGTGGGCGCCTGATGCAGGAAGCCTGTGAAGCCACAGAAGGAGGTATGTTGACACTCATTGGGGCCACTATCGAACAGGCCCGGGATTTGGCCGCGCAATCAGGCCTCGAAGTGGCCAACGTCAATACGCCCGGACAAATCGTCCTTTCAGGGGCCAAGAACCTCATCCCGGCTGCCGTGGAACAGGGCAAAGCACTGGGTTTAAAACGCGTCTTGCCGCTCAATGTGGCAGGAGCCTACCACTCCCGCCTTATGGCCTCCGCAAAGGATGGGCTGGAACCCGCTCTTCTAGAGACCACCTTCCTCTCAAACGCCACACCGGTCTATGCCAATGTCAACGCAGAACCGGCCACTGATCCCGAAACCATCCGCGCTCTCTTGTTACAACAGGTTACGGGCAGCGTTCTCTGGCAGCACTGCATTGAAAATATGGTGCGCGACGGGGTGGAGCAATTCCTCGAACTCGGCCCTAAAAATATCCTAGCCAACATGTGCAAACGCATTTGTCCGGAGGTGCCCTGTCTTTCCGCCGGAACCGCGGCCGAAATCAACCAACTGCCAAGCCTTTTATGAAACTCACCAACCACGTCGCCATCGTCACCGGAGCCAGTCGTGGCATCGGTAAAGCCATCGCCCTCGAACTTGCCCGTTGCGGCTGCCATGTTGCCGGAATCAGTCGCACTGACAGCTCGGCCAACGCCATAGCCGGTGAGATTACAGCTTTGGGTGTCCGGTATCAGGGCTACGGAGTGGATGTGTCTTCCTCGGAGGCGGTGGTAGCTGCTACGGAGGCGATCATTAAAGAATTCGGCACGGTGGATATTCTGGTCAACAATGCGGGCATTACCCGTGACACCCTTCTGATGCGTATGAGCGATGCGGATTGGGACGCAGTATTACAAACCAATCTCACCGGCTCCTTCTATTGGATCAAAGCCGTGACTCGGATTATGATGAAGGCCCGGCGTGGTCGCATCGTGAACATCAGCTCGGTCATCGGACAACACGGTAACGCGGGTCAAGCCAACTACGCCGCTGCCAAGGCGGGCATGATCGGCCTGACCCAGAGCGTGGCCAAAGAATTCGCCGCCCGCGGCATCACCTGCAATGCGGTCTGCCCGGGTTTTATCCAAACCGATATGACGGCGGAGTTATCCGATGAGCTCAAAGAAAAGCTTCTGCAACAGATTCCATTGCGCCGTTTGGGCCAACCCGAAGACGTGGCCCACCTGACTGCCTTTCTGTGCTCAGAGGAAGCCGGCTACATCACCGGCCAAGCTCTCACCGTCGATGGAGGCCTGTTCATCTGAACCCCGCTTCCCCATCCCGAAAAAATATTTTCATTCCACTCAAAAAAAAGTTTGCCATCCCCACACCCACCGATCATAAACACGGTCGATTCAGCCAACACAACATCAGGAGAAACACATGCCAGAAAAATCAGTAGAAGATAAGGTCAAGGAAATCATCGTCGAACAGCTCAGCGTAAATGAAGAGCAAGTGACACCCGAAGCAAAATTCATTGAAGATCTCGGAGCCGATTCCCTCGACGTCGTCGAACTCGTCATGGCCTTCGAAGAACAATTCGGCATCGAAGTCCCCGATGAAGATGCTGAAAAGCTTCTCAACGTCGGCGATGTCGTCGCCTACATCAAAGAAAAAGCGGACAAATAGTTCCCCTTTCTTTTTTACCACAAGGGCATCCGCTAACCCGGATGCCCTTGTTCTTTTTCCAGCTCTGTGCATAAATTAATAAAATGATGAGTCCTCGTCGCGTGGTCATTACCGGTGTCGGAGTCCTTGCTCCGAACGGAAACAACCTTGAATCGTTCTGGAAAAACAGCCTGGAAGGCCGAAGTGGTGTCCGTCTTATCGGTCCCGAACGCTTCGACGTATCGGCCTACTCCACTCGTTTTGCGGGTCAACTGGATGGTTTCGATCCCAATAACCACTTCCCCAGCCCCAAGGAAGCCCGCCGCTGCGACCGTTATACCCAGATGGCTGTTGCCGCCACGCGAGAAGCTTGGAACCAGAGCGGCCTGACTGAGGCAGATTACAACCCGAACCGTTCCGGGGTGCTGGTAGGCTCCGGCATTGGCGGCCTCAAGTCTCTCGAGGATAATCACACCCAACTGATTGAAAAAGGTCCTTCCCGCATCTCCCCGTTCATGATTCCCATGATGATCACCAACATCGCCTCCGGTTTGATCTCCATGGAATACAACTTCCGCGGTCCCAACTACGCCATCGTCACTGCCTGTGCCACCTCCACCATGTGTCTGGGTGAAGCCTTTAATCTGATACGCTGGGGTGAAGCCGATCTGTTTATATCCGGCGGCAGTGAAGCCGCCGTCGTCCCGCTTGGTGTGGGCGGCTTTGGCGCCATGAAAGCCATCAGCACCCGCAATGACGATCCTGCCGCAGCCTCCCGGCCCTTTGACCGCGACCGTGATGGATTTGTTTTGGGTGAGGGAGCGGGCATCATGATTGTTGAAGAACTCGAACATGCCCGTAAACGTGGCGCGCAGATCCTTGCGGAGATCGTCGGCTACGCCGCTACTGCCGACGCCTACCATATGACGTCTCCTTCACCGGAAGGCGAGGGTGCCGCACGAGCCATGCAACGCGCCCTTGATGTGGCCGGACTCAATCCGGATCAAGTGGACTACATCAACGCCCACGGAACCTCCACCCCACAAGGCGACATCTGCGAAACAAAGGCCATCAAATCAGTTTTAGGAAACCACGCCAAAAAGGTATGGGTCAGCTCCACCAAGTCCATGATCGGACACCTCCTCGGTGCCGCCGGATCGGTGGAAATGGCGGCCTGTGTTCAGGCGCTGCGCACCGGCGATGTTCCTCCTACCATCAACCTCGCCCAAGCCGATGAACAGTGTGATCTGGATTACGTCGCCAACACCGCGCGGCATGGCGAGATCAAGGTGGTCATGAACAATTCGTTCGGATTCGGCGGGCACAATGCCTGCGTGGTTGCCCAACAATTCACCTCCTGAAGGTCGCCTTCCGACCATGGAACTGGATCTGCTGCCTCACATCGAACGCCTGCAGGCTCGACTCGATGAATTGGATCGAGACATTGCCGCGCCGGATCTCTACAGCCAGCAGGATCGCGCTCAACAAATCTTTAAAGAACACAAACGGGTTAAAACCGCATTGGAACAATTTTCTCTGCTCAACAAACTCGAACAACAGGTCGCCGAAAACCGGGCTCTAGCGGATTCCGCTGAAGACCCCGACCTGGCCACCATGGCCGCCGAGGAATTGCCCTCGCTTCAATCCGCACTGGAACACGCCCGCTTGGATTTACTCAGCCTCATTTTGCCACCGGATGAAAACGACGGCCGTAACACTATTATTGAAATCCGCGCCGGCACCGGCGGCGACGAAGCCGCACTCTTCGCATCCGACCTCTACCGCATGTATCAACGCTACGCCGAGCGGGTCAAGTGGACACTCGAAGTCATGGATTCCAGCCCTTCCGAACTGGGCGGTTACAAAGAAATTATCTTTATGGCACGCGGTGCCGATGCCTTCCGCGCTCTGAAATATGAAAGCGGCGTTCACCGCGTGCAGCGCGTGCCCGCCACCGAGAGTCAAGGACGCATCCACACGTCTGCCGCCACCGTCGCCGTTCTGCCTGAGGCACAAGAAGTGGATTTTGAAATCAAACCGGATGAAATCCGCATTGAGGTCTGCCGAGCTGGCGGCCCCGGTGGTCAGGGAGTGAACACCACCGACTCTGCGGTGCAGATCTTTCACCTGCCTACCGGCATGATGGTTCGTTGCCAAGACGGACGCTCTCAGATCAAAAACCGTGAGAAGGCGCTCAATATTCTCCGCTCACGTCTGCTTGAAAAAAAGCAGGCCGAAGAAGACGCCAAATACGCCGCACACCGCAAATCCCAGATCGGCTCCGGTGACCGTAACGAAAAAATACGCACCTATAACTTTCCCCAGAATCGCGTCACCGACCACCGCATCCACTTCACCGCTCACAACCTGGAAGCGCTCATGGATGGGGATCTTCAAGAGCTTTTTGCCGCGCTCCAAGCCCACGACGTGGAAGAACGTCTCAAAGAACTTCAGAGCGCGTGACCGCATCACGAACGGCCATGACTCTCCTTGAGCTTCTGGATCGCACCACCCGCTTTTTCGGTGAAAAAGCGATTCCATCTCCGCGGCTCCAAGCTGAATTACTCACTTCACATGTTCTAGGAAAACCGAGGCTGGCACTGTATCTGGAGTTTGATCGCCCCATGCAGGAAGCAGAACTTGAACCGCTGAGAGCCTTGGTTCGGCGTCGTGCACAGGGGGAACCACTGCAATACATTCTCGGCAAGACCTCTTTCTGCGGACTGGAGATTCAGTGCGCGCCGGGAGCACTCATCCCGCGGCCCGAAACCGAATATCTGGTGGAACGGGTGGTGGATGAATTAAAAACGATGGTGCCGGGCACGCTGGCAGATATTGGCACGGGCACAGGCTGTATCGCACTCGCTTGCTCCGACCAACTTCCAGGTTGGAATATCTGGGCCGTCGAGTCTTCACAAGCCGCCGTCTCGATTGCGCGCAGAAACCTGCTCGCACATCCCCAACTTTCGGTCGCGTTATACGAAGGCTCACTGCTCGATCCCCTGCCCGCGGCTCCACAAGTGGTGGCGGCCAATCTCCCCTATCTTAATCAGGAAGAAATGGAAAGCCTGCCACCTGATGTACAACAGGAGCCGACAGAAGCACTGAATGGAGGGACAGATGGTCTGGAAGTGATTCGGCGGTTGGTTCATGGGCTCAGCCCGGAGACCCGTCATTGTTTTCTTGAAACCGGTATCCACCATACCGTACAGGCTGCAGAAATGCTTCGCGAGGCCGGTTATTTTCAAACCGACATCTTCCCCGATCCCAATGGCCATCCTCGCTATGTGGTTGCGCGGCGCTGAGAGTCCTCCCCCCTAGATCATACTAATTCTTGCGTGTCACGGATCACCAACCCAATATCCCCCATTGTTATGAGACGTGCGATCTATCCCGGAAGCTTTGATCCGGTCACCAACGGCCACCTCGACATCGCCGAGCGGGCTCTGCTTCTTTTTGACGAGGTGGTGCTGGCGGTGGCTCAGAACCAAAACAAAACTCCATTTTTTTCACTGGAAGAACGCGTTGCGTTGCTTGAACAGTCTGTCTCGTGCATCAAAGGACATGAGCGTTTAAAAATCACCCGCTTCGACGGTTTGCTGGTTCATTTTGCCTCCGCCAATCAAGCAGTCGCCGTCATCCGCGGTTTGCGCGCGGTATCTGATTTCGAGTTTGAGTTTCAGCTGGCCTTGATGAATCGAAAGCTTGATGAAAAGGTCGAAACTCTGTTTTTAATGCCTCGTGAAAGCTACACCTACCTGAGTTCTCGCATGATTTTGGAAATCTCTCGCCTCGGAGGTAATGTGGGAGAGTTTGTTCCTTCCTGCGTTGAGTCCGCTTTGAAAGAACGTCATCATCGCTAAGCTAATTTCATGAGCCATCCGCTGCATATTCCCGTTCCTCAGCTCGTGGAAAACGAGCCGTATCCTCTTGAGGTTACGGTGGCCGCCACCCTGCCGGATCTGAACCTTCCTGAACCTGATCAGTGGGATCCGCTGATTTGCCGTTTTGAAGCCCTGCTCACCGGCAAAGAATGTTTGGTGACCGGAACCGTGCGCACCCGCCTAACCCGCCCCTGTGACCGCTGTCTGGAACCGCTGCCTGTCCCCTTTGAAATCGACAGCGTTCATTCCTACGATTGCCGGAATCTGCGGGTAATCGACTTGACGCCTGCGGTGACCGAAGATATTTTGCTCAGCTTGCCAATCGCGCACCGCTGTGTATTGGATGAGAACTCACACTGTCCGGTGACTGGTCTTCTCCATTCAACGGCGGTGCAAACCACAGGCTCTGTCAATGGTGGCGACCTGTGGAACGTGTTGGATAAATTAGAAGAAAACAAGGAATAATCATATGCCCGTCCCGAAAAGAAAAGTATCCAAGGCCCGCAGCCGCACTCGCAAGGCCTCCCACCGCACCGCACCTCTGGAATTACGTGTAGATTCCAAAACCGGCAACATTCATCGCGGTCATTGCATTGACCCGAAAACAGGGATGTATCGCGGTAAGCAGGTTGAAACGATCAAAACCGAAGCCTGATTGCTTTCCAACATTAGCTTCCTTTCCTAAACGCTCAGGCCCATGAAAATCGCCCTGGATGCCATGGGAGGTGATTACGCCCCAGCCCGCCCCGTGGCCGCTGCGGTGGAAGCACTTTCGCGCTTTCCGCAGATCAGCGAACTTTATTTGGTCGGCCATCAGGATCGCATCCGTGAGGAACTCCAGCGGCTGAGATTTAAGGAATCAAACCATCCACGCCTTCGCATTCACCACTGCACCGAAGTCATTGAGATGGGTGAAGGCGCCGTGGAAGGGGTGCGTAAAAAGCGGGACAATTCCATCAACCGCTCTGTGGAACTGGTTAAAGAAGGGATCTCCGATGCCGTAGTTTCTGCGGGACACACCGGTGCCATGGTAGCCGCTACCACCATTAAACTGCGCACCCTGCCGGGTATCGGGCGTCCCGGTATTGCCGCCATTATGCCCACTGAATTCAACCGGTTTGTGCTCATGGACGCCGGAGCCAACATCGACGCCGAGCCGGATAATCTTCTTGAATACGGCATCATGGGCAGCGTGTTCTCCAGCCACGTTTTGGGTTTTGACAAACCCCGGGTGGGTTTGCTCAGTGTGGGCACTGAAGAGTCCAAGGGCAATGAGGTAACCAAAAAAGCCTATAAACTGCTCAGCGATGCACCGATCAACTTTGTGGGCAACATCGAAGGGCACGATCTTTACGAGCGGCCGGTGGAAGTGGTGGTTTGCGAAGGTTTCGTTGGCAATGTGGTGCTCAAAACGAGCGAAAGCCTGGCCAATGCCGTCTTTGCATGGCTGAAACGGGAAATCCAATCCAATCCGCTGCGACTCGTTGGGGCCGCCCTGGCACGCGGTGCCTTTGCCACCATCAAAAAGCGAACCAGTTACGAGGAAATCGGCGGCTCACTGCTGCTAGGAGTCAATGGAATCTGCGTGATCGCCCACGGTTCATCCAGTGTTAAAGCTCTCGTCAATGCCATCGGTGTGGCGGTTCATGCCGTGGATAGTAATGTCAATCAGGACATCATCCGCGCCATGGAAACCATGAATCTTTCCCCAAGAGTCGAAAACCCATGAAAATAGTTGGAACGGGCAAATACACTCCGGAGCACATTCTCACTAACGCGGATTTGGAAAAAAAAGTAGATACCAGTGACGAATGGATCGTCACTCGCACCGGTATCCGCGAGCGTCGCATCGCCTCCGAACGCGAAACCAGTTCCTTCATGGGAGCCCGTGCTGCTGAGAAAGCTTTGCTTGAGGCGGGAGTCTCAGCGGCTGAAGTTGATCTTATTTTGGTGGCCACCGTCACTCCGGACGCCACCTTCCCCTCCACCGCTTGTTACATTCAGAATGAGATCGGCGCCAAAAATGCCGCAGCTATGGATCTCCAAGCTGCCTGCTCCGGATTCCTTTACGGTCTGGTGCTCGCCAGCCAGTTCCTTACCAACGGAAAGTACAAGAATATTCTGGTCATCGGCACTGAAAAACTTTCATCGATCATTGATTGGAGTGACCGCAACACCTGTGTGCTGTTTGGTGATGGAGCCGGTGCCGCGCTGGTTCAGCCTGCGCGAGATGGTTCCAAGCTTTTGTCCTATGATCTGGGGGCTGACGGCACTCTGCATGAGATCCTCTATTTGATGAACGGTCACACCCGCGGGCCCCGTGACGAGGCCCCGTTGGAGGGGCCTCATTATATGATGATGCAGGGCCAGGAAGTATTCAAAAAAGCGGTCAACGCGATGTATGGTTCAGCGTTCAAAGTTCTGGGAGAAGCGGGACTCACCGCAGCCGACATCAAATGTGTGATCCCTCACCAAGCTAACATCCGAATCATCGATGCGATCTGCGACCGATTGGAACTTCCGACAGAAAAGCGCTTTATTAATGTTCAGCGCTACGGGAACGTCTCTGCGGCGTGTATTCCTATCGCTCTCGATGAGGCCCGTTCACATTACGATTTGCAGCCCGGTGATAAAATTCTGTTGGTTGCTTTCGGCGGCGGCCTGACATGGGCGGCAGCGGTGCTGGAGTGGTAAGCGTCAGGAACTACGAAGCGTCGTCAAACTTCTTCTTCATCTCCTCAAAGACCTCGGAGATATCGGTCAACCGATCCCAGACCTTGCCAACCACATGGATAGGTCGTTTTTCCTCGAGCGCGATCGCCAGACAATCGCTGGGCCTAGCATCGATTTCGATGATTTTTTGATGCACCTCATTGGCCGCTTTGAGGGTCAATCGAGCGTAGTAGGTGTCGTTGCGCAGATCATTGATGACGATGCGCTCGACGGTGATTTGAAACGCTTTGAAGATGAGGTCAATCAAATCATGGGTCAGAGGACGTTCCCGGCGCTGACCTCGAAGTAACATGGCGATACTGGCACCCACACCGTGGTCCACATGGATACTGAAAATTTTGTCATCGTTGCCCAAAAAAACGGCCACCCCCGTATTGGAAGGGAAAAGTCCCAATATACCCACTTCGATGAGTTCATCTTGCATTAGTGTTAAACTAGCGGTCGTAAAGTAGTCCAGCAAGCCCCGTCTCAAAGGATCCGTGATTCTGCGTATCCAAGGAGTGAATAATCGAGTTGCCAAGCCGCCAGCCAAATCTAATTTGCAACATGCCCAAACGCAAAGAACTTTGGTCCGTTGAGGACGCTAACAAAACGTATTTGATCGACCGCTGGGGATCAGGATACTTCGCGGTGGATGATGCGGGTCGGCTTACTGCCTCACCCCTTCAAGACGAAGGCACCGTCATCCCGCTTGAGGAAGTCGTCAGCCAAGCGTTGGAGCAAGGAATCCGCCCTCCTTTTGTCATACGTTTTCAAGACATCCTCCGGCACCGGGTGCAATCCATCAATGAATCGTTTGCCGAAGCCATCAAGGAGGCTGAATATTCCGGAACCTATCGGGGTGTTTTCCCCATCAAGGTCAATCACCTGCGGGAGGTGGTAGAAGAAATCATGGATGCCGGTAAACCTTACCATTTCGGTCTTGAAGTGGGCAGCAAACCCGAATTGATGGCCGCTCTGGCTCTACACGAAGATCTGGACAGCCTGCTCATTTGCAATGGTTATAAAGACGATGAATTTGTCCGCTTTGCACTCGATGGCATGCAGTTGGGAAAACAGGTCATCATGGTGGTTGAGAAAATTGAGGAACTCACCCGTATCCTCAAGGTGGGCCAATCTCTTGGCGTCACTCCCGCAGTGGGTATCCGGATCCGTTTGAACACCAAGGGAGAAGGTAAATGGGCTCTTTCCGGCGGCGATGATTCCAAATTCGGGTTGAACACCGCCGAACTTATTGACGCCATGCGGATCCTTCGAGAACACAACAGCGTGGATAGCCTGAAACTGCTGCATTTTCACGTAGGCTCGCAAATTTCCAACATCGCTACTGTCGGTCAAGCAGTGAGAGAAGTGTCTCGCTATTATGCCAAGATTCGCAAGATGGGATTCCCCTTGGAATTTATCGATATCGGGGGCGGCTTAGCGGTGGATTACGATGGCTCCCGCTCGTCAGGTGAAAGCTCCATGAATTACAGCCTGGGTGAATACACACGTAAAGTAATCAATACTATCTCCGAAGTGTGCGCCGAGGAAAACGTAGAAACCCCGGATATCGTCAGTGAAAGCGGCCGCTTTCTAGTTGCCCATCATTCGGTTTTAATCATCGAAGCCTTTGGCTCGGTGCGCAAGACCCGTCAAGAGCCCGAACCGCCTAAAGAAGGCGACCATAAATTGGTTTTTGATATCGCCAGTTTAGCTTCAGAACTGAATAAACAAAACCGGCGCGAGATTCTTCATGAAGCCAACCAACTAAAAAGCGAGGCCTCATCGCGTTTTGAATTAGGCATTCTGGAGCTGGAGGACAAAGCCAGCATCGAAGTATGGTACTGGCACATCGCCCGTGCGGTTGCTGCCCAATTTTCGACAGCAAAACGACTGCCCCCCGAATTGGTGGAGCTGCGCCATCAAATGGGTGAACAATACCTCTGCAATTTCTCGGTCTTCCAATCCCTGATTGATTACTGGGCGGTGGGGCAAATGTTCCCCATCGTCCCGATCAGTCGTCTCGATGAAAAGCCGGGAGTGGATGCTTCCATTGTCGATATCACCTGTGATTCAGATGGAAAAATTAACCGATTCATTGCGGACGGCGGGGTGCGTCGCACACTGCCGGTTCATAAAATGGGAGACGATCCCTATTTGCTGGGAGTCTTCTTGGTTGGAGCCTATCAAGATGTGATGGGCGACATCCACAATCTCTTCGGACCGGTTCCGGAAGCTCACATTTTTCTGGATGAGGACGAATCCTGCGGATTCTACATTGAGGAAGTCATTCCCGGCCAAACCATCAATGAAGTGCTCACCGATGTACAATATGAGCCGAAGCAACTTGTGCGGATGTTGAAAAAACAGATCGACCAAGCCATCAAAAAAGACCGAGTTAAGCCCACCCAAGGCATGAAAATCCTCAGTCATTATCAGAAGACTTTGGAAGAGCCGACATATCTGAATTTGAAATGAGAAAACTTAACTGGATTTTTCTATTGGCAAAAAAAGCCGTTTAGCCTAGAACACTAGGCTCTCATGGCTAAAAAGAAGACTGACAAGAAGAAGATGGCTAAAAAGACACCTGCTCCCAAGGCAGGCAAGGCGTCGCCTCAGGCCAAAAAGAAGGCTCCTGCCAAAACATCCCCTAAAGCATCCTCTAAAACATCTAAAGTCTCCACCAAAGCACCCTCTAAAACCTCCACTGTAAAAGCTACCCCCAAAGCTGCTAAGAAAAAGCCGGCTACAGCTCCCAAAGCCTCATCCAAGGTTTCAAAGCCAGTTAAAAAAGCTCCGACCGGCTCAAAAAACAAGGCTCCCTCGAAAAAAAGCCCAAGCTCTAAAAAATCCACCTCCCAAACTGCATCCCCGGCACAAGGCTCACAAAATCATGCCAGTCCACGTTTTCCGATCATCGGGAAAAAAAACCCGTTTCAAGAATTCGAAAACCAAAATTCAGGTAAACCGAAAAAATACACCAAATCATTCCTCAATAAGCAACTCGACAAATTGCTCGAGCTGCGCGAACACATCTGGAATCAAATGCACGGCGTGGCGCAGGACAGCCTTCGGGCTAAATCCGACGCTGCGGGTTCGGCCTTTGGCATGCACCAAGCTGATGCAGGAAGCGACGCCTACGAAAAAGATTTTGCCCTTTCACTACTCTCCCAAGAACAAGATGCGATTTACGAGATCGACCAAGCCATTAAACGCATCGAATCCGGAACTTATGGCATCTGTGAAATGTCCGGCGAGGTAATTCCTGAAACCCGCTTAGAAGCGATTCCCTATGCCCGCTTCACCGCCTATTGCCAACATCAAATGGAAAAGGAAAACAAGAACCGCGGACGCTGGAGCTCCTCACCCCAGTTTATGGGCGTTAGCGACACCTTCTTCGAAGATCCGGAGCCGTCTGATGACGACTCCAACATGAAAGAATAACCACTATGGGAAAACAAAAGACCAAAAACAGCAAACCGCGTCGGCGCAACCGTACCGCTTCCCGGCGTCGCATTGATGTCAGTGTCGAAGCCATCGACATCCACAACCCCGACATGCTAAAAAAATTCGTCACTGAAAAAGGGAAAATCATTCCCCGACGCATTACCGGCATGACGGCTAAACTCCACCGCAAATTGAACCGGGAAATCAAACGCGCCCGGAACATTCTGCTGGTTAAATAACCAAGGAACATTCTCATGTCACGCATTTGCGATATCTCTAACGCCAAAGTCAGCCGCGGTCGTCACATCAACCGTAGCGGTAAAGCCAAGAAAAAAGGCGGCATCGGCACCCACGTCACTTCGAATACACCACGTGAGATTCTCCCGAACCTCAAATCCAAAAAAATCTGGGTTCCTGAACTGAATCGTAATATTCAAGTCAAAGTCACGGCCCGTGTCCTTAAGTCCATTGATAAAAACGGGGCTTTTCAAACCCTAAAAAAAGCCGGACTCATTTAACCCCAAAACATCAACACAACAGCAAGGAACCAACATGGCATTTAGTGTACAAAGCAAAAAAAGCGGTAAAACCTATCACCTTCACGCACGCGAACAGGAACTTAAAGGCGGACGCACCGTTACCCTCTATTATTTCGCAGGAGTCCCCGGCCCCAACGCCATCGACGCGCTGCCCGCTGGATACATCGTTTCAGAAAACGAGCGCACTGGACTGCCCTTATTGAAAAAAGGATAATCCATTCCTCTTGAAAAAGCCCCCGTGTTTAACCGGCACGGGGGCTTTTTATTTTCTTCATCATCCTTTGAGCATCCACCCTTCGACTCCCACCGCACTCCTGCTGCACCGTTCATCACCCGAGATGTTGACTTTGTGGCGTAAAGAAGTTGCTGACTTGATGCATCGTGGCGCATCTGCCTACAGCTATTTCCTGCACGATAGCACCACCATGCTAAGCGATTTGAAAGCGGACGACGCGCCGGCTCCCGGGAGCAGCATCATGACCTGTAGTCTTGCTATGCGCCGCAAAGCGGTGAAGCCACCACCCTTTGTGCTGCCCGCAGGAGTTTCCAATTTGAACCGTTTGCTGGCTTACTGCCGTCGTTTAATTCATTTTAATTCATCGCACCCGGAAGGTCGCTTAGTCTGGGAGTGGATCTCCACTCGACCACCTTTTCATGTCCGGATTTTACCTGAAACCCGCGGGCATTACGATCTAACCGAAGCACTTCGGCTGGCCTATTTTATGGGTGAGGAAGATGCCGAACTCAGCAGTTTGGAACTTTCCGTTGCTCAGTCCAACGTATTAAAAGAAGACAGTGCCTGCGCTTCGCGCCTCGCAGCCTTGCAGGAACGCAACCGAATCTTCTCGAAAGCACCGCCTGGATCGTTTATATTCGATTTTTGATATGTCCTCTTCCGCGCTTTTTGGTTCCGTTCGTCATGTTCACCTGATCGGCATCTGTGGAACCGCCATGGGATCGGTCGCTGCTATGCTGAAGGAACGCGGCTTCCAGGTGTCCGGTTCTGACCAATCGGTTTACCCTCCGATGTCCACGTTTCTTGAGGAGCGCGGCATCACGGCTCAATCCGGATTCAGCCCGGAACATTTAAACCCACGACCTGACTTGGTGGTGGTTGGAAATGCCATCTCACGGGGCAACGTCGAGCTGGAAGCGGTGCTGGATCAAAAACTTTTTTACCTGAGTTTGCCCGAGACTTTGAAATTTTTCTTTCTGAGAGACACTCACAATCTGGTAGTCACCGGCACGCATGGAAAAACGACCACCACGTCACTTTTGGCTTGGGTCTTTGAACACGCGGGGAAGAACCCCAGCTTTATGATCGGCGGTATACCCGCCAATTTTTCGGAAGGCTGCCGCTGCTCCGGTGGTGAGCATTGGATCTTGGAAGGTGATGAATACGACACTGCGTTTTTTGACAAACGCAGCAAGTTCCTTCACTACCTGCCGGAACTCCTCATGATCAATAATCTGGAATTTGACCACGCTGACATTTTTTCATCGTTGGACGAAATCAAAAAGACGTTCCGCCGGGTGGTGCAAATAGTTCCATCATCCGGAATGGTGGTGGTCAACGCAGATGATCGTAATGCGATCGAAGTCACCCGTGACTGTCGTAGTCAAATACTGGAAGTGGGGTTCAGTCCGAACGCCGCCATCCGTATTACCGATGCGTCCACCGATTCTGAAGGCAGCCGTTTTACATTACTGGGCCAATCCTTTTTTGTTCCCCTCTTTGGAATGCACAATATTCACAATGCGGCGATGGTGGCGGTGGCAGCCCATAGCTATGGCATTTCGCACAGGATGATAGCCTCCGCTTTCGCCGCTTTTCGGGGTATCAAGCGAAGACTCGAAGTACGCGCGGAACTTCATGGCATTACCGTGATCGACGACTTTGCGCATCATCCCACCGCCATCGCGGGAACCATTGGTGCCTTACGCAGTCGATATCCCGGTAGGCGTTTGTGGGTACTTTTTGAGCCGCGTTCCAACACCACCCGACGGAATACCTTTCAACAGGAGCTACCCGAGTCATTGAAAGGTGCCGACCACGTTCTATTGACCGAGATCGCCCGCGCCGATCAGCTTGCTCCGGATGAGAGGCTGGACACGGGGGCGGTGGTGGAGGTGCTTCGCCTTGGCGGGGTGGGCGCCGAACGTGTGGAGCATACTTCAGATCTAGTTGAAGCCGTTGAACCCCAATTACGGAGCGGAGATGTGGTCGCTTTTTTCAGCAACGGAGGATTTGGTGGCACCATCGAGTCACTGATTAAGGCTCTTGAACACCGCGCCAGCTGATTGAAGGGAAACACCTGCGGTTGTAACCCCGGGATTTTTTTAGGATAAGTCCGATTCAGCGAAATTCTTGGGGCAGCAATTCGATCACATCCACTCCCCGGAATTCAAAGAGGCGTGTAATGGTTTCTTCGATAAGATTATTGGGGCAGCTGGCACCGGCGGTAACGCCCACCGTAATAGGGCCTTCGGGAAGCCAGTCCGTCGTCTGCTCTTCTTGATTGATGTGCTGATTAAAATGGTGAATGAGGTGGGGGCTTTCCATTTTGGCACCATTTTTAATGAAATATGTGGGCAGGACTTTTTCACCCATTTCGGCAAGGTGGGACGTATTGCTACTGTTATATCCTCCAACCACGATGAGTAGATCCATGGGATCCCTGAGCATTTTTTCCAGAGCGTCCTGGCGCTCTTGGGTAGCACCACAAATGGTGTCAAAAAAACGGAAATGTTTCTCAAGTTTAGATTCACCGAAACGATCCACGATGGCTTTTTGGATTCGGCGTTGAACTTCTTCGGTCTCGTTACGCATCATGGTAGTTTGATTGGCCACTCCAACCGCTTGGAGATGGAGATCGGGGTCAAATCCGGGCGACATGGAGCCTTCAAACTTTTTGAGGAATTCCTCTTTGTTGCCGCCATGACGGATGTAATCACAGACGTAGTCGACATCACTTAAAGTAAGCACCACCAGATAATGGCCCTTTTTATCCTCGCCAAGTGCGCGGCTACTGGTGGCTTTGGTTTCTTCATGGCTGGCCTTGCCGTGGATGATGGAGGTCACACTTTCCTTCTGGTATTGGCGAATGCGTTTCCAGACGCTCATGACATCACCGCAGGTGGTGTCCACCACGTAGCATCCGATATCATTGATGGTATTCATCACATCGACCGGGCTGCCAAAAGCAGGCACAATGACAACATCTTCCTCGGTAACATGAGAAACGTCCCATCCATTTTCGCCTTCCTGCAGTGAGGTGATATTCATTTCACGGAGTTGATCATTGACCTCGGGGTTGTGAATAATTTCACCGAGCAGGTAAATTTTTCTTCCGCCAAAATGTTTGGCCGAGGCGTAGGCCAAGTCGATGGCGCGTTCGACACCGTAACAAAAACCGAAGGCCTTGGCCAACTTGACTGTAAGTCCTTTGGCTTGAAGATGGTTGCCCGAATAGCGAATGTAATCAACTACCCGGCTGCGGTAATGATCTTCTACTTGGGATTGAACCACTTCCATGACCTCCGGGGTGCGGAGATTGACACGTTTAGCCGTTTTTTTGGGTGTAGTAGCAGATTCGGACATGATCTTTTTACTATCGTCAATAGGTTGATTTCGTCGAGCCAATTTAAGCCCGTTCGACCAATGCTTGAATGATAGCTTTTTGGACGTGAAGGCGGTTTTCCGCCTGTTCGAAAATCACATCGGCAAAATCTTCCAGAAGCGCTTCGGAGATTTCTTTGCCCCGGTAGGCGGGCAGACAGTGAAGCACCAAAGCCTCCGGTTTTGCGAGACGCAGGAGTTCGTGGTTGAGTTGGTATCCTTTGAAATGTTCGAGACGGGCCGCTGATTCATCCTCTTTACCCATGGAGACCCAAACATCCGTGTAAAGTAGATCTGCACCACGAGCCGCTTCCTCCGGATCGGTGGTGAGGATGACGTGGTCATTGACTTCATTGGTCTGATAGCCGTGGGGAGCCGCGCAGACCAACTGGAAATCCATCAACTCCGCCGCACGAACGAAGGAGCGGGAGACATTACAAGCGGCATCCCCAATGAACGCGATCCGGCGTCCGCGAATGGATCCGCGTTTTTCTTCGTAGGTGAAAACATCGGTCAAGATTTGACAGGGATGCTCCTCATCGGTCAGCGCGTTGATGGTAGGAAGATTAGAGTAGGAAGCGAGCTCCACGATTTCAGCCTGGTCATAAGTGCGGCAGACCAGCCCATGAAGCATGCGGCCCAAGACACGGGCGGTATCCCGAATCGGTTCACCACGTCCCAATTGAATGTCACGTGTATTCAGAAACATCGGACGACCGCCCATTTCGTGGATGCCTGTCTCAAAGGAGACACGGGTGCGGGTGGAGCTTTTGGAAAAAATTAATCCCCAGGATTGGCCCTCCAATGGACGGGGATGTGCAGCGCTCCCCCGAGCCGTTTTGAAATGTGCCGCTGCAGTAAAAATAGCCCTAACTTCTTTCTGCGTCAGGTCTTGGATTTTGAGAAAGTGTTTCACAGGCATTGGTTCCAAATAGCAAGGGCTTCTTCCACATCTTCCCAACGGACATTGAGGGGCGGCAGCCACCGCAAGGTATTGCGCGCGGCGGGAGCCAGTAGTAGTCCGTGATCGAGCAGCTTCATGCGCAGGGCGGGCATGTCACCTTTAACTTCAACTCCAATCAGTCCCCCGCATCCTCTCACTGCCACGACTCCGTTTCCCAGATCGCGGCGCAGCCTCTTTTTGAGTTCATCTCCGATTTGGATAATGTGAGAACCCCAGTGCTTGGTTTCGATTTCATCCAGAACCGCACAGGCCACCGCGCACGCTAGAGCGTTTCCACCATAGGTGGAACCATGAGAACCAGGCCCTAACACCCCGGCATACGGTTCACGAATCCACGTCGCTCCAATCGGAAAACCCGATCCGAGCGACTTGGCCATGGCAATGCCATCGGGGAGGAATGTATCCGCACCCATCTGGCCGGCCAAAATCCGGGTATAGCTCTGAAAGTCCCCGCAGCGGAAACCACCACACTGAACGCCGTCCCAGAGCAGCAGACATCCTGCTTTACGGGTTATTTCACGGAGGCCCATAAGGTAATCGGGGCGAGCTTCGATGACTCCGCCTTCACCCTGAATTCCCTCCACCAAAACCGCCGCCGTTCGATCCGTTAGAGCCGCTGCTACTGCAGACAGATCGTTGAAGGGAACATGAACAAATCCGGGCAGTAGAGGCTCGAATCCCACTTTGACCTTATCTTGTCCTGTGGCAGAAATACCGGCCATGGTGCGACCATGAAAAGAGCCTTCGGTGGTGATGATTTCAAAACGGCCGGATGAGGATCCCCACTTGCGGGCCAGCTTGATC
>JBHJOR010000034.1:0-7710 GCA_050329585.1 Methylacidiphilales bacterium | reverse complement strand
GCGGTGTTTGTTTTTTCGGTGGGTGGAGGGGACGAGGAAAAGAATATCAGCGTGAACTTGGTGCGGGCCATGCAAACGGCAAAGGGGGCGGGGGCCAAGATTCTGGGAGTGATCGGGCGTGAGGCGGGTTTTGCCAAGAAGGTGGGTGACGCCGTGGTGGTGGTGCCGGATGTGAATCCCAAGCATATCACCGCGCACACCGAGGAGTTCCAAGCCATCGTTTGGCATTTACTGGTCAGTCATCCCGACATCGCCCGGGCGTCGATGAAGTGGGAAGGAACGCTGTCGGATAAAAAATGAGCGATCGACCCAAGGTATCCGTGCTGATGGCCGTTTACAATGGCCTGCCTTATCTTCAACAGGCACTGGATTGCACCCTGAATCAGACGTTCAAAGATTTCGAATTTATCATCGTCAATGATGCCTCAAGTGACGGAACGAGAGAAGTGTTAGAGGAATACGCGAGCCGTGATCCTCGAATCCGTCTGTTGCACAATGAAGCCAACCTACGTCAGACAGCTTCCTTGAACCGAGGGTTGGCGGCTTGTCGGGGCGAATACTTGGCCAGGATTGATGCTGATGATTTGTGCCCCTTGCACAAGTTGGAAAGGCAAGTTGGTGTGATGGAGGCTCATCCATCAGTGATCATGTCTGGCACAAATCACACCATGATCGATCCGGAAGGAAAGCTCATCATGCATTGCACCCGGCCCTTTACCAATGAGGGCATGAAATGGGCGTTGTTCAGTATTTGCCCGGTGGGTGGCAATGGGATGGTTCGCATGGACGCCATGAGGGAAGCAGGCGGTTACAATGAAGACGTCAAACTACCGCAGGATTGGGATTTATGTTCCCGACTTTTCCCAAAGGGTTTGGTGATAGGGATTCCAGAAGAACTTTATTATGTCAGAATCCATCCAGGACAAAGTACGGTTCAAGGTATCGAACGTTCACGAATCGAAGCCGATGGAATCGTTCAGCGTGCGACTCAATCCATGTTCCCAAAAGGAAGCGATCAACTACGTCTAACAGCAGCGCGCAGGCGGGACATGACCGCTTGGCAAAGGTGGTGCCGTGTCCGGGCTTTATATACCCTATTCAAAATGAATGATCCGGCCTGTGATGAAAACGATGAGTTCATGAATTTAGTGAGTACAGATCGAACCAATGCGTTGACCGAGATTCGTAAAAAATACGGAAAAACAGTGGCGCGTCTTTTGGGTCGCACATGGAAGATCTAACGTGTCCGGAGTATTCAGAAAATTACCGGGGTTACGCGCGTTGTTTCGAAAGATAGAGCGACTGGAATCGCAACGCTTGATACTGGAGGAAGAAGTCCGGATATTACGGCAAGAGCGGGAATTCTGGAAGACTCAGCCCGGATTTACTTACGCCTGCTATGATGCTTCCCTTACAGGATTTTTAGCGCGTTTGGGGAGTTCAGAAAAAAGGTGGCAGGTTTGGGCTCACGAGAAGCTGCGGAGCCGCTATGCCTTGCAGGCGTTGAGCGAAGACGGACAGATCGACCTGCGCCCATATACGGTCGAGATATTACCCGAACCCGCCAAGGAGGATGCTTCCAACACTGTGCTTTTCCTGCGGATGGGGGAAGTGATCCAGAATGAGCGCTGGGCTGAAATGCCATGCCGTGTTTGGTGTATAGAGTGTAACTATCCGGATAATGCGGTGTTAGGCCTGCTCCAGAGGTTTTGTCAACTAAGCGGCGGGGTTCTGGCCGAGTGGCACAGCCCTGGGTATGGGGCGAGTTTGGGTGGGCGGTATGTATGCACTGCAGTGATCCTTAATCCGGGGCTTGCAAGTGGAATTCAGTCGACTCGGTGTGTGGAGTCATTCAAGACGAGAATCGGCAGGTCATCGCCTTGGCTGCGGTCTTATGTGGATGATATTCAGCAGCACTTAGAATCAAACCCAATGCAGGGAAACTATCAAGAAGTGGATCTGCCCGCAGGATGCGAGGCTCTCACACTCAAAGCCAACACGGTAGGAATCCCCTCCGCAGTGATCGAGATGGATCTACCCGCTGTGGAAAGGAAGGCCTTTGTAGCCAGTTTGCGCCATGGAGCGATCTATACGCGCAACGGCTATGTGCTAACGGAAAACAACGATCTGCTGACTCAGACACCTCTTATCCATCGAGGAATCCCCCAGCCTGAAGAACATCCTTTGTTGAGAAAAAAGCAACGACCTGAGGAGAGGTTTTTCAAAGGAGTGTCGGCGGTATTGGCCAACCACTCGCAGAGGAATTATTATCACACCTTGATCGAGAGTCTGCCGCGAGTCGTTTATTTACACGAGGCGGGATGGGATGAGAGCCGCATTGACCACTATATTCTAAATGGAGTTGAAGATGACTTTGTCTTACACGCCGCCGAGGCGGTGGGCATACCACGCTCGAAAATAGAGACGCTCAGTGATGAAGTCCTGTTCCGTTGCGAGGAGCTGCTGGTGCCGGCCATGCCGGGGACGCAGGTTATGCCCTTTGGAGTGATTCAGGAGCGCGGTTATACGGAATGTCCGGGATCCCCACCGCCGAGATGGGTGGTTGAATTTTTACGTAAAAACTTGCTTCCTTTGGCCGACAAGGGAACCGGCCCGGAAAGGTTGTTTGTGAATAGGGAGCCCGGTGGCCGGAGGGATATGGCCAATCACGCCGAGGTGATTTCGATATTAAATGAGTTTGGGTTCGTTTGGGTGCAGCCAGAGAAGCTTTCTTTCCGTGAGCAGATCCGTCTGTTCCGCTCCGCTCGCTGCGTGGCGGGAATTCACGGTGCGGCTCTAACCAACTTGCTCTTTACGGATCCGGGAGTGCGATTTCTCGAATTGTTTCCTGAGACCTATGAAAAAACCAACTACCGAGCTTTGCTACAGCCGTTGGAAATGGAATATCACTACCTGATTTGTGAAGCAGTTCCCAATCGAAATGGTTCGAGCCGGGTGGACGATTCGCTTCGAGTGGATACGGAATCGCTTCGTAAAGCGCTAAAAGTTTTGACGGCCTGATTATATGAGATCAACCAAAGTGCATTTCATAGGGGGGGAAGGAATCGGCTGGGCGCTGGATCATGACTTGGCCCATGTGAGGGCATCGGCGGTGGGCGTAGTGGAGGAGGCCTCGCTGGAAGAGTGCGACATCATTCACTCGGTCTGGTGGCGGGCTTTGCTTGATATTCCCACGGCGGTGTTGGAAAAGAAGGTGGTGCTGGCCAGCATCGCCGATGATCCGTCGATCATGCTGGCCGAGGCCAAGGCGGGGTGGCTGGCGCGCTATGTTGATTTTTGGCTGTGCGAATACACGGAGTCGCTGCACCAGATGACGCGGTCGGGCTTTCGTGGGTATCGCTTCCCCAGTCCGATCGACACGGGGTTGTTTACACCGTGCGCGGATCGTGGCGCGGCCAAAGCCGCTTTTTGCCGGAAACACGGTCTGGATGAGAAGGACTATCTCATTGGCAATTTTTTCAAAGATTCAGCCATGGGCGATGTGCGGTCGCCAAAAAAGCAGAAGGGCGCGGATTTTTTCCTGGAATGTTTGAAGGCATTCCAAGAAACCGGAGCGCGGTTCCGGGTGGTGCTGGCAGGGCCGCGGCGTCACTGGATTCTGGCACGGTGTAAGGAGCATGCCATTCCCTATCTTTATCTAGGAACAGAGACGCAGGACGATGACCTGAAGATCAATACGTTGGATCACGGGGAGATACCCGGATTGTTGCACGCACTGGATGTTTATTTCGTGCCGTCGCGCTGGGAGGGGGCTCCGAATGCGACGCTGGAGTGTGCGGCGACGCGGACACCCATCGTATCGACGCCTGTGGCCCAGGGGTTGGACATCCTGAGTCCACGCCAGTTTGTGACCACGCCGGGGCAGGCGGTGGCATTGCTGGAGGCGGATAGGAAGGATCGGATTTTGTCCGGTTTCTTGGATTATGCGCAGGATCATATCCGGCGGAACAATACCTTTGCAGCTACGCGCGAGCGGCTGCGGCATTTGTATGATCTGGCTTCGCGGTGTCGGAAAAAAAGAACAGTTCGATGGTTTGTGCCCGGCACGCGAAGCAAGAGCCTTCATCGGCGGCTGCGTGCGGTGGCAAATAGGAAAACGGATAAAAGAATTTCTCTGGGATGTTCTCCCAGCGGTGAGGCAGAAGTGGACAAGGCCTTGTGTTTACTGCTTCCGGAATTGGCCGTGAGTTTGAAAAAAATAGGGGTGTCGAGTGAGGTAAATGGGAACACGGGGTATCAGTGGACATTTGGAGGTGAGCCGATCCAAGCGAGGTCGGCCACGACGGTGTGGGTTCCTCTGGGTGATCTTAATGGTGAATCGCTTGTAGCCGGGGTGCCATCCTCCGCCACAATTGTGTTCCCGGGCACGGCGGAAATGGAGAGGTGGGGATCTTGGACGGACGGGCGGGCGTGTGCGGTGGCTCCGCTGCCTGCCGTGACAAGATCCAGGCCTCTTGAGGATGGGGGAACGGAGAACATTTGGGTGATCGAAACGATGCCGGACGAAGAAGTTCTTCAGTATGTGCAAGGGCAGCGAGTTGGGTTGGATGCCTTGATCAAAGGCGATGGCACGTTGTTCGTGACGAGGGAAACCTGTCCGATCCGGTCGGGCTTGCAGCGGGCGCAATCGCTGGGAATGCCGGTGGTGAGCATGGTTCCCCAGCATCGGGAATATATCCATTTTGGCGGCGGGGTGGCCCATGACGTCGCGGGCGCGGCGCGGTTACTAAAGGAAGTGGTAAATCACAGAGATCAATTTGTTCGATTATTATGGCCACCGTCGTTGGACGAGTATGCGGTGCGTTTATTGGAAGCGCATCAGGTGGCTTTGGCGCGACGCGGATGAAACGGGTTTTGTTTTTTTTCCGTGGGGCGCGGCGGGTGCGGGAACAATCCGGGTTACCGTTTCCGAGGGATCACTTTTATGGGTGCCTGGACTGGCCGGAGGGAGTGGGGAGTGAGGCGGCCTATGTCGAGCAGGGAGAACTGCCGTCCGGGCCGGTGCAGGCTTGGTGGTTGGCGTGGCTTCAACCGGTGGTTTATGCTCTTGGCCGGATCAAGCTGGATCATGTGCTCTGGTTCGGGAGGCGAAAGAATCTGGAGTTTCTGAACCGGCATGATGTGGTGGTTTCGATGACTTTGAGTCAGGGAATCGCTTTGGCTGTTTTGCGGAGGCTGGGGAAATTGCGTTCGCGTTTGATTTACATTGCGACGGCACTGGATCCGGAAGTTCCCCATGCGCTGGCTTGGGGGGTTCTGAGGTGGGTTTTGGTTGGCAGCACGGTAGGCAGCCTGGGACGTGGTGAACAACGGGTTCTTGAAAAGCGTTTGGGCCGACCTGTGAAGTATGTGCCCTTCGGGATCGATACCGAGTATTGGTCACCGGGTGAGGATGAGCAGCGTAGGAGCTATTTTTTGTCGGTGGGAGATGATGCCCGGAGGGACTACGAGTTTTTGGTGCGAGCCTGGCATAAAGACTGGCCGGAATTAAAGTTGCTGACCAAGCGCACAATCCGGACGCTGTTGCCGGAGAATGTGAAATGGATTGCCGGGGGATATGAGGGTGGTGTTTCAGACGACGAGTTGCGTGAACTGTATCGAGGGGCGATGGCGGTGGTGGTCCCTTTGATCGAATCGAGCCAGCCATCGGGGCAAAGCGTGGCTCTTCAGGCGATGGCCTGTGGGACGCCGGTGGTGATGGCGCGAACGGAGGGGTTCTGGGAACCAGGGGCATTCCTCCACGGAGAGAACATCAGCTATTATGAATGTGGAAACCCAGAGGATTTCGCGTCGGTAGTAAATCACTTGGTGAGCAGTGCTGATCTATGTGAACAATTAGGCCGAGAAGCGCGGCAGATGGTGGAAAAGAGTTTTCACCTGCGCGTAACGGCTGAGGCGCTTGAATCTCTCAGCAACGAAAGATAAACAGAGGTTATGGCAAAAAAAGACTCAAGTGGAACAGTGATCGCGAGGTTGCCCAGATGGGATTTGCTATTAACCCGCCACCGGGCAGTCAGACAAGTGCCACGTATTGCTTTTAATATCCGGCCCAAACGAACACCGTTCGGGGGGGCGAATGAGTTCATCAAGCAATTTGCCTCTCATATGGCTTGGGAGTCTGCGGAGATTGTCTATCACTTGGATCCAAGCGTGACGCATGTTTTCATTATGGATCCCCGCAGGATAGAGACCTGTAGTTTCGGGTTGGAAGACATTGGTAACTTCAAGAAGAAGTTTCCAAACACACAAGTGATTCTGCGGGTTAACAACTGCGACCAGAAATACGGTAAGGTTGATTATGCGCATGGGGCAGAGCGGCTTGACAGCTTGTTTCTACAGGCCTCGGAGAACGCAGACGACGTGGTGTTTATCAGCGAGTGGCTCCGAGACTACTTTATTGCCAAGGGCTTTGATCGCAACCGCTCTCACCGGGTAATTCTCAACGCGGCAAACGATTTAATTTATTATCCAAAAAATGAGATCTGGGACGGCTTGCGACCGCTGCGACTGGTGACTCATCATTGGTCGGACAACTGGCTAAAGGGATTCAAGGAGTATCAAGAATTGGATCGGCTGATCGCTGAAGGTGAACTCGAGAATGTGGAGTTCACGGTGATCGGAAGATGGCCAAAAGAGATCGCATGGCGGGCGGCACGGACATTGCCGCCGTTGACAGACATGGATCTGGGGAATGAGTTGAGGAGGCATGATGTCTATTTCACCGCGTCACGTTGGGAGCCAGGGGGAATGCATTTTATCGAGGGTATGCAATGCGGTTTGCCTGTGGTCTATCATGAGGATGGGGGCGGAATCGTTGAGCTGGCTGGTAAGGCTGGGGTGGGATTCCGCGATGATATTAATGGAGCTGTAAAGGCAATTCGCCGCGATTATTCCGACTATGTGAAGAAGCTGAAAAAGAACGCGCCTACGGGTAGAAGTTTATGCCAGTCTTTCGCCGACTTGGTTAACAAATGAGAGGAATAAGATGACGGATTCAAAAAAAATGGTGGATGCTGGGGTGAAAATGAACGAGCACTTATTCAAAAATCAGGGTTATGCTCTAGAGTGGAGTATGACGCCGGCCGAGCGTTGTGCGTTTGTTTATATTTTGCAGTTGGCTCGCGCCGATTTGGCACTGGAAATAGGCAGCGGAAAGGGAGGGACATCCCAGGCCATCGCGCGGTTCTGCAAGCGTGCGGTATCCTTGGATTTGGATGGAGACCATCAGAGCAAACTCCGCCCACTCTTCCCGAATGTGGACTACCGAACGGGCGACTCCCATCGACTGTTGCCGGAGGTGATGCAGGAGTTGCAAGAAGGAGAGGATGAATTGGGTTTTGTCTTCGTGGATGGGGATCACACTGAGGCGGGGGTGCGGGAGGACATCAACCATATTCTGTCTTATCGTCCCCAATCACGGCCGCTGTATGTCCTGTGTCACGATGCCTTCAATCCGGACTGTCGGCGTGGGATTCTGGGGGCGGACTGGGAGGGGAATCCTCATGTGCATCATTTGGAAATTGATTTTGTGGCCGGTATCTTCCATTGGTCGCCGAGTTGGTTTAAATATCTGTGGGGTGGTCTGACGCTGGCGATTCTTCTGCCGGAGGAGCGCCAGGAGCCGCTGGTTCGGCTGGAGCATCACCGGATGTTGTTCCAAGCGGCTTATCCGTTTTCGGTCCATTGTCG
>JBHJOR010000014.1:0-13366 GCA_050329585.1 Methylacidiphilales bacterium | reverse complement strand
GATGAGTTTGACTCGCACGCCTTTGGTGGGGTCGGTGTGGAAGTGGAGGTAGCCGACCTCGGCGGATTTGGGGACGCCGCGCAGGGTAACTTCCTTGCCAATATGTTGTTCGAGGTAGGTGAGATTGGTGGGGCTTTCCGGCCGGGCGGCTTCACGGGCTTCTTCCTCGGCCAAGGCTTTGAGTTCGGCGGTTTTATCCGCACCCACCGGACGGGAGTCTTTGGGTTTGGTCAAGAAATAAGCGAGCATCAGAACCAGCAGAAGGGCCAGAACCGCGACGAGGGCTTTCAGAATAACGGGGCTGGAGGGCGCGGAGTGGGTGGAGACGCCGCCGGATTGGCGGCCACGGGTCAAGGCGGCTTGAACCGATTCGCTGGTTTCTTCGCCGGCTTGGGCGGGATCGGAAAATTCGGTTTGGATGATCCACAGAGCCATATCACGGCGGGCTCGGGGAGGGAGTGCGAGAAAACCTTCCTTGATCTGATGAGGTGTCATGGGGAAATCGTAACGGCGCGGGCATTCGGCGTCCACACACAAGTCAGCGGTCGAAAGGCTTTGCGCTTGCCTCATCGGGAGATCAAGATAAGTCGGTTGTATGGCGTTATGGCACCCAGTTCAGGGGGATCGGATGGACACAACGGATCGAAGGGCGCGCCAGGTTTTTATTCTACTCGTTTTGGGTGGGTTGATGATATTGCGTTTTTGGCCGGAGTGGGTGGCCCAGGCAGGGGGGCGTATGCCTTGGATTCAGCATATCCTGGGTCTGCCGTGTCCTTTCTGCGGTGTAACCCGTGGCACTCAGGCCTTGGTGCGCGGTGACTTCGGGCGCGCGTGGTATTTTAATCCAGCAGTGGTGCTTCTGGTGCCGTCTGCCGTGGGGGCCGCACTGGTGATGGCGGTAGAGGTGTGGTGCGGCAGAGTGTGGGTGCCCTGGATGGGATGGGTGAACGCGGTTTTCCGGCAGTGGAGTTGGTTGTTGGCGGCGGTGTTTCTCTATTGGCTGCTGCACTTGGGGTTGGCGCTCTGGCTGCCCAAGCCGGAGCTGTTTCATCCGGAAGCACCTCTGTTTCCGGGCCGTTGGTTCGGCTTTTAAGCTTATGGCAGTGAGCACGGATCTAGGTGATCCTACTGAGCTTTGTGATCCTTGTGATCCTTTAACAGGGTGCGGGCCAGACCGCGGGCGGAGGTGGACTGGCCGCCCAGCATCCGGGCCAGTTCTTCTTCCCGGTCTTTAGAGTCCAGGTTTTGTAACCGGGTGGACGTGCGTCCGGCTACCACCGATTTTTCAACACGGTAATGGACATGTCCGGCCGCAGCGACCTGCGGGAGGTGGGTGATGCAAAGCACTTGGTGGTCGGCGGCAAGATCTCTGAGACGGCGTCCTACCGCCACGGCGGTTTCTCCGCCGACGTTGGCATCCACTTCGTCAAAAATGAGAATGGGGACGCGGTCGGCACTGGCCAGAACGGACTTCACCGCCAACATCACACGGGCCATTTCCCCGCTGGAGGCCACCGCTTTAAGCGGGCGGGGTTTTTCTCCGGGGTTGGGGGCGAAGTGGTATTCACAGAAGTCGCTCCCCTTGGCGCCGGGCTCATCGAGCGTCGAGAGTATGATTTCAAAGTGGGATTGGGCGAAGCCCAGAAAACGCAGTTGTTCGGTGATGGCTCGGGCGAGTTTAGGAGCGGCTGCGGCGCGGGCCTTGGACAGGGCCGCTGCGCAGGTGTCGAGTTCCTGCCGGGCACGGCTGAGTTCTTGATCCAATTCGGCCAGGCGCTGATCACGTCCGCTGAGGGTGTCGAATTCCTTTTGAAAGCGGTCGGCGGTGGCCAGCACGTCGTCTAAGGAAGGCCCGAATTTTCGTTTAAGGGATTTGATGACATCAAGGCGTGCTTCGACTTCTTTGAGCCGCGCGGGGTCAAGTTCGGCCCGGGCACCGAGTTGATCGAGTCCGCGCAGCATTTCGCCCAACTGACGGACCATGGATTCGTTAAGTTCACGCCATTCGGCGGCGGTGGGATCCACCCGCTCCCACTCGCAGAGCAGACGCTGGAGAACGGCGAGTTGCTCCATGATGGGAGACTCGCCTTCGTTGATGAGGGTCTGGCATTGGCCGAGGAGTTCGAGGATGTGCTGTTCGTTGGAGGCACGGTCGTAGAGCAGCTCGAGCTCCTCTTCTTCTCCTGCTTTCAGTCCGGCTTTTTCGATTTCATCGATCTGGTAACGGAGAAAGTCGAGGCGCTGATCGAGTTGGCCGGCATCGGTGGTGCGCAGGGAATTCCATTCCTCCTTAAGTTGTCTCAGGATGCGGTGGGCGGACTGGCACGCACGCACCGGTTCGGCCAAATTGGCGAAGGCGTCGAGAGCTTTAAGTTGCTCGTCGTTGTGAAGCAGGAGTTGGTGGTCATGGGGGCCGTGCATGTCCACCAAGTGGGTGCCTAGATCTTTAAGGATTTGCAGGGTGACAGGGCTGCCGTTGATCCATTGGCGACCCGGTTTGTCAGTATGAAAGGTGCGTTTGAGCAAAAGCTCACCACCCTCACCGGGGTCGACCCCCGCTTCTTCGAGCATCGGACGAAGGAAGTCACAACCGGTCAGGAGCCCTTCCACCGAGCATTCCGCACTGCCGTCGCGGATCAGGGTTTTATCGGCGCGCTCACCCAGGAGGAGGTTAAAGGCATCAATGAGGATGGATTTTCCCGCGCCGGTTTCGCCGGTCAGAACGTTAAGTCCGGGTTCCAATTCCCAGAGCAGATCGTCGATGACGGCCAGCTGGCGAATGCGCAGGGATTGAAGCATGGCGCACTATATCGTTTCCTTGGGGTGACGCAACGCCGCGCTGCATCAGGATTAAAAAATCTACTGATCTTTTCTTGGGTTTAGTTAAGGTGTAAGAATGACTCGTCAGCCGATGCCTTATTCCAAAAGTATCGTGATCGGCATCCTGATGGCGATCATCGGGCTAGGGCTGCGGCCTGTTGGAGCGGAGAGTTTGAAGCTATCGGAAGTAAAGAGGGAAGATTTGCCATGGGATATGCAACATGCGTTCACGGCAGTGGAGACCCTTCAATCCAAACTACTGGTCGTTTACAACCAGCAGGCGGCGGACTCGCGCGAGCTGGCTTATGCGTATGCGGCGGCGCGCGGTTTGGGAAAGGATCAGCTTTTTGGTCTCTCCTGCTCGACGGCGGAAACCATCACCCGGGCGGAATTCGAGCAGCAGATTCGGGTGCCTTTGCGCCAGCATCTTTTGGCATCCGGCAAACTGGAGTCGATGCCCACCGTCGTGAAAAAAGGGGAAGCCACTCATATCCTTGAAGTAGCCGCCCGTAATGATGTGTGGGCCATGGTATTGATCCGCGGAATTCCACTGCGGGTGGCCCAGGATCCCAACCACGTGCCCAAGGGAAATATACCACCACTCTTTATTAAGAATGAGGCTTCGGTGGATTCGGAGCTGACGCTATTGGTTTTCGATCCGGTAGAGGCTGCCGGGTTTGTGCCGAATCCCTATCACAGCCAAATCCACCCGACTCCATTTAATGAAATTTTTGCCCGAAGTTTAATTATGGTTACGCGCTTGGATGCGCCGGATGCGGGGCAGGTGCGGCGGATGATTCGCGATAGCATCGAGACCGAGAAGCTTGAGCTGGCAGGCCGTGCGGTGGTGGATGCACGCGGGATCACCGACAGTGCATCGGGTTATCGTTTGGGAGATGACTGGCTGAGAGCGGCCGCCCGACTGCTGCGCAATGAAGGACTGGAAGTCATGCTGGATGATCAACCCGAGCTGCTGCCCGAGCAGGAACCTCTTGGCAGGGTGGCACTCTATGCGGGTTGGTATCATCACAATATGACGGGCCCCTTTTTGCGCGATGAATTTCAATTTGCCCGAGGTGCCGTGGCCTACCACATTCACTCCTTCAGTGCCTCCACCCTGCGGGATGCGCGCACGGCCTGGGCGGGTCCGCTTATTACCAAAGGGGCGGCGGCGACGATGGGATCGGTCTATGAACCCTATCTTCAGTTGACTCCTAACGTAGCGATGTTTGTGCGCGGGTTATTATCCGGGCAGACCTTTGCCGAAGCGGCGTATCAGTCCCAGCCGGTATTGTCGTGGACCATGACCATGGTGGGAGATCCGCTCTATCGGCCGTTTCCGCGCCCGATGTTGGAAAATGCAAAAATCGCCCAAGAGCAGAATCATCCGGATTCTCCCTGGTTGTGTCTGCGCCTGGCCCGTCGAATCATACAGGAACCGATTTCAAAAGAGTCTCGTATCGAGCGGGTCACCGCTATGGTGGAAGCACTGCCACACGGCGTGACCTATGAAGGGTTGGGGGACATGTTGGCGGAGATTGAAGGGGAATATGTTTTGAGAGAGGAGGCGTATCGCAAGGCAGAGGGGTTGTATGAGAAGCCGTTCGATCAGATTCGTTGTGGATTGAAACGGGCGCGACTGCTGGCAATCCACTCTGACGCAGAGGCGACGATGAAGGAGTATGAGCGACTGCTGGCCGTGCATCCGGTGGATGCGCCGCGTTACGGAGTGCCGCAGGAGGCTTTGAAATATGCGGCATCGGCGGGATGGACATTGTTATCACCCCAGTTGCAGTCGTTCCTGGTGCCGGTGGGGCAGAAGAGCGGAAATGCTGCGGAAAAGCCGACTTCGGCACCCCCGGGTGGTGAGGCCGGCAGGGATGCGGGTGGCATGCCTGCACCCCGCCGGGATTTGATTCCACCCAAGCCGGTGTTGGCCCCTCCATCGCGTCCGGCCGATGGGAGCCTGCCTCCCACCGTTGATCCCAACCGAATCCCACCGTCGGTTCGTTGACCCGTCATGTCCGAGCTACAACACGCAAGCGGAGTGCTGGTGCGGGTGGCTCCGTATTCGGAAACCAGCATGATCACGACGTGGGTCACACGTCCGCATGGATTGGTTCACTTGATGGTGCGGGGCGGAAGGAAGCGGCGCAGTCGGCAAGTGGAAAATGTTGATCTCCTGGACTCAGCGTCCCTGACTTACCAATCGGCCCGATGTGGAACATTGCACACCGCACGGGAAATCCGGGTAACGCGTCATCGCCGCACCGTGGCGGTTCATTATGGTAAACAACTCTCGGCGCTTTATGCTTATGAAGTTCTGGCGTTATTAGTGGAGACGGACACACCGATTGACGCGGTGGTGGAATTGTATGAAGCGATGCTGGATTATCTGGAAACTCACGAGCCGAGTTTCAAACTCATTGAGCGATTTGAACGCGGCTTATTTTCCCGCTTGGGATTGCCGCATGAGTCGGCCGGTATAGAGCTTTGCCGACAACAACATTATCCCCGGGCACCGAAGTGTTGGAATCGACTCAGAGATTGGCTGAAGGCGGAGTCGCGGTGAGGTTGGATTTTTGCGCAGGGCAGGCTAGTATCAAGTCTTGAATTGATGAAACCTGCCTTGATGACCATGCCTGCTTGGGGAGAGTCCGCTTTAGTGTTGTTGGCCCATGGATCCACGTCCAATCGACAATCGCGACTACCTGCCGATTTCCATGCCGGGTTATTGCGTCAACGCGGGCTTTTTGCCCACGTGGAAGTGGCTTTTTGGAAAGAGCCGGTCTTTTATCATGAGGTGTTGGAGCGGATCGAGGTGGATCATGTTTATCTGGTGCCCTTTTTTATCAGCGAAGGATATTATACCAAGGAAGTGATTCCGTCGGCTTTTGGGATGACCGGGAGGGTGACGCAACAATCGGGTAAGTTTTTGTATTATTGCGATCCCGCAGGATGTCATCCCGCCATGACGCGTGCGTTACTGGCTGAAATTCAAGCGGTCTTGGCGGGCTCGGTGCCACAAGGGGAAACCCTTCCCTCAGATCGGGAGTTGGACGTTTTACTGGTGGGTCATGGAACTCCGCGCAATCGTAAGTCCACCGAAGCGATTCGCAAACAGGTGGAACGGTTGAAGGGGCTGGATCGATTCGGTTTTTGTGGTGATTGCTACATGGAGGAAGCACCGTGGGTTGCGGACTGGGATCGGTTGACGCCGGGGAAGCAGGTGGTAGCGGTGCCCTACTTTATTGCGGATGGTCTGCACTCGTATGAGGATATACCGAGGCTGATGGGGTTGAGCGGTGAAACAGCGTTTCCAGTGCCCGCTGAGTTGCGAGGCAAGCGGTTGTGGTATGGTCGCTCCATCGGCCATCAGGCTGAAATGGAACAGGTGATACTGGATTTAGTGCGGGATTTCCATCCATTGCGTCCTTTTTGCACCAGCTGTCCGGAACGCTGTGTCGTGGAGTCAGCGGGTAGTCACTTAATCCAGTGAGGAGAAAAGTGGTTTCAGATCGGGATCACGCCGTGAGGCCTCCTGGAAACGAACTTCCATCAGCACGGCTTTTTCCAAGTAACTGCGGGCGGCTTCCACATTACCAAGCTGAGCTTCATAACACGCAAGGTTGTAGTAGTAGAGAGCATGGCCGCGTAGGGAAGCGGGGCCGGTAAGCAGGCAGGCTTTGGCTTCCAAGGTGCGATCCAACTCATGGAGGCAGAAGGCGCGATCCAGCCAGCCGGCGGGACTTTCAGGCACGATGAAACAGAGCTTGTCCGCCGTCTCCAGTCCGCGATCAAAGTGACCTGCCCGGATGTGAATCGCAGCTTCGAGTTGAAGAACATGGGGATCCGCGCGTTTATCAGGCGAAAGGTGACTGAGTTCTTCAAGTGACTCATCCATCATGCCGAGTTCGTAATAACCCAATAATGCGGAGATATGTCGTTCTTCTTTCATACCAAATCAAGATAAACTTAGCATAAAGCAGACCAGAAGGGTCTGTCACCCTCAGGATTTTTGCATTTGACGCCCCAGAGAATCCGGGAAGAGTAAGAAATCATGACACGCAGGGAAATCATCGGCGGGGCTTTGGCACTTAAAGGCGCGGGACTGGTGGGAACGTTCTGTTTATTGGACGGTATCCGTCTATTGGATGGCCCGGTGGTGAATTTCTTCATCTGGCTGTTTATTCTGGCCGGATGGGCACTGCTGATTATCGGCTTGGGATATGCGGCATCAGCGGCATCCGATGACCGGGCCGAATGATGAAGTGGAGTCGATAAAGTCCGTCTGCTGTTCCACTCACGCGCGTAGCATGGTTTCAGTTCTTTTAGTCTTTCCTTTAGTCCTTCAAAAGGCCTGAAATACGAAGAGCCACCACATTCAGGCGGAGTGTTTTACGAACACGCTGTTCATAATAATGACGCATTTTCGGGTTAATTTGGTCGGAACGGCTGGCCTCGGGTAGTGTTTTATCTGGATTTTTTTTGGGGGCGCGAGACGACTCGGGTTTGTTAATCATACTAAATAAGACGATGATCTGGGGTATTCTATTCATAATCCGTGTTGTTAACCAAGCGGAGGATCAGGTATGAGCGGCAGTGTATATAAGGTTCTATTCGTATGTATGGGTAATATCTGCCGTTCACCCGCAGCGGAGGGGGTATTTCGCCGCTATGTGAAAAAGAGAGGCTGGCAGGATCGCATCCAAGTGGCCTCGGCAGGCACACTGGGCGCGCATATCGGTGATCCACCGGATTCGCGCATGATGGCGGCGGCATCGCGCCGCGGATGTTACTTGGAGAGCCGGGCGCGAAAGGTGCGACGTGAAGACCTTGAAGATTATGATTTGATCGTAGCTATGGACCATGCGAACGAATCGGATTTGAAGCAGCTTTTTACGGGAAAGCCGTGGGAGGGTAAGCTGATACGCTTTTGTTCCTTACTAAGTGGTGAAGGTAAGTATCCCGATGAGGTGCCGGATCCTTATTATGGAGGGGCTAAAGGGTTTGAGTTCGTGTTAGATTTATTGGAGGCGGGGTGCGAGCCCTTGTTGAATTTTATCCAGTCGAAGGTTTCTGGCGACGGTGAGCGTGGAATGGATTGATGTATTGGCATTGCCAAGTAGGTTACGCCCCGTAACGTATCGGTGATATGAAGCTGGCGATTTATCATTTCCTGCATGTGGCCTCCATGGTCTTTTTAACCGCAGTGGTTTTCCAGGCGTTTGCCAATCCGAATCCCAAGTTCAAAAAACGCACCGCTATTTTGGCTGGTATTCTAGGTTTGCTGATGCTGGTGGGTGGATTCGGGTTGCTGGCGGTGATGAAACTAGGCTTCCCGTGGTGGGTCATGGTAAAACTGGTTTGCTGGTTGGGGTTGGTGTCTATAAGTGGATTGGCCTATCGCAAACCGGAAAAGATTCGACTCTGGATCGCGCTGGCGTCGGCTTTCCTTGTGATAGGCATCGCTGTGGTCTATTTCCGCCACCTGATTGGCGGATGAACCTTCGGTTCAGGTTCGGGAAACCCGTTGCTCCTGACCGGAAAACGATAGCTGCATACTGAAAACCTTGGGCTTAATTAGATAGAGTCTCGAGTCATCGCGGTCTGGATTTTTAAGTGAGGCTGTTTTCTCAATCATCATGAACTTTGACTGGCAAATTGTCTTCATGCTGCTGCTGGTAGCGGCGTTTCTCGTCACGCTGATGCGTGAATGGGTTCGCCCCGATGTGGCCTCCATGACCGCCTTGTGCCTGCTGCTGATTTTTGGAGTATTAAAAACGGAAGAAGCGTTTGGAGTGTTCAGCAATACCGCGCCCATCACCGTGGCCGGTATGTTCGTATTGAGCTATGCGCTACAGCGAACTGGAGTGGTGGAAAAGATGGGACGCTTGATCGGTCGCTCATTACCTTCCAGCTTGCGTCCGGTTATCTTGGGAGTGTGTTCCTTGGCCGCGCTGTGTTCCGCTTTCATCAATAACACTCCGGTGGTGGCTATTTTTATGCCCTTATTACTGGGACTGGCCCGGGACAAGAACCTTCCCGCATCACGACTTCTTCTGCCTCTTTCGTTTGCCTCGATTATGGGAGGTTGTTGCACCGTCATCGGCACCTCAACCAATATTCTAGTCAATGGTGTGGCTGTTCAATATGGACTGCAACCCATCGCCATGTTTGAATTGGCGTGGTTGGGGGTTCCGTTTTTGATAGCAGGTCTGGTCTATCTGGCCATTTTTGCGCCGATTCTCATACCGAATCGCAACACACTGACTTCGACACTTGGAGAGGACGAACGCAAAACCTTCCTGTGTCAGGTGTTGGTCAAAGAGGGATCGCCCCTGATTGGTCAAAAGCTGGTCGATACGGCATTGGCCAAAAAGAAATCCGACTTTCGAATCATTGAAGTGCGGCGCCAAGGCACCCGTCTGCTACAGCCGATCAATGAAATCGTGGTGCGTCCCTTTGACCGCATCATGATCTCGTCCTCTATGCGACAGATGGTGCAGTTGCCCACCATCGAAGGGCTGACCCTCGACAGTGCCACCACTGGAGAGCTGGGCATCGAGAATCTGTCGACTATCGAAGGAGGAATTGTGGAGGGCTTAGTCGGTCCCCATTCCAAATTATTGGGTCGCACCATACGGCAGATTAATTTCAGACAGACGTATGGCATGTTGATTCTAGCGGTGCACCGGCATGGCAAAAACCTGGATACCAATTTTCAAGACACACCGTTGCATTTCGGCGATACGATTTTGATGTTGGGACCCCTGAGCACCTTTGAACAACTGCGTGAGGAAGGGGACTTTCTGCTTTTGGAAGAGCGACATCATATTCAGTTTCGACCTGAGAAGGCTCCTATTGCCGTGGCAGCCATCGTGGCCGTGGTGGTGGTAGCCACCCTCAATATCATGCCCATCGTCGCAGCCACCACCATCGCGTGCGTGGGATTGTTGCTGTCGCGCGTGTTGGAACCGGATGAAGCTTATCGATCCATCGACTGGCAAATTATTTTTCTTATTTACGGAAGTTTGGCCGTGGGGCTGGCTATGGAGAATACCGGCACGGCACTTTGGATCTCTCACGGTCTGATTGATGGTGCGCAGATGTTGTGTCCACCTGAACTGATGCCCTTTGTTGCCTTGGCCATCATTTACTTCCTGACCAGTGCCTTGACCGAAGTGCTTTCCAATAACGCGGCAGCCGTTATTTTGGCGCCGATAGCGATCAACCTGTCCCAGCAACTGGGAGTGGATCCACGGCCCTTTATCATTGCCGTGATGTTCGGTGCTTCGGCTTCCTTCGTCACCCCCATCGGCTATCAAACCAACACCATGGTTTATGGGGCGGGGGGTTACCGGTTTAACGACTTTGTACGCATTGGCCTGCCGCTCAACTTGCTTTTTTGGGTGGGCAGCACGCTCCTGATTCCCCGCATCTGGCCCTTCCATCCTTGAAAGCAAGGCGGCATTCCGTTCTGAATAGACAGAGCACGCTTGGGGAACTGATCCGTCCAAGGGTTCAGGCGACGGTGCCCTGACAGGAAGAGCCGCTTCCCGCCGTGCAACCGAAGCAGTGGTCGGCCATGGCGATGGCGCGGCCCGCGAGGGTGGTGGGGTCGAGATCCCACAGGTAGAGAGGTTTGCCGTTGCGCCACTGCATGCCGAGTTGCTGGTTGAAGTCGCAGTCATAGACCTCCCCCTGCCAACCGACGCTGAGGGTATTGCGGCACATTAATCCCTCCACCGTAGCGGGGTTAAAGGATTGGCGCAGAAGATCCATGTAAGTGTCGAGCTTGCCGTTGTTTTTCAGCCAGCTTTTGAAGCGCGAGATCGGCATATTGGTGATGCAAAAAAGCTGGTGGAAATCGATGTCGAAATGTTTTTTCAACTCGATCTTGTAGTCGGCTTCCAGTTCGGTTTGGGCCGGGGGGAGTTGGTCGCCGTTGGGATTGTAAACCAGGTCCAGGCGCAGGGTGCCGTTCCGTCCGTAGCCAAGACGGTTGAGTTTCTGTAGGGCGAGAATGCTGGAATCAAAGACACCATCACCGCGCTGTGCATTGACATTCTCCGCGGAATAGCACGGCATGGAAGCGACGATCGCCACGCGGTGGCGGGCGAGGAACTCGGCCATGTCTTCGTAGCCCGGTTCGTTGAGGATGGTAAGGTTGCAGCGGTCGATGATGGTATCCACCTGCGGCATGGCGCGCAGGCGTTCGATGAGGTATCGGAAGTCGGGAATCATCTCCGGGGCGCCACCGGTCAGATCAACCGTGTGAATATCGGTGGTGGCCAGCCAGTCGAGGATGCGGTCGATGATCTCGCGGGTAATGATTTCTTTGCGTTTGGGCCCGGCGTTGACGTGGCAGTGGATGCAGGTGAGGTTGCAAAGCTTGCCGGTATTGATCTGAAGAATTTCCGTGCGCCCGCGCCGCAGGTCAAGGCCATGGCGATGCAAGCTGTCAGAGAAGTTAACGGTGGGTCCAGATTCAGTTTCGATCACAGGCATGAGAGTATCAGGGACGCCGTTTTATTCTCGAGAAGTAAATTTTGCAGGGGCACCGCGGACTCCTCGCCAAGCAGTTCCGCCTGAGCCTAGGCGGAAGCAAAAACCTATTCAGACATAATCCGGTAGTTATTCGGGTCGACATTCCATTGGGGCGGCACCTTCGGCGATGGATGCATTAATGTTCATACACTCGCCTCTTTCTCCAGCTTCAGCAAACGTGCCGACAAGTCCGCAGGCGCGACAAAGAGCATTTGCTTGCCCTTCTTGCGCTTCTCCAAGACACCGCGCTCGCCAAGATCGAGCAGATCCGTGCGTGCAGTTTGATACACGACGTTGTGGCTCTTTTGGTGGCTTGCGAATGTGTAGCGCTGTCCGGGATGCTTGAGCGCGTTGCGAATAATCTCCACTTGCCTGTGATTGAACAAATCCAGCGCCCGCATGTGCGATTCCAGATCCTTCAAATCAGCCGTTTTTCGCTCGATGTAAGTATGCAGTTCGCGGACCGCCTGGCGGATCACCTGTGTCTGCGCAATGATGAAATACGTTAGATCGTTATCATCCGTCTCCGTGTATAGGAACGAGCGGCCATACTTCATTGGTGCTTTGCGCAGGATGTTGGAAATCGAGATAAACTCGAAAAGCCAGTAGCCGCTGTGCAGCATGGCCCAGTAAAACAATGCGCGCGCAGTGCGCCCGTTGCCGTCCACGAAGGGATGATCGTAGGCCAGCCAGAAGTGCAGGATGATTGCTCGCACTGCTGGATGCACGAAGTGCCCCGGCGTATCGCCATTCGCGAAGGCGCACATCGCCTCCATCCGTTCCGTGAGTTCCTCTGCTGGTGGCGGGGTGTGATACACTTCACCGAAGTCATCGCCCACGACCCGCTCCTCGTCGGCGCGGCGAAAGCGCCCTGCTGCGGTCGGATCATCCAGCGTTTTCTCAGTCACCAGCCGGTGAATCTGAAACACCACTTCTGGTGAAAGAGCCGACGCTTTCAGCGCCCGGATGCGCTGCATCGTTACGTAGTTGTTCAGGATCATTTGTTCGCTGTTGTCGCGCGGCTTTCGGCCTGAGCGGATCATCTCCTTCGCAACTTCGCGAGTTGTCAGCGCGCCTTCAAGCTGGCTGGACGTGATTGCCTCCTCCATCAGTGAACTCACCAGATACTGGTCGCGTGTCTGTGGGTTCGTGATTGGCTCCGGGATGCTCACCAACCCGCCCGCGCCGAGATCGATCTGGTGCAGTTCCTCCAACACCAACTCCGTCACGGCGAACTGAAACGGCCTCTGCGCCGTGTCCTTTAGTGGGATTGGTTTCAGCGCATCCATCCGGGAAAGTTTCTGCACCATCCACCACTCTCTGTGGTTCACGCCTGTTGGGGGTGAAAGGCGTCGCAGTTTGTCCCAATGCAGGTAGTGCCGTTGCGTCTTTGCCTCCCGCATCAGCGAAATGAGCTGCATCATCCGTTCTGGCTGCTTCACTTCAGCCATCAGATCGTTTAGTTTCGGCGGTGTTTGCGGAATGCGCATCGGTTTGCTGTCAGCGTTTTACTAATTTAGTCCAGATTAGTAAAACGGCTTGAATATACAACTTAATACTAAAACATTATATTTTAGTAGTTCATCCACTACCGCGCTTAACTGCCTAGTGGCTTCGGCGTCCCCGCAACGGCAGGATGTGGAACACTATGCAGATAGCATGCGCTATATTCCTCTGTTTTGTGGCTGTTTCTCCCAAACCTCCAGCCGCTCGGCTACCCCCAGTCGATCGCGCACGGGATCGTTGGCCACTTGTTGCGAGCGGATGCTCTTGTTAACGTAAGGCCAAGATGAACCCAGAGGACAGGAGACGTCTATACGACAAAGGTCAGAAGCGATATCCCAGAGAAAGTTGGGGACCGATGCCGTCCAGTGACTCGTTGTCGAACTGGGGCTCGGAGAGTCCGGCGTTGGACACGTGAGTGAAGACCACTGCGCCGCGCAGGAACCATTCGTCTGTGAAGTCATACCGGGCTCCGGCAGCTACTGCGAACATG
>JBHJOR010000058.1:0-16671 GCA_050329585.1 Methylacidiphilales bacterium | reverse complement strand
GGATCATGCCCGCGTGATTCGGTCGCAGGGTTTGCAGCGCCTCTGTCTGTCCGGGTTTTGGCTTCAGGTGCCAGAATTTGTCGCCGGTCAGGTAATAAAAAGGCAGGTAGGGATTCTCGGCATCTTTGGCGGAGCGGACGACGCTGAAATACCGGTGGAAGGCTTCGAGCAAAGGCGCGTCGTAGCGGATTTTGTTTTCGGCCAGCCGACCTGCTTCCGCCAGATCGAGCACGGCCAGCAGCAGGCAGGGCTTGTGCGGGCGGATGTGATCGCCGACGCGTCCGGTGCGGAGCTTGGACAGTCGCTTCAGATAATCATGGGAGTCATCGGGCATTGTTGATTTAGAATTTAAGATTTTTGATTTGTTACGTTTCTTCCAGTGTGACCCCGCTCAACAGGGCATAGAGGGGCTCGTTGATATAGAAATTGGTTCTGCCCACCTTCTGCTTGCGCACCAGACCGGCGGCGGTGAGACTTTCCAGATATTTGCTTGCGGTGGGACGGGAGACGTCCAGATCCCGCTCGATGAATTCAATCTTCGTGTAGGGGTGGCGGAAGAGGTTATTGAGCATGTCCTGGCTGTAGAGTTTGGGCAATTTCTGCCGCAGGTCATGCTTGGTCGCCGCCATCAGGTCGCGAAAAGCTTTGATCAGTGTGATCGCGCTGCGCGAGGTCACGGCTACGCCGCGCAGCATGTAGAGACACCACTCCTCCCAGCGGTCTTCGTCACGGACTGTTTGCAGCAGACGGTAATAGGCTGGCTTGGTCGTGGTGATGTAGCGGCTCAGGTAAAGCACCGGCAGATCGAGCAGGCCATCGCGTTGCAACATCAGGAGATTGAGGATGCGTCCGGTGCGTCCGTTCCCATCGTAAAACGGGTGGATACTCTCGAACTGGTGATGCGTGATCGCCATGCGCAGCAACGGGTCCAGCCCATCATTGGCATGGATGAAGTCGATCAAGTTGGCCATCAATGCCTCCACCTCCGCCGCGTCCTGCGGGGGCTGGTAAATCACCCGGCCGGTCGCCTCATTCTTCAACACCGTGCCCGGAAGTTTGCGCAACCCCGCCCGGTTCTGCTCCAGTTCAGCCTGCACAGCCAGCAGCGTTTCCAGTCGGATCAGGCCGGAGCGCCGCACCGCCTCATAGCCTGTGCGGAGTGCGGATACATAATGCCGCACTTCTTTGGCCGCCGCTGTGGCGCTGGAATCATCCTGATAGGCGTACAGTTCGTCGTGGGTTGTGATGATGTTTTCGATCTCAGAGCTGTCCTTGGCCTCCTGAATGCTCAGGGTGTCGAGTAAAATGCCCTTGTTTGGCAACGACTCACACAGGCCCTTCAACTCCGCCAGGTGTCGGTGAGCTTCCGTCAACGCTACCCATACCTCACGGGTCTCCAGCGAGGTGGGATGGGTCAAAGGCAGCGGAGGAAGGGATGACATGATAAGAAAAATAGTGTTTCCTTGTCACGTTATCATCCAAGTGCGAAGAATTGCGAGATTTTATTACACTTAGAGAACGAGGGGGGAGAGGAAAACCTGAGACTTGAAGCTTGAAAACTGGGGGGGAAAGCGGGGGCTGTTGTTGGGGCGAGGGCGGATTGGATTTCTAAAACAACGGGATGAAACATGGGACATTATGCGGGTAACTGGTGTCGAGATAGAGCATCTCAGCGCCCTTCGCGGTCGTCGGAGATCAAATCCGTGATGTCGCGATCCCCAGGTTGGGGTCGAAAGGCACCGGCGGTTTGAAGTGAGTCAAACTCGGGCAGGAGTTTGCGGCGGGCGAAGTAAGGGACGTGACCAGCAGCCGCTTCGGGAGTGGGATGCTTTCCCTCCAACTCGCGCTCGATGGCAGCCAGAACAAGATGCCTGAGGGTGGATTTGCGCTCGATAGCTCGAATTTTCGCTTTTTTGTAAAGCTCTTCGGGAATGTCGATGGTCGTTTTTATGGGGTAATCATACAGGAAGACGGATTCCCGTTAAACCGTCCTCCTTTCTTTAGAAGCTGCTAACGAAAAGGAAGGATTGGGCGCGGTGCTGGGTTCTTCTGGAAAGAAAAGGATCCAAGGCCTGCGGCAGCTCCGGCACGATCGGATCGGTTCAGGCACTCCATGAAGCGATGACCTTTCCAGTCCGAGCATCCATTGCCATCCACCATCGCCCCCCACTCAGCAAAAATTCCTCCGGCCAAAAGCACCTCTGGCCAAGGCGGGAATCTTTGCTAAGGATGAGAGGCATGGAAGCATCAAATCTTTGGTCGGAGCGCGTAGCTTCGGAAATCAGCAAGGCCGTCATCGGTCAGGAAAAGGTGGTCGAACGGTTGTTGGTGGCCCTTTTGGCCAACGGACACGTCCTGCTGGAAGGTATGCCGGGATTGGCCAAGACCCTCCTGATTAAATCGCTGGGACATGCTTTAGGCATCCAGTTCGAGCGCATCCAATTCACCCCCGATCTTCTTCCCAGTGATGTGGTGGGCACCATGATTTTCCAACCGGGCGAAGGCGCCTTCCAAGCCCACCACGGTCCCATCTTCGCCAATTTGGTGCTGGCCGATGAGATCAACCGTTCACCGGCCAAGGTGCAGAGCGCCTTGCTGGAAGCCATGCAGGAGCGCCAAGTCACTCTGGGAGGCGTCTCCCATCCCCTGCCCGCCCCGTTTTTTGTCATGGCCACCCAAAATCCAGTGGAACAAGAAGGCACGTATCCTCTGCCCGAAGCTCAAACCGACCGCTTCCTTTTCAAGTTACTGGTGGACTATCCATCGCTCGATGAAGAGCGCGAAATGATGAACCGCTGGGGAGGCATCACCCACCAACCTTTTATCGAACCGGTCTCCAACGCAGAGGAGCTTCTTTCGCTTCGTTTGGAAGTAGATGCCGTTCACCTTTCGCCCGCCGTGCAGGATTACATTCTGACTCTAGTCCGGGCCACCCGCCAAAGCACCAACACCGACACCAACCGTTATTTGCGCTACGGAGCCTCGCCACGCGCCACGCTGGCTTTGGCTCAAGCGGGTCGCGCACTGGCATGGCTGCGAGGTGACGCCTTTGTCCGCCCGTCGCACATTCAAGACCTCTTCTGTGACGCCATGCGCCACCGCATCGGTCTGACGTATGAAGCCGAGGCCGAAGAAATTTCAGCCGATTCTCTGCTCAAAAAGATCATTGAGAACACCGGCCTACCGGAATCGGCAGCAGCCTGATTCAACAACTCAGGAACCTTCGGCCCATGTCCTCCATCTCATCTGTGCAGGATCGTTCTAAACGACTCGCCCTGCTGAGAAAAATCGATTGGCGCGTGCGCCATGCCGCCGACAGTGTTCTCACCGGTGAATACCGCTCGTCCTTCCGCGGTAAAGGCATGGAGTTCGATCAAGTCGTTCCTTATGAATACGGCGACGATGTGCGCGACATTGATTGGAATGTCACCGCCCGCCTCGGCCAGCCGTTCCGTAAAAAATTTATTGAGGAACGCGAAGTGACGATTGTGGTGGTTTTTCAGGATTCCGTCTCGCTGCAATTTTCCTCCACCGGTCAGAGCAAACGCCAGAGCTTGATCGAGCTGGCGGCGATGCTGATGATGATGGGAGCCATGAACCGGGATCGGGTGGGTTATGGCTACGCCGGCCCGAATGGCACCCATTTGCAACGTCCTTTGCGCGGCCGGGGGAAAATCATGACCGCAGTCTCCCACCTGTTGGCCACGCCGGAGCCTACATGGGAACAGAACGCGCCGGCTCAACCGCCGTGGCAGGAAATACTTCATGCGGTTCCGCGTCACAGCATTCTACTCTGGCTGGGGGATTTTCCGGAGAACGTGCCCATCCCCTCCACGTGGCCTCTTTTGGCCCGTCGCTACCAAATGATGGGATGCCGCATCGAAGATCCATGGGAACGGACACTGCCCGAACTGGGTGAACTCTGTGGTTACGATCCCACCACCGGGGAAATGGCCGTCGTTCACCCCGGCGACCGGAAACAAAGGCAGGCTCATGCCGGGTGGGTAGAGCGACGGGACGCACATTTCCGATCACTCTTTCCCGACCCCCGCTCCCGCATGACGCTATCCACGAGCGACGATCCGCTTGAAAGTCTGGCGGCATTTCTGGCGCGTCGCAGTTTCCGGAGGAACCGGTCATGACTCCTTGGCGCTGGGAAGACTGGCAATTGGCTCATCCGGTTTTACTGGGTGTGGCGTTGCTGCTGGTGGTGGTGTGGGGATTGCGGCGGTTGCGCGGTGGGCGGGCGGTAGTGCTGCCTTTTCTCAGCCGTTGGGTGCGCCCCTCGGTGCTGCGCCGTTCGGGGTGGCCCTTTGCTCTGGCCAGCCTCTCCTTCTTGGTGCTGGTGGTCGCACTGGCCCGCCCTCAAAAAGTAGAAGATAAACATCAGCGCCAGGTCGAAGGCTACGATATTGTTTTGGTGATTGATTTATCGAAAAGTATGTTGGAAGAAGACTATCAAATCGGTGGTGCCACGGTGAACCGCCTGCAGGCGGTCAAACCGGTGATTGAAGCCTTCATCAACCGCCGCTCCAATGACCGTATCGGGATGGTGGTATTCGGTGATGTGGCCTACACGCTGGCACCGTTGACCTTCGATCACGCCTGGCTGCGCCGTCAGACCGAGCGACTCTATGCCGGGGTGGCGGGGGACAATACCGCCATTGGCGACGGGCTGGGCGTCGCCCTGAGCCGCTTGGATCAAGCCTCCCGGAGCGAGGGAGGAAAACGCCAGGGAGCATTTATTGTTTTACTAACCGATGGAGAAAACAACCGGGGTGCGCTTCAGCCCATGCAAAGTGCACAGGTCGCTTCCCAACGTGGCATTCCCATTTACGCCATCGGTGCGGGATCTGAACGACGACTCTTCGGAATCGGCCCCACACTTCCCAATGCCATTGATGAGGACACGCTCCGACAAATCGCTGCGGCTACCGGAGGAAGTTATTTCCGCGCTTCGGACACTCAGGCGGTGCAACAAGCCTTTGCGGCCATTGACCAAGCGCAAAAAATTGAATTTCAGGCCACATCCTACCTCCTCACCGAGGAACACTTTACCTGGTGGCTGATGGCCGGACTAACCGGCGGAGTGTTTTCCCTTTGCGGACTTTGGAGCCAACAACGCACGGAGGTGGCGGCATGACCTGGGGTGCGCCACTGTGGTTGATGGCGTTACCGGTGCTGGGGCTCTGTGGCCTTGCCTCGGCGGTTTACCGTCGACGCGGAGCACAAACAAGCAGTGATGCGATTCGCACAGTCGAACTGCGCTCCGGGACGGTGCGACCGCTGCGCGATGGATGGCGGCAGCACACCCTTCCGCGCTGGATGTTCCTTGCCCTGTCATTTCTCAGCATCGCCCTCGCTCGCCCGCAATATGGTTGGGATGAACTACCTCGCTTTGATCAGGCGCGCGAAGTCCTCATCGCGCTGGATCTTTCCAAAAGCATGTGGGCGCGGGACGTTCCGCCATCACGACTCGACCGGGCGAAACTCTTACTTGAAAATCTCCTCGACGGTCTGCGTGGTGAGCGTGTGGGGTTGGTGCTTTTTGCCGGCACGGCCTACACCCAGTGTCCACTGAGTTCGGACTATGAAGTCCTGCGTGATTTTCTTCCGGAGCTTACCCCGGAACTGATGCCTACTGGAGGCAGTGACTTTGCCGCCTTGCTCGATACGGTCATTGAAGCCTTCGGTGGAACCCAAGCCGGAGCCAGCGATCGCTATCTCATTCTACTCAGTGATGGCGAAAGCGAGAATCCGGACTGGCAAAGCCGCGTCGAATCCCTCAAAGCCATGGGGGTGAATGTCATTGCTCTGGGTATTGGCACACCGTCTGGATCGGTCATTACCTCTCCGGAAGGCGGAGTGGTCAAGAACCCCGGAGGCGGGGTGATTGTTTCCCGTCTCAACCCCGAAACGCTCAAAACTCTGGCCCGGCAAACCGGAGGCCTCTATCAGCAAGCCGACCAATGGATCGACCTGCGGGCGCTGTTAGCCGAAAGTGTTGAAAAAGGCCGCCGGGGAACGTTCTCTGAGAACCGGGAACGCAAACCGCGTGAATACTACCAGTATCCTTTGTTGCTGGCGCTGCTCTTTTGGGGTATTTCCCTCTGGAAAGAATTTCCGGTGCGCCCCCGAGCCAAAAAAACCGAACGCACCAAGCCCACTGAAAGCCCCAAGCACCCGGCTCCTCCACCACTTCGAACAAAGGCCATGGCCCTGCTGGTGCTGGTGATTTCCATTTCTACCACCTCGGATTTGAAGGCACAACCCTCTGAGCCGAGTCCCTGGCTGCAACTAGTGGATCGCTGGAGCAAGAAACCAACATTATCTGCCGCCGATTGCGCGGAAATTGCCCGGAGCACCATCGAACACGCCACTCAGAGCTTGGAAGCGGGTGCCCCACCGGCACGAGGAGACATTGAAGACGCACTACGGGCGGTGCAGAAAGGAGAGTGGTTGGATCGTAAACCATCACCACCGACTGCCGAGTGGCCGGAACTGCGCCGCCAGTTGGAAGCGTTACTCGACACATCCCCACCACCGAAGGAAAATCCCAATAACGATCCTCAAAAAGATCCAAAAAAAGATCCCCAAAAAGACCCAAAAAAAGATTCCCAGCAAGGCGATTCTAAACCAGAGCCTTCCCAAGATTCCCCAAGTGATTCCAACTCCAATTCTCAGAACTCACCGTCCGATACGCCATCCCCGGAACCCTCCAACTCCGAATCAGAACCCGGCCCAAATAATGAATCAGATTCTTCAAAAGAGAACCCTCCTCAAGATGGCAATTCCCCGGAAAAAGCGTCTGAACATTCAAACCCGCAACAACCTCAGCCTTCTGGCGACCCGAAAGCTACGTCGGAAAATGAAAAACAGCGTATGGGTGACATGACTCCGCCGCCGGATAGCGACCCTCAGCCCAAAAAATCCGAACCTATGAAAACGATAACCGGATCAAGCAGTGCCGAGCCTGCTCCCAAGGATCTGGATCCGGCTGCTTCTGCCGCCTTACAACGTATTCAGAGCGTTAAAAAACGAGATCGACCCGCACGTCTTTTTCAAAACTTACAAGAAACCCCTCCGGATTCAGCCACCCCCAAGCAAGATTGGTAATTCATGAACTTCCGCGTCCCGCTCACTTCACTCATGCTGCTGCTGACCACGGCCATGGCTTACTCGCAAACCGTTTACTGGAGCCCTCCCGGCGGAACCTTGCAGCGAGGCGTGCAAAGCCGTATCGATCTGATTTTTGATAACTGTTCCCCCAAGCCCGGACTGACCCTGCCCGACGTCGACGGTCTGCGTTTCGGCACCCCGCTACAAAACCGCTCCTTCCAATTATCTTTTTCCGGCCGCATGGAGAAAACGGTGCTTTCTTTTCCGGTGGTGCCCGAACGCGAAGGTGAAATTCGGATTCCCGATATGGTGGTGGAAACCACGCAGGGAGCTGTCAGCGTTTCTTCGGTAACCTATCAATCCGTAATCCCCAACGTCTCACCGGGAGCACCAGACAGCGGGGGAGCGCGACCGCAGCTCTCCCTTGAAGACGTGATTCAGGCAGAATTGGTTCTTCCTAAGCGCGACCTATGGGCCGGAGAAATCATTCCCATGGAAATCGTGGTGCAGGGACTCTCCCGTTATTTTCAATCGCCCACCGATTTTCCGAAATGGCAGCAAAATGTACTCATGCCCAAAGGATGGAGCCAACCGGAAGGAAGCCAAAGCAATGTGCAGGGACGCCCCATTACCACCTTTCGATTCCGCAGCATGGGACAGGTGCGCCAAGAACCCGGCGTGGTAGAGTTGCCGCCGGGACGCGTTCCGGTGCGAGGCATCATTGAATCGAGGCGGGATCGGTTTGGTCGCCCCTTGTCTCAGGATTTTGAAGTCATCATAAGGTCGCCGGAAATAACCATTCGTGAGCTTCCTGCTGCGCCCTCCTCGTTTTCAGGAGGCATTGGATCGTTTCAACTCGAATCCCGTTTTATTCCCTCCACCAGCCGGGTGGGTGAGCCGATCACCTGGAATCTTAAAGTCACCGGCACCGGCAATTGGGAGTCCGGCATCCGATTACCCGACCGGAAAGTTCCCGCTGCGTTCGAGGTCATCCAACCCAAGTCCAAGGTCGATATCGACGACGACGGCTCTTTCTCTGGAGCCATGGAAGAAGACATGGTGCTGATTCCCAAACAGGTCGGAACCTATGAAATCCCGGGTCTGGAGATGGTGTACTTTGATCCGGAAAAAGGCAGCTATCAGACGCTGCGCAGCGAACCGATGCGCCTGGTGGTGGAGCCTGCGTCCGCTACGCCGCCGCATGGATCGGAGGACGGAGTCATTTCGGCATTCGCAGAGCCTTCGCGACCGAATGTGGCGGCGTTTGCGACCACCCCGGAAATTCCACAAGAGCCTTTGGACAAGGCAGGCATCGTCCTCCCGGTTTGGCCCCAGATACTTTGGGTTCTGTTTCTGGTGGTGCCATGGATTCTCCCCCTGGGCTTCTGGGTTCGGCTCCTGCGCCGGCGCTGGGTGGAACATGATCCTCTTTATGCACGCCGCGCGGCTCTGGCCGAGCTGCGGAACATGTTCGCTTCACCCAAGTCCCTCAACGGGGAGACGCCCCATGTGGAACGCATCCGCCCATGGCAGGAACTCTCGGTGCGTCTGTGGTCCCTGCCGGTGCCCCTGCCCGGAGCCGACGCACTCGAACACGCGGTGCGCACGGATGAACGATCAAAAGGAGCGGATGCCGACGAGTGGAGGCAGCTTTGGGAAGAGGCTGAGAGGTCACTGTTTGCTGATGGATACGAACTACCAGCGGATTGGTCGGCACGTGCCGAAGCCGCGGCCCGAGGGGTCCGGCTTCCTGCGGTGGATTGGCGCGGTTGGTTCAAGGCCAAGGTCTGGTGGCCGCTGGCGGTGGTGTTGTGGTGCTGGACTCCCGCCCTCTTAGATGCTCAAGATGTTTCCATCTCTCCCTCCACACTTTACCAATCGGGAGCGTTCCAAAAAGCAGAAGCGGCATGGCGGTTGCGACTGACTGAAAAACCCGCCGATGTGATGGCTCTGCATAACCTGTCATTGGCTTTGTTTCAACAAAAACGCCTGGATGAAGCAGCGGCGGCAATGGTCGCTGCGGCAAGTCAGTCCCCTACCCACCCTTCGGTGCGCTGGAACACCCGCCTGATCTTGGAGAAATCCGGTTGGTCCGCCACGCTTCCCGGTCAGTTTCTTCTTGGCAACGGACTGACAGAACGATTGGCCCGTCTTTTATCACCCGGCGGCTGGCAGCTTCTGGCCGCCGCCGCATCCCTTGGGGCCGCGCTGGCATTAACCGTTTGCGTTAGACAATTCTACTCGGGTGCGACCAAGGCTAAGGGACTGTGGGCACCGGTGCTCTTGATGGTCATGCTGCTGCTGGGTGCGGGAAGCCTTTGGTTGCGCTCACAGTGGGGTATGCTGCGGTTTACAGAATCGGTGGTGACATGGAGTACGGTGGAAGCGCGTTCCATTCCAACGGAAACCGATCAGGAAACGCGGAGTCTGCCTCCCGGAACCCCGGCGCGGGTGATTAAGTCGTATTTAAGCTGGGCACAAATCGAACTACCCAACCGCGAGATCGTCTGGGTGCGGCAAAACGATCTGATGCCTGTCCACGGATATCGGTGGATAGATTAGTTGGTTAGAGCAACGAGGCAGGGCGGCTACTTACTTTGTTAAGAGCCATTGTGCCGTTGCAGTCCCTGATGGAGGGAATAGGTTGAGTGGACTTCATGTTTCCATCATTTCAAATTATTCAGGGCGGCATGGGTGCCGGCGTATCGGGTTGGAGGCTGGCCCGCGCGGTTTCACAGGCCGGACAGTTGGGAGTGGTTTCCGGCACGGCGGTGGATGTGATTCTGGCCCGCCAACTTCAGATGGGCGACACGACCGGTGATCTGCGACGAGCCTTGGATGCTTTGCCTATGCCCGGCGTGGCAGGACGGGTGCTTCAACGGTATTTCATCGCCGGCGGTAAAAAAGACACATCCTCTTTCCGTCCAGTGCCCATGATGTCACATGAGCCCTCCTTGTTTTCCAAAGAGCTGGCAATAGCGGCCGCCTTTGTTTTCATCTTTCTCGCCAAAGAAAACCATTCTCATCCCGTGGGGCTTAATCTATTAGAAAAAATTCAACTACCCACGTTGCTTTTGTTATTTGGCGCGATGCTGGCGGGAGTGGATGTGGTGCTGATGGGAGCGGGCATTCCTCGCCAGATACCGGCTCTACTCGACCGCTTAGCGGCGGGCGAGGAAGGCCAGTTGAAACTTGATGTAACGGGAGGCGATGTGCGCGTCAGCCTGAATCCATTAGATTTTGTTTCACCTGACGTGCTGGCCGGGTTGAAGCGTCCACGCTTTTTGGCCATTGTTTCCTCTCCCGTTCTGGCCAAACACCTTGCTCAAAAATGTGGTGATGGCATCGACGGTTGGGTGGTGGAACATCATACGGCAGGCGGACACAATGCGCCTCCTCGCGGTCGTCAGCCTCTTTCATCTTCCGGCGAGCCGGTTTATTCCGAACGCGATGAAATCAATGCGGCGGATTTCACCGCATTGGGAAAACCGTTTTGGCTGGCGGGTGGATGTGGACGTCCGGGTGCGCTGATGAAGGCGCGTGAGGCGGGCGCGGCGGGCATTCAGGTCGGTACTTTATTTGCCTTTTGTGAGGAATCGGGATTGGATCCTGCCATCAAGGAGCAGGTTCTGGAAGCTGCGCAGAAGGGAACCCTTACCGTATTTACCGATCCGAAGGCGTCACCCACACGCTTCCCGTTTAAGGTGGTAGGGTTACCGGGAACATTGTCAGAAAGCGATGTTTACGACCGGCGTGAGCGGATTTGCGATATCGGTTTGCTGCGTGAGTGCACACAGAAGCTGGATGGCTCGGTGGTCTGGCGTTGCCCTTCAGAACCGGAAGAGGTCTATGCCAAAAAGGGAGGTTGCATGGAAGACACTCCGGGCCGCATGTGTCTGTGCAACGCGTTGATGGCCGGAATCGGCTTGGGCCAGCGTCGGGATGATTATCTGGAACCCGCTTTATTAACGGCTGGTGACGATTTAGTTCGACTCGGCACACTTATGCCGGGGCGCGACCGGATAAGCGCGACCGATGTTTTAGATGTATTACTGACCGAACCGTCCATCCCCGGATGAGCGTCCTCAAGGAGATCAGGAAACGCGGACGGCTTTGACCGAGAGAATGTTTTCGTCGAGCAGCAGTTCTTTCAGAACCTCATCGTTCGGCATGGAATCCAGACCCAGAACGCTCAGGGCATGCGAGCCGGGCTCTGAGCGGGCCAAGGACATGTTGGCGATGTTGATACCATGTTTGGCCATCAAGGTGCCCACCTGACCAATGATCCCCGGACGATCTTTGTTTTCCATAATGAGCAGAATCCCTTCCGGAGGTGTTTCCAGGCTGAAGTGTTGAATACGGACGATACGGGGCTTTTTACCGAAAAGCGTTCCGCTGATACTGCGCACCAGGCCGTCTTCAGTGCGCACCGATACGGTGATTAATTCAGAGTAGTCGGCATCAAAAGCGTCCCGACTTTCGCTGTAACTCAAGCCCAACGTTTCGGCGAAGTGGGTGACGTTGATTTCATTAACGCTGGTGTTGTAGATGTGCTGGAGGAAGCCCTTAACGGCGGAACGGGTGACCGCAGAGGTGTCGTGCTCTTTAATTTTACCGAAGTAATCGACGGTGAGGGAGGCGATCCGTTTGGGGGCGAGTTGGGCAAGGATGTATCCCAGTCGGTTGCCCAGTTCGATATAAGGTTTGAGGGTTTCCAGAGTTTTGGCGTCCACGCTGGGAACGTTCACCGCATTGCGCACGGTTCCGGTGAGCAGGAAATCGCGCACCGATTCGGCCACTTCAATGCCCACGTTTTCCTGGGCCTCGGCGGTGGAGGCACCGAGATGCGGGGTCATGATAAACGTATCCAGCTCGCGCAGTTTGAAGTCGGCAGGAGGCGGTTCTTCGACATAGACATCGAAGGCGGCACCGGCGATCACTCCGCTTTGGAGCGCCTCATACAGATCGTCCTCATCAACAAGACCACCCCGGGCGCAATTGATGATGCGGAGATTGGGTTTGCAGCGGGCCAGATTGTTCTTGTTGATGATCCCGGTGGTTTCTTTGGTCAATGGAATATGAAGTGTGATGAAATCACAGCGGGTTAACATCTCATCAAGATCCTCATGGAGTTCGACCTGCAGACTGCGGGCGCGGCTTAGGGAAAGATAGGGATCGTAGGCTAGAACGGTCATGCCAAAGGCAAAGGCGCGGCGTGCGAACTCGGTGCCAATGCGTCCCATGCCGACAATGCCGAGGACTTTACCATTGAGCTCGACGCCTTCATAAAGTTTACGATCCCAGCGTCCTGCTTTCATGGAACCATGGGCTTGGGGTATGTGGCGGGCCATGGATAGCATGAGCGAAAACGCATGTTCTGCGGTGGAGATGGTGTTGCCGCTGGGAGTGTTCATGACCACCACACCTTTTTCAGTGGCGGCTTTGACATCCACGTTGTCCACCCCAACCCCGGCGCGGCCGATCACTTTGAGGCGATCGGCTTTTTCCATGACGGAGCGGGGAACCTTGGTGGCGCTGCGAACGACCAGCGCATCGACGCCGTTGATCGCGTCGAGCAGCTCCGACTCGGATTTATTTTTTCCTACGGTGACCTGAAAATCGGCTACTTCAGATAAAACATTCACCCCCCGCTCGGAAACACCATCGAGTACCATGACATGAAAAGGCTTGGACATAAGGTTAAGAACCTAGGACTGACGGGGTATCCTGTCAATTCCATCACCTAGTGCAGCCCTACCCCTCTTGACGCGGTCGCGGAGACCCTTAGTTTTAGTTTATGACGGTGTTGAGCGTGAATTTGAACAAGGTGGCGCTCCTGCGCAATTCCCGTGGGCAAAATCTACCGAATGTGCTTCACATGGCGCAACGCGCCACCGCACGTGGTGCCGCAGGTGTGACCATCCATCCTCGTCCGGATGAACGCCATGCCACAAGGCAGGACGCCAGGGAGTTAGCGCGGTGGGTAAGATCCATGTCGGGAACGTCGGATGTAGAACTGAATATTGAAGGTTATCCTTCTGAGGATTTTCTGGAGCTGATGAATGAGGTGCGGCCCCATCAATGCACGTTGGTTCCCGATGCTCCCGGACAGCTTACCTCGGATCACGGATGGGATCTGCCTGCGCAAACGGCCTTCCTGATTCCCATTTTGACGCAGCTTCGAGAAAACGGGATTCGCACCAGCCTGTTTATTGACCCCGATCCTGAGGCTGCACGGGCGGCTGTGGATACAGGAACCGATCGGGTAGAACTTTATACCGGGCCCTATGCGGCGGCTTACACGACAACGGAGCGCGAAGCGGTAACCCGCAGCTATGAGAAATGCGCTCAAGCTGCTTTAGAACGTTCATTGGGTTTGAACGCGGGACATGACTTGGATTTGAAGAACTTGGGGTTCTTACTGGAACGCATTCCTGGAATTCTGGAGGTGTCAATAGGACACGCTTTAACGGTGGAGGCGCTCGATTTCGGTTGGGATGAGACCATCCGCCGCTATGTGGGTCTGACCAGCCGGACGGCTGGAGATCAGCGGGAAAGCCAGCCGTAATTGGCCGGTTTTTTCGCGGGAGCCTGGCGGTTGTCGGCGGCTTGTTTGATCAAGACCCCATAAACAATGAAGAAGGCCGCAAAGGCCAACCAGAATACAATGGATGAAATTCTTTCCCGGATAGCCGGAATCGGTTCTACTCGACGGCAAAAACAGCATGACATAACGTGTTTAACCTACAACGATGCGGGCCTTTTTCAATCATGTTGATCGGACTTTATAAACCTTACGCGATCTTGTCACAATTTTCACCCGACGGGTCGGCCAACGGAACCTTGGTGCAGTGTGATTTACCGCAATCCGTGCACCCCATCGGAAGGTTGGATGCGGATTCGGAAGGTCTGCTGCTGCTGACCGATGAACCCGGCTGGGAAAACAGGCTGCTGCATCCTTCCAATGGACATGGGAAAACGTATTGGGCTCAAGTGGAGGGCTTGCCGGATCCGGAGGCCTTACGTGCACTGCGCGCCGGGCCCATTATCCAAGGCCAGCCAACGCGCCGCTGCTTGGCCAGGATGATCAACGAACCGGCGGGGCTGCCGGAAAGGAATCCTCCGGTGCGCTTTCGTAAGTCGGTTCCGACATCGTGGATCGAGATCACTCTTCAGGAAGGGCGTAATCGTCAGGTGCGCCGGATGACGGCGGCCATCGGACACCCCACGTTGCGCATCATTCGCTGTGCGGTCGGTGCGCACCGTATCCGCCACTTGGAGCCGGGCCTCTGGTATCCGCTTAACGAACGGGAGCGGGCCGACGTGCTGAGCCCGGCGGAGTAAAGGGCGATCCATGCTTGCGCGCGCCGAGGTTTTCCACATAGTGACCGCTTATGAGCCAAACGTTGACCGCTACCATTAAGACCTCGAAGGGAGACATGACCGTTGAATTTTGGGATGATGTCGCCCCTAAGACGGTACAAAATTTCATTAAACTTTCCTCCGAAGGTTTCTATAACGGAACTGCCTTTCATCGCATCATCGACGGATTTATGATTCAAGGTGGCGATCCGCTAAGCAAAGAGGGCGATCATCCCCGGGTGGGAACAGGTGGGCCCGGGTATCAGATCGATGCGGAATTCAATGATCGCCCCCACAAGCTGGGCGTGCTTTCGATGGCCCGGAGTGCAAATCCGAATTCGGCCGGTTCCCAGTTTTTTATTTGCCTGGGTGATGCGGCGTTCCTGGATGGACAATACACGGCTTTCGGTGCCTTGAGTGCCGGAGTGGAAGTGCTCCAGGTTATCGGAAAGACGCCGGTTTCCACCGGAAACGGTGGCGAAAAAAGCAAGCCTCAGGAGCGGGTGGAAGTGCTGGAAATCTCAGTCGGTTGACGATTGATTCGGGCAGTGCACCCATGTGGAGTCGAACCACAAACCTTCTGATCCGTAGTCAGATGCTCTATCCAATTGAGCTATGGGTGCCTGAAGAGCTGTAAATCGTGGCGGAATGTGCTGCTTTTGGCAATAGCAAGTTGCCAAAAAAATGGGCGGCACATGGATACCCTCTGTACTTTTCTAAGTGACCCTGCGGATCCATACGCTAAAAAAAGCGGATGATTTGTTTTGGGCGACAGGTTGTTGTTGTTGGATTACTGGCCATCATGACGCAGTCCTTGTCTGCGGCTTTTTTTCACGACTTACCTCCTGATTTCACGAAGCTGGAAAGGGGAGACATCGAAGGTCAACGGATGGCGGTTAAGGGATCGCAACTCAGCATGGCGGTGCAGACTACCTATCTGGTTCCCCATCATCCGGCGGAAACACTGTCCCAAATCAAAAGGATCAATCGCCAAATGGATGGAGATGGCACCTCCAGTGCGACGTTTGGCGTTCACGGTCGCTTCGTCATCCCCTTTCCTGCACGGGTGGAGGACTTTGAAACGTTCCAACTGACACAAAAGACAGGGCGTTTCGGATTTGGTGGCGCGTCGATGCTGGAGTTGAGAAGAAGAGATCTGAATATCTCCGAAGCTGAGTGGAGGATGCTTCAGGAGGCATCGCGTGATGGCCACTCCGGCCTGGACTTAGCATGGAAAAGGGTGTTTCTGGAACGCGCCCTTAGTTTTCAGCGTGGCGGCTTGATGGCAGCGACTCCCTATGATCATCCCAAGGCCGGGACGACCTTCCGCCATCATCCGGAATGGGTGACGTTACTGCGCGATCTACCGGAGGTCTTATCCCATTTTCAATCACTGATCGGCTTATTGATGACCGGGCCCTCTAAACCCGACCACTCACCTGCTCTGTATTTTTGGGAGGAGTCGAAAGTGCAGGGCGATCCCACCTTTTCACTCATTTGTTTAGTTTCTGAAGCGGGAAGCAATAATTCATTCCGAGCAGTGGAATGCGCCTATTATGTGACGGGAAAATACTATTCCTCCATGGTGCTATATGATTTGAAAACGGTGCGGATTCAGAATCAGGAACAGACTTTAGTGAGGCGGGTGGATTTGGTCATCACTCCCAGTATTGGATTACTGCGCGGAATCGAACGTGCGGCAGCCGAGAACATTATGCTGCAGGAAGTGCGCTCCTCCATAAGCCTGTTTCTACGCGAGAATTAAAGGCGGGCGAAAAAAACTCCAGCATACCCTGATCAAGCTGGTTGGGCGGGCATCAGAAAGGATTGACTTGGTAGGTGGCACCACCGGTCACGGTGCCGCCACCTACAGCATTGGGAATCACATCGCCGTTTAAGTTGATATTGCCGAAGCCACCTCCGCTGAAGTTGCGGGTGTTGGCGTCGATTTTGAGCAGGTCGCCCGCGTTTCCGGTGCCGACATTGACGGCTACGGCGTTATCCACTTGGATGAGCGGGGCCTTCATGAGGACGTCGGGTGAGCTGATGGTGATATCGCCATTACCGTTAGCGATGAAGCGGATGCCGTTGACAGCATTATTACCAAAAAGTTGAACTTGTTGGTTAGCGGTAAGAACCGATCCTCCATAGATTTTCACCCCTCCCCCACCCAGTGCCTGAGCATTGATA
>JBHJOR010000048.1:0-28947 GCA_050329585.1 Methylacidiphilales bacterium | reverse complement strand
TATCACACCTGGAAAGAGTCGGGGCATGCACACGCTTTTGACAGTCTGGTAGCAAGGGATTCGGATGCCGATCCGAATTGCATCGCCTGCCACACTGTGGGGTTTGGCACCGCCAGCGGCTACCGCAGGGTGTTCGCAGGCAACAAGCTCACCCATGTCGGCTGCGAAAGCTGCCACGGTCCCGGTAGTGTTCATGTCGAACAACGCACATCCGGGTTGGAGCCCACCTTCCGCTTCCGTCCTCTGGGGCCAGCCGATTGTCAACAATGCCATTTTGGAGAGTTCAGCCGTCCGTTTGATTGGGATACCTTTTGGCCGCATATCATGCATGGCAAAGAACCGCCGCAGCCTTCGGCCCAGGACGTGCATCAAGAGGAGGTCATCGCTTGGATTCAACAGATCACCCAAGGCCAAAAGGATTAAGCGTGAAGTCCTGGATCTGCCTCATGTTTTTGCTTGGAGGGTTGCCGGGAATGTCGCAGGCGACTGAAAAAATAGCATGGCGTGCCGATTACGCTGGGTCGCTTTCGGAAGCCCGCAAGGCACGGAAACCCCTGTTGCTTTATTTCTCAGCCTCTTGGTGTGGTCCCTGCCAGCAGATGCAGACGTCCACGTTCCAAGATCGTATTCTGGCCGCAGTGCTTCAAAAATGGGTGCCCGTTAACATCGACATCGACCAAGATCCCCGGTTGGCTTCCACATTCAAAATCCGCGGGGTTCCCTCCTTTTTTATCTTGGATCCGCAGAGCCGGGTCGTCTCCACCCAAACGGGATACCTTCACGCCGCCCCACTGGTCTCGTGGCTGGAACAATATGCCGGCCAATCCTCGAATGTCGTTCATCAATCTGAAATCTCGGTTTGGGACATGTCGTTGACCCGCGATTTTATCAAAGCGGATTCTTCCCGGCGAGGCCGCACCCTGCAAACCTTGGTGGATGATGCGCTGGGCACGGATCCTTCCCGTGCCCGCATTGCCATGGCCGCATTGGTGGAATTGGCCCGCGACCACTTTCCAGTCCTGCTGCCTTATCTCAACGATCCCGAACTGGTAAGGCGTGTGGTCCTTGACCAGGCCTGTCATCAGGCGGGAGTCAACATCAAGCCCTTCGATCCGTGGAGCGGAGCAACGGAGCGCGCGCGTGCTTGGCAGGAACTCAAAACATCTGTGCGTTGATCGCTGGCAACATTCAGAACAAGAGGAGAGAGGGGAGCCTGACGAGTGCTTAAGGTTAAATTTTGATATTGCGGCTCAGTCGCAATAATGCTAGCCATGGTGACACCTTAATCATCATGAAGAAAAAAATACACCTGCCTCTTTCTGTTCACGTTTGCCCGGAACTGGAGATTTGTCAGAAACTGGATTTGAACATCCACTCAAAACGCTCGGGCTTTGAAATCGTGCAAAGCAGGGCGCGTTCGGTGGCATTATTGCTGGTGGCGAGTGATTCTCCGCTGAGGATCTTGTTGATTCCGCAGATGAATCGTGTGGAGCATAAGACTGCCAAATCGTGTTGTGACAAGGGCTGCGGATCCTGCAAAACACCCCTGCGGACATCCTCGATTATGGGTCACTTTGTGGCCCGACGCTTGAACAAGGCACTCAAGAAAGGTGGGGTTTCCTCCCTGTTTCACTGGTGGCGGTATGAGGAGGCCCTGTGGTGCTGCTGCCTAGCTCCTTATCCCTGTCCAGAGCCTTTCAAACGACTTGAATCCAGCGTGGTGGATGGAGGTTGAAAGCAGAGTTGATTCCTTCAACTGCTCTGCTATGAAAAAAAGATGATTAATCCTGACGCCTCGCGACTCCTCAACGAACAGGTGGGCCATGAGTTCGCCGCCTTCATTCAATACGTGGCTCTTTCCACATGGATGGATTCCGAAGCCCTGCCCGGACTTTCAAAATATTTCGCCCATCAAGCTGATGAAGAAAGAACCCACGCCCTCAAAATGATCGCTTTCCTTAACGACACCGATCAAACCGTTCGCATTCCTGCCATACCCGAACCGCAGTCCTCTTTCAACTCGGTGGAAGAAGCCATCCACCTGGCCTACCAACAAGAAATGCGCGTCACAGAGCAGATCAAAGCCATTTATAACACCGCAGCCGAATCGCACGATCGCATCACTCAAAATTTCCTGCAGTGGTTTCTCGAAGAACAGGTGGAGGAGATGGCTTCCATGGATACGCTGCTGAAAATCACCCGCCGCGCCGGTGACAACCTGTTCCGAATTGAAGATTATGTGGCTCGCTCCGGACACCCGGAAGCTGCCGCAGAATAATCAAGGCGGACATCGAACCGGAAAAGACGGTCTTCGGCACCGACCAACCGGTGGTTATGATCGAAGACCACACCCTCTGCGGCCAAAAGCCGCATCTTCCTCCGCACAGCCAGTCCCTCAGTTTTGCCTTGATAACCTCCCAATGAGAGATCGGAACGGATCACACGGTGGCACGGTACCATGGGTGCATCGGGGTTGGATTTGAGAGCCTGGCCGATGGCCCGAGCGGAACGGATGCCGACTGCACGGGCCAATTCGAGGTAGGTAACCACTTTCCCGCATGGGATCTCGCGCACCCGATCCAAAACGCGGCGTTGGAAAGCTGTAGTCTCGGATCGCGACATAGCCACAATTTAACCGCTACCAAGCGATCGCCAAGCCGAATGCATTGATTCTTAAAACCGTTTCTTTTAGTGCCGCTGTTGACAAAGTCACCCACTCCCGCTTTTCTTTCTTCCTATGGGAAAAGGAGACACAAGCACCCGCAAAGGGAAGATCACCAATAAGAGTTACGGAAAAGTCCGCAGCCGTAAAAAACGCAACCAAGCCACTGCCGGAACAACGGCCGTTCCTTCGGTGCCGGCTAAAAAAGCAGCTCTGAAAAAAGCTGCTACCAGTGCGCCTAAAAGCGCGCCCAAGACCGCTTCAAGCAGCACTCCTAAAAGTGCCGCCAAGAAAAAGGCCTGATTGGTTCCAGCTCCGGTCGGAGTCATAGTTCCAGCGCGTCTCGAAGAACACCTGTCCTTCCAGCGACGTAGTCATGATCCCGTCCGCAGTCACTACTCTTAAAGCCCGCCTCTATCTTGAGGCGGTGCTGCCCTGTCTCACCGCGCTGGTTAAACATGATCCAGCCTCGAGCCTGTTGATCAAGCAAGATCCTTTTTCAGTGGAGATCTCATGTGGAGGCGGTTACCACGGAGTGGCCCTTCTGGATGCTTCATCTTCAGATAGGTCGAACCTGCCGAACATCCATCTGCACCTGCCCACCGCGGCCCAGTGCGTCAACCTGTTTACTCAGTCAGGATTCGCCTTGCCCATTCCACTTAAAGGTTGGACGCATTTTGGACGGATGCGGGATTTCAAAACACTCAGCACGCGTCTTCAAAACCTCCTACAACCGGATAAAGCCGCCATGCAGGATGCGGAGGTCGTCGCACTTCACGTTCATTTATCGCTCCGCCTGGCGGTGTCCGCGTTAGTGCCTATGTTAGAATACGATCCTGAAGGCATCACGACCCGAGCCAGCTTACCGAAAGCGGTGGCGGAATTTCTTTACCGGCCGGATCGTTATGGTGCGTTATGGCTGGATTTGCGAGGTCCGCGCCCGGTGATGGGTTCGGGTGAACCGCCAGAACGTGCCCGGGTGACCTTGGAATTCTGTAATGACCCAACAGCAATCTTGGCCATGTCCAACCAGCTCGATGGACTGGCTGCGCTGGGGCGTGGCGATCTGAAACTTTCGGGTTTTGTGCCGATGGCCGACGGGCTGGATCTTGTCATGTCGCGGATTCAGGCTTATATTTCGCCATCTGCATGACCGAGCCTTATCGATTTCCTGAATCCATGAAACTGTATCACCGGGCTTGTGCGGTGATACCCGGAGGCATCTACGGTCACACCACCCCGGTCACCACCGTCCCGGGTGCCTTCCCCTATTACGCGCGCAGCGCATCGGGTGGGAGATACACGGATGTCGATGGTCGGGAATACATCGATCTGATGTGTGGTTACGGCCCCATCATTCTGGGCCATGCCCACCCCGAAGTGGATTCGGCGGCGGCAGAAAGGCAACGTCATGGCGATTGCTTCAATCATCCCTCCCCGTTGATGGTCGATCTGGCGGAACGTATGGTATCTCTGGTGGACATCGCAGACTGGGCGGTATTCGGCAAAAACGGTTCCGATATGACCACGTGGTCTATTCAAGTAGCCCGTCAGCACACTGGACGCAAAAAAATCCTCAAGGTGGCCGGGGCCTATCACGGAACCGATGCCTGGTGCACACCCGGCCACGGCGGTATCATTGAAGAAGACCGTTCACAAATTATCAACGTGCGGTGGAATGACGCCCAACAGGTGCGTGAGATGTTCCAACGTCATGCCAATGAAATAGCCGCCGTCATCATCACACCCTTCCATCATCCGGCCTTTGGTGACTCTTCCCTGCCGGATCCGGATTTCCTGGGCACCCTGCGGACGGAGTGCACCCGCACCGGCGCACTGTTCATTGTGGATGATATCAGGGCGGGATTCCGTCTTCATGTGGGCGGGTCGCACCGCTATTTTGGATTCGAGCCGGATCTCATTTGTTTCTGCAAGGCCATGGGCAATGGCTACCCCATTTCCTGCACGGTGGGCAGGGAGGACTACAAAGTCTCCGCATCCAAGGTGTTTCTTACCGGCAGCTATTGGAACAATGCAGTGCCCATGGCGGCCAGCCTGAAAACGCTGGAAATTGTGGCGCGGGACGATGTGCCACGCCGTTTGGAGCAGCTTGGTCGCAGGCTATTCGACGGGCTGGATGCAGCGGCGCGTCAGCATGGCTTTTCCGTGGTCTGTTCGGGGCCGCCCGCCATTCCCTTCATGAGTTTCAGCGATGATCCCGGATTCCACCGGATGCAGGCCTTTGCCGCACTCTGTGCGGCGGAGGGTGTCTTTTATCATCCGCATCACAACTGGTTTCTGTGCGCCGCGCACACCGAAGATGACATCGACACCGCAGTATCCGTCGCCGGGAGGGCGTTCCAACGACTGGCTGCGTCGCCGGTGATGACCGGTTAGCTGTCGGCTTGGATGTTGTTCAAGGCTTGGAAAGGTCGGTGACCAGTGTGCCGACCTGCTCACCCAAAATCACCCGCTTGAGATTACCCTTTTTGAACACATCAAACACGATGATGGGGATATTGTTGTCCATACAGATACTGAATGCGGCCGAATCCATTACTTTCAACCGGCGTTGCAGCGCATCCGCATAATCGAGGCGGTCAAAGCGTTTCGCGTCCGGATTCTTATTGGGATCACTGTCATAAACGCCATCGACCTTGGTGGCTTTGAGGATGACATCGGCCCGCACCTCGCTGGCTCGCAGCGCGGCGGCGGAATCCGTTGAGAAATAAGGGTTGCCGGTGCCGGCTACAAAGATGACTACCCTATTTTTTTCGAAGTGGCGGATAGCTCGGCGGCGAATGAAAGGTTCCGCGATGTTTTTCATTTCAATGGCAGTCTGAACCCGGGTCAGCACGCCTTGACTTTCCAGAGCGTCCTGTAAAGCCAGTCCGTTAATGATGGTGGCCAGCATGCCCATGTAGTCAGCCGTGGTTCGATCCATACCCTCGTGCTGGCGGGTCAACCCTCGCCAGATGTTGCCACCTCCGATGACCAAGGCCACTTGCACGCCCATCTCATGGATCTCACGCACTTGGCGTGCGATATCACGGGTGGTTTCTGCACAGATGGATTCTTTACCATCCGAGAGAACTTCTCCGCTGAGTTTGAGGACGATGCGGCGGTATTTGGTGCGTGGGCGGGAAGAGGATTTGGTTTTGGACGCGGAAGATTTGGGCATGAATCGATAAATTGCGGGGGAGCGCGGTTAACGTCAAGGAAATGCCCGAGCGGGTTTGACGATCAAAAGGTTTTTAATTTGCGGAAATGCTTTTTTCCCGCCTGCAGGATCATGCCGTTTTGTATCTCAATAGTGGCCTTGGGATCCGTGCATTTTTCACCGCTGATTTTGACTCCACCCTGTTGGATCAGGCGGCGTGCATCTCCTCCTGATGACACCGCGCCGATGTCTTGGAGCAGTTTGCCGATCCAGATGGGATTCTCGGTTACGGTGTATTCTTCAATTTCCGCTTCATCCAGATTCTTCTTCGAGAACTTGATTTCGAACTGTTGACGGGCGTTTACAGCAGCTTCAGCTGAATGAAAACGTTCTACGATCCAGCCGGCGAGATTTTTTTTGGCGACCATCGGATGCATGGTCGTATCCAGCGGGTGGCCGGTCAGAACGGGATACCAGCGAGCCATCAAATCGTCTCCGATGCTCATGGCTTTGCCGAACATTTCCGCGGGCGGTTCGGTGACACCGATGTAATTATGGAGGGACTTGCTCATTTTTTCCGCACCATCAATGCCTTCCAGAATGGGCATGGTCATCACCACCTGAGGAGGTTGTCCTTCGATCTCTTGCAGGTCGCGCCCCATCAACAGATTGAACAACTGGTCACTGCCCCCCAGTTCGACATCGGCTTTGACCATGACGGAATCCCAACCCTGAAGGATCGGGTATTGGATCTCGTGCATCATGACATCCTGACCGGCGGCGAGCCGTTCTTTGAAGTCCCGGCGCTGGAGGGTTTGGGCCACGGTTTTGCGGGCCATGAGGCGCAAGGTGTCCATGAGCGACATGGTGTCAAACCACGTGCCATTCCAGATGATCTCGGTGCGGCTGCGGTCGAGAACCAGAAAGGCTTGTTCTTCATAGGTGCGGGCATTCAGCTTGATGGCTTCGGCTGAGAGCATAGGACGGGTGGAGTTTTTTCCAGAGGGGTCGCCAATGCGGGCGGTGAAATCACCGATGATGAGGATGACTTGGTGGCCGAAATCTTGGAACTGTCGCAACTTAAGCAGGGGAACCGTGTGGCCGAGATGAATATCTGGTGAAGTGGGATCAACCCCAAATTTGACTCTCAAAGGCCGCCCCGACTGGAGTTTATCGGCGAGTGCTTCACGGGAGTGAATCTGACTAGCCCCGGTGCAAAGCATTGTGAGCTGATCTTGAATAGAGAACATTCTTTCTTTTGTATCGCAGTGCAGAGCGTGAATCGACATGAATTTTGAGTTACCGGCGTTGGAAGTAAAAAAAATCCCGGCAGGTTGGGCCTGCCGGGATCTTGGATCACACAGGGTGTGTGATGAATTATTTGCTTCCGGGGCGGAACTCTTCTTCCGCTTGGGCAAAGGCGTCACCCATCGAGCTGAGCATATCGCCGCTACGAATGCTTTCGTAGGCCTTCTGTTCTTTCTTGAGATCGTCCTCGCTGTAGTTGGCCGCTTTAATGGAGAGGCCGATGCGGCGCTCCACGCGATCCACCTTGATCACACGCGCCTCGACATCGTCTCCGGGTTTGAGCACATCTTTGACTTTGCCGACGCGGTCTTCACTGATTTGCGAGATGTGCACCAAGCCGTCGATTTCATCCGCTAATTGGATGAAGGCACCGAAGCTGGCAATTTTGGTGACTTGTCCCTTGACCAGATCGCCCACTTTGTAATGGCGGTCGATGTTCTCCCACGGGTCGGTAGAGAGTTGTTTGATGCCTAAGCTGATGCGCTGGTTTTGTTTATCGATACCCAGCACTTGGGCTTCGATAGCGTCTCCTTTTTTGAGCACTTCGGAAGGGTGGTTGACTTTGCGGGTCCAAGAGAGATCGGACACGTGGATCATGCCGTCGATACCTTCTTCCAGTTCAATAAAGGCTCCATATGCAGTGAGGTTACGCACCACGCCTTTGACCTGGGCGTTAAGCGGGTAACGCTCTTGAATGGTGTCCCAAGGATTGGATTCCAACTGACGCATGCTGAGGGAGATTTTCTGGTTCTCCAAGTTGATATCGGTAACCACCGCTTCGACTTCCTGGCCGCTTTGCAGAACGTCGGAAGGACGGGCGATGCGTTTGGTCCAAGAGATTTCTGAAACGTGAATCAAACCTTCGATACCTGGCTCCAGTTCCACAAAAGCACCATAAGGCACCAAGCTGGTGATGCGTCCTTTGACGCGGCTGTCCACCGGGAATTTCTCGGCGATTTTTTCCCATGGATTGCCTGTGCGTTGTTTGAGGCCCAGAGAGACACGCTCTTTTTCCCGATCCACATCAAGCACCACCACTTCGATTTCCTGACCAATGGTGAGGCGCTCAGAGGGATGGTTGATACGGCCCCAGCTGATGTCGGTGATGTGCAGCAGACCGTCCAAGCCATCGAGGTCGATGAAGGCTCCGAAGTCGGTGATGTTCTTGATAGTGCCTTTGACGACAGCGCCTTTAGCAATACCTGAGAGGAGTGAGGCACGTTTTTCTGCGCGTTCTTCTTCGACAATTTCGCGTCGGGAGACCACCACGTTTTTGCGGTCTTCGTTGACCTTGACGATTTTGCATTCAATCATCTGGTCTTCAAATTCCTTGAGGTTCTTGGGTGGGATCACGTCCACTTGAGAGGAGGGCATGAACGCTTCGACACCGATGTTGATCATCAGGCCGCCTTTAACTACTTTACGGACGCGGCCTTGCAGGCGACGGCCTTCATTGAAAATTTGCACCACTTTTTCCCAGTTTTGTTTCTGAGCGGCTTTTTGGCGGGAGAGAACCACCATGCCGTCGTCATTTTCGAGCCGCTCAAGCAGAACTTCCACTTCTTGGCCGACTTCGAGCACTTCCGGGTCTTCGAATTCTCCGATGTCCACGATGCCTTCGGATTTGTAGCCGATGTCAATAACGACTTCCTTGGAACGCTTTTCCATGATGGTTCCAGTGACGATCGATCCCTCACGGTAATTTTGCAGTGAGGCCTTTAATAGGGATTCCATGTCTTTCATAGGGGGAATGGGCGGTATGCGGATAAGAAGTTCTGCAGAGGTGCAGCGGGTAAGTTCCCCGGCGCGCTGGAAAACGGCCGAATCCGCCCTGATAGTGGTGCGCTAGCCCCGCACCCGGGTTTGTTTTTTCATTGTTACATTCCGCCACTCCGAGCTAACGGAGTTACCAAGCGGACTGGGAGACTAAAAGGGACCTCATTTTTATACAAGCGTTAAAAATGATCTTTTTAAGTGGCTAGAGAGCCGAGGATGTATGGGTTTTGTACTTGAGAAAATACTTTAGATATCCAAGATAATGGGCGATGGCGAGCCGGAAAGAACTACTCGAATTTCTCCACCAGTCACTACTCAGCAGCTCAACAGGTTGTTTGAGTATTAAGTCCGGAGAAATTAGTGGTCAGCTATTTATCAAGGATGGGCAGATGATCCACGCCGAGTGTCCGAGTTTCCTGGGTGAAGAAGCACTTTGGGCACTGCTGCGGGCCGAACCGGACGATTTGGACTTTACAGAAGGTGCCAAGCCCAAGCGTGAAACCATCTCCCGCCCCACTGAGCTCATCTTGATGGAATCCGCTATTCATATTGACCAGCCAGAAAAGAGGATCACCGCTGATGTCGGATCTGAAAAAACGAAGGACTTTTTTCGCATTACCAAATCGGTTCAATTCGACAGTGATAGCGATAATCCCCGGAAGATTTTCTTTTTATCGGCTGGAGTGTCGTCGGCTGGCCGTTCCAACAGTTGCGATATCATTATTAGTGATAAGACCGTTTCGCGCTACCACGCAGAATTTGAGGTTAACAATCAAGAGGTAATAATCAGAGATATGGGTGGACGCAATGGTACCCGAGTCAATGGAAGGCAAGTTAAAGAAGCCCGCCTGAGCAACAACGACAGCGTCTCTTTGGGTATGGTGTTGATGCGTTTTTACTGGACACAAAAAGGCGAACCCGTGGTGGTTCAAGAACCTCTTTCAGAACCTACCCGCTCCGCCACTGGACCTATCAAGTATCCACCTGCCCGCTGACAGGCGGATGGCGCGTTGCGCCTCTTTCTTACGTAATTCCTCGTAATTCGTGCAAGACGATTTCCGGCGGGCAGTTCAAACGAAGGGCTGCGCCGCATCCTCCGGTTCCGGTCGTGGTGTATCCCCTCATTCCTTTCCAGGTCCAGCTCCCGCGGGCGCACCAACGGGGTGCGCGACAATGGGTGATAATCGGAATTCCTCCCGGAAGGCAGATTTGTCCGCCATGAGTATGACCACAAAGGAAAAAATCAAACCCTGCGCGTGCTGCTTCATCATAAGCTTCGGGTGCATGCGACAGGAAAATTGAAAAAGCGTTACGGGGAATGTTTGCCGCAGCGCGAGCCGTATCATGCGTCCGGTATAGATGCGCATCATCCACACCCGCCAGAAAAAAAGAGATCCTTCGAACCGTAACCGGAATGGATTCATTAAGCAGCATGCGCACTCCCATCTCCTCGAGCTTAGGCGCCATTTCAAGATAATCATGATTACCAAGCACTCCATAGGGGGGAGCCGTAAGCGATTCGACTACCCTGCGCGTATGGACGAGCGCGGGATGAAAATCCCCGTAAGTGGAGTTACGGAAATCTCCGGTGAGCACAGCCAGATCATACTCTAGTCCGCTCAACCGATCCGCCACCACTTCGGCCAAACCGGGATCGAGGTCAAGATGCAGGTCGGAAAGTTGCAAGATGCGCATTCCGTTGAGCGGTGGGGGCAGACGAGGTAAGTTGTGGACACGGGTTACCACTCGCACGGCTCGAAATTGTCGATGACCCAAAGCATAAAGTCCGCTCAGCCGGAACGTCCACTCCGCAGCGTTCTTAATGAGCTGGCGGCTCAGATAGCGTCGGCTTCGGGTGAGTAAACTGGTATAGTGAAGATTCTGAATCTCAATCCGACGTCTCAGGCATTCCTCTCCCATGCGCTGAGACAGTTGATGCCAATCCGGATCGCCCCCAAAGTTATAGGCGCGCTCGAAATGGATTGGAGATGTGGTCATTAAATCAAAGGGGTAACGTTCGTAGTGCTGCCGAGAAGCATAGAACCATAAATCTTCCACAGGTAGGGAAGTGCAGGAGCGAAGCACCCAGGTTCGGAGTAAAATTCTTCTTCCATCGCTTCCGGCTTGATCCAGCGCAGCTCGTCAATCTCATCGCAGCAGGGAAGAAAAGGGCCCGCGCACATGGTTCGATAAATGCCAACGAATTCCATGCCGGTCTGCTCACAGGGCGGAGATTTAGCCAGCCATTGCAGTGAGGGACAAGGATGTAGCCCCAATTCCTCGGCCATCTCACGTTGAGCGGCTGTATCGTAATCCTCACCGGAATCGACGTGACCACAACAGGAGGTGTCCCACGTGCGGGGATGTTTGTCTTTACGGGCCGAGCGCAACTGGAGCAAAAGTCTTCCATCGGGATGAAATACAAAGATGTGCACCGCGCGGTGTATCAGCCCACGTGAGTGGACTTCGGAGCGTGAAGCACGGGAGACCACCTGATCGCTCTCATCCACCACATCGAAGATATCCTCAACGGGCGTCATGGCTGCAGGTTTGAATGGAACGCGGTGGAAGGGAGGTGATGGACGTGAAGCCGTATCAACCGTCGTTACCGATGCTACCGGTAGGGCAGATATCTAGGGCCCGCTCGGCTGCGTCTAGTTCTTCCGGAGTTTCAGGCTGCTTGTAAAAATAGACGTAGGTTTCGTCGTCGTTATAGCGTAGTAACTGAGGTGCCTCATCCAGACAGACATGGCATGGCGTGCAGGTATCGTCCACATACCATTTTCCGGGGACGTTTTCAGGAAGTTTTTGATTGGGATCGGCCACGAACTGATTGATAGGTTACTTTGTCGTGAGCGCAAGCAGGATCTTGTTGCTTCACGTTTCAAGTTCTAGGGCAGGACTTTCCACCACGGCAAAGGCGCTGTGATTATGGATGCTTTCGACGTTTTCAGCTTCAACACGGAACCATCGGATATGCGGATGTTGTGAGCAGCGTAGGGCAATATTACGCACCAGATCTTCCACAAAAACGGGGTTGTCAAAGGCACGTTCGGTGACGAATTTTTCATCCTCGCGTTTGAGTAGTGAATAGAGCTCCGAACTGGCAGAATCTTCGACGATGCGGATGATTTCCTCAATCCAAACGGTCTGTTCAAAACGAACCGATAATTCTACATAGCCTCGCTGGTTGTGAGCACCGCGGCTGCTGATCGACTTGCTGCATGGACAAAGAGTCGTGACGGGAACCGTTACGGTAAGAATGAAATCCTGAGTTACACCGGTAACGCTGGCGGAAAACTTGGCTACATAATCCAATAATCCCACCGATCCGGTGACCGGTGCTTTTTTTTCAAGAAAAAACGGGAACACCAGTTCGATGTGCGCGGTCTCCGCTTCCAATCGTCGTTGCAATTCATGGAGGATATCGGGAATGTTCTCCACATGAATCAGCCGCCCGTGAGCGTTCAATACCTCAACAAAACGACTCATGTGGGTGCCTTTAAAATGCTGAGGCAAATCCACGCTTAAGGATAGGGTGGCGATGGTATCTTGGCGCTTATGAGCCAGATCCATGATTTCAATGGGGTGCCGAAGCCCCCGCACACCCACCTTATCGATGCGGATTTGGCGGTTGTCAGCTTTGCTCTGGGTGTCGTCGAGCTGGCTCGAGGAAACGGTTGTTAGAGGAAGGGGAACGTTCATCTTACTACGAACATAGCACTAGCAGTTTTGACGGCAAATACCCTAGCCAAACTGCTACCGACATCCAATTTAAGGCTATTCATTGAACCACTCAGGAAGCGGAACGGTCTTTTTTCTGATTTTCGGATAGATCCGTCGGATCCGTTTCCATGCGTGAGCGGGTCTCGGGTAGAGGAGAGCGTTTTGTTTCTTCCACTTCCGCCGCTTGGCGGATTTCCCGATCCAACTCCTCTCTGGCCTTACGAAATTCTCCTAGGCTTTTGCCGATGGATCGAGCCAAACCGGGTAGGCGACTGGCTCCAAAAAGCAGAATGATAACTAAAAAAATAATGATCCACTCAGGACCATGCGGAAGTCCAAAGGCAAACAAAAGATACATCCCACTATATTATGAGGTTGGAGGTCGGGTAGCAACGGCATAATTTATAAAAATGAAACATCTGCCAGATCCCGGTCAATGGTTGGCTTGGGGAGCATGCGCTCTCATAATGGCTTGTGCCGGTTCCCCATCCGGACAACCCATCACCACGCCCAACATGAGCGCGGTGGTTATTTCTGAGCCCTCCACCGTTTTACTGATGGATGATCAATTGGCCGTCTGGCTGGCCGTAGAGGATCAAGAGATCACCACGACTGGAGATGGGGTGCGTCTGGCTCGCACCGTTTTTAAAAACTTATCAGATGAAAACCGCCTGCTGGAGGCGCGTTGCCTGTTCAAGGATTCCGCCGGAAAAACCTTGGAAGTATCCCCTTGGAAAGCGGTGACTCTAAATTCAAAATCACGAACCACGCACGTGGCCCCCACCCTGCAGCGAGCAGCGGTTCGCTTTATTGTTCAGATACGGCCAATTCTTTAACCCATTTATCGGTAGAATAGAACTACAACTAACCTGTGGTGCGCAGTCCGGAAGCGATGGCGTTGATGGAAAGCATTAGATCTGGCAGTAGATTTTGGGTTTCTTTGCTCCGGCTTGCCGGGTCCGAGGCTCGCCACGCTTTAAGTAGTGAAATTTGTAAATGGTGAAGGTAGCGCAGACCTTGCTCTCGTATGCGCAACGTCTTCACCATGCGGGGGCGTCGCTCTTCCAGTGTGGAACCACCAAAGAGATCTTCCAACATCCGGCGGGTAAGGTGATACTCAGCGGTGATCGGGCTTAAAAAACGACGCCGCACTGCGGCATCTTCCACCAGTTCAGCGTAAGAACGGAAAATACGCTCATCCGCGCTAGCGAGGTTGGTTTCCACATTGGTCAGCACATAGTTCATAAATTTCCATTTCTGGATATCTTGACGCAGCGCCTGAAAAACCTCGGGGTGTGATTTATACAGGAAATTTAATGCGGTGCCGACTCCGAACCAGCCGCCAAGATAAAAGCGGGATTGATTCCAACTAAAAACCCAGGGGATGGCGCGCAAATCTTCCAGTGTCTGGGTGCCGGTGCGACGTGAGGGGCGTGATCCAATGCTGCTGTGCTCCAGCGCGTCGATGGGTGTGGCTTGCCGATAAAACGCCATGAATCCCGGTGTTTCCAGCAGCTTCCGGTAGGCGGACTGGCTATGTGCTGTAAGCAGTCCGGCAATGCGCTCCCTTTCCGGGTGGGCATTGGCTCGCGGGTGGGAGAGGCTCGATCCGGTTACGCCCGCCAGCAGGAGTTCCAAATTGAACGTGGCGGTGATGGGGTTGGCATACTTTTGCGCGATGGTTTCACCTTGTTCGGTTACGCGGAGATCTCCGTGGAGGGAGCCATGGGGTAACGCTTCGAGGAAGCGGTGTGTAGGGCCGGCACCGCGGCTGATGGTGCCGCCACGTCCGTGGAAAAAACGAATTTCGACGCCGCTTTCACGACCGAGAGTGGCCAGAGCGTGCTGAGCCTGATGGAGTTCCCACTGGCTGGTGAGAATGCCGCCGTCTTTGTTGCTATCACTGTAACCTACCATGATCTGTTGGCAGGGGATTTCGCGGTGGCGCCGGGTAGCGGGGTTCCAAGCTCGTCGAGTGGGCAGGCTGCGGCGACTCACCGGGTGCTGAAGAAAGTGTTGCATGATAACAGGACTTTGGCGCAAATCTTCGATGGTTTCGAAAAGGGGAACCACCGGCATACGACAGTGTAAACCTTTGGGTGTGAATACCGCTAGACCCGCCTCCCTAGCCAGTAGATAGACCACAAAGAGATCGGATACCCTTCGGGTCATGCTGACGATCAGCGATCCCAACCCCTCCGTGCCGTATCGGTCTGCGTGAGATGCCAAGACGCGGTAGCAGTCGAGCACCATGTCGGCTTCCTGACCCGCTCGGGCCGTGGGATGCATAAATGGACGGGGGGAGCGCAGCTCGCGATCCAGAAAACGAATCCGCTCGGTTTCATTCCATTGAGAAAAATCGGCACCATCTAGGCCTGCGGCGCAGAGCAGTTGGGCCACCGCCTTATCGTGAAACGCGCTATTCTGGCGGATATCAAGAGTTGCTAAATGGAAGCCGAAGACGTCCACCAGACGGATCAAGGGGTTGATGTCTTCCTCAGCGATCCGCCCGGCACCGACGCTGATGAGTGAATCTCTTAAGATGATGAGATCGTCGATCAATTCGGATGGCTGCGCGTAGTGGGCATGTTGCAGCAGGGATGTTGGAGTGGCTTCAGAACCAAGATGAGAAGGGAGTTTGGCCAAGATCAGACTTGAAAATTGTCGCCAGGATTCATTGGGGTTACGCTGGAGTGCATTTTGTCCGATGCCACCTAGCTCATGGGTAAGGCGACGCAGTGCCTTTTTGAAAGGTTCGGGTGGTGGGTTAAGCCAGTTGCTGAGTGTCATTTTATTGGGCAATCCCGCCAGTCGTTGGTGGATGGAAGCCAAAGCGTTGAGGCGCAGAGACTGAAGGGTATCACGGGTGACGTCGGCAGTGACCAAGGGATGGCCGTCGCGGTCACCGCCAACCCAAGTGCCGAAACTCAGACGCGGGTGAGAGCGGTGGTCTTTAAATATCGAGGGATCAAATCCGGCCCCTTCCCATGCCTGATACAGACGCAGATCCAGCTTCGGCAGCACCTTGGGAAACACATCCCGGAGATAATACATCAAGGTCTCGCGTTCAGTGGCCACATCCGGCTTGCTCAGCCGGAACTCACCGGTTCGCCAAAGGCGCTCTAAAAGCACTTTAATCTGGAAGCGGTTGGCTTGAAGTTCAGCCGGTGTCCACATGCTGTTTTCACGTTGGACAAGCAAGAGATAGATTTCACGGTGTTGTTCGAGAATAGTGGTCCGTTTGGCTTCAGTCGGGTGCGCGGTGAGAACGGGTTCGACCGAGATAGTGGGAAGAGCGCGGGCGATATCACGATCCGATAGACCGGATTCTTTCAGTTTTCTAAGGTTATAAGACCAAAGTCCCGGTTCGGTGATTTTGGGAATACGGCTGGCACGTTGACGACGGAATTGAGCAGCCGCGTTTTCCTCCACCATATTGAGTAGTTGAAAGGCAATCGAATAGGCTTGGGCCAATCGCGGTGGATGCGGGGCGGCAGGCGTCCGTGGTGTGATCTTCCGAAAAGGAAGCGCACGGGCAATGCCGTTCTCGCCAAGATCGGTCAGCACCTCGCTGAAGCAGGTCATTAAAAAATCGATATCTTCATCGATTTTAGCAAAACCGCTTTCCAGATTGCGGATGTTGTTGGGGGCGGCCTTCATGCGGCAAGCATGAGGTTTAGAAGCAAGACGGCAAGTATCAGATCGTGTAAAATGACGAACGTTCAAAAATCAGGACGGTAGAGCGGGTCGGGATGTCTCGGTGGCATTGTCCACCAAACGATACCAGTTGTCGCGCTGGCGGGGCGTGTATCCGGCTTGCCGGATGGAGTTTTTAATCTCATCGAGCGTCAAGCGGAAGGATGCTCCCGCTTGGGAAACCACGTTTTCTTCCATCATCAGAGAACCGAAGTCATTGGCGCCAAATTGCAAAGCGACCTGACCGATCTGAGGTCCTTGGGTCACCCAGGAGGCCTGCACATTATCAAAATTATCCAGAAAAATTCGCGCCAGCGCCTGCATTTTAAGGTATTCGTGTGAGCCGACCGTGGGTGCTTTGAGAACGGTGCCTTCGGCTTGGAACGTCCAGCAAATAAAGGCCGTAAAGCCATGGGTGCGGTCTTGAACATCGCGCAGCCGTTGGAGGTGTTCAATACGATCATCCAAACTTTCGACATGCCCGAACATCATGGTGGCACTGGAGTTCAATCCAAGATCGTGAGCAGTTTCCATGATATGCAGCCATTGATCTGCATCGCATTTGAGTGGTGAAATCCGTTCCCGAATGCGGTTTACTAGAATTTCCCCGCCTCCGCCGGGAATACTACCCAAACCAGCTTCCTTGAAACGCTCGATGACTTCACGAACCGGCATGGCGAAGACATGGGAAAAGTGGTGAAACTCGGGTGGAGAAAAAGCATGCAGGTTCACGCTTGGAAATTTCTCCCTGACATGCGAAAGCATATCGAGGTAAAAATCAATTTTTAGACTGGGGTGGTGGCCACCTTGTAGGAGGATTTGGTTTCCTCCTAGAGAGGTTAGCTCGGTAATTTTCCGGTCGAGTTCCTCATAAGTAATCACATAGGCATCCGTGTCTTTTTCGGTTCGGTAAAAATTACAGAATTTGCAATAGACATTGCAGACGTTGGTGTAGTTGATGTTGCGGTCGATGATGAAGGTTACAATTTCGTTACCGCGGGCATCGTACGAAGCACTTTTTTTTCGCTTGCGCACGGCTTGAGCGAGCTCGCCAAGATGAGGCAGGGGCGCCTCGTAAAGCTGTCGTGCTTCCTGTGCGTTCAGCCTTTCCCCCTCTAAAACCTTGGTTTCTAGATGGGCGAAATTACACGTGATACGCGGCAGAATCATCCACTCAAGATAAACCGCAACAGTGCAGTTCGCCAACTGGTAAAAGCTAAAAAATGATAGGGAGAGGCATTGATCTTTTACATCCGGTGGGTAATGATAGTTTTCATGTCCCATATCCCCGCAGGTGATCGTATAGCCGGCCGCTATAAAGTGGTATCGGTTCTCGGCTCAGGTGGATTGGGCCGAGTTTATCTTTGTGAGGACATGTCTACACGAAAAAACGTGGCTATCAAAGTCATGCGGGACGATGTTGATGTGCCTCAGGAAGTCATTGAGCAGACCAAACGCGAAGCGACGCTACTTTCCGGGATTCAGCATCGCAATATCATTCGGGTCTTAGACTTCGGTCAGGATCACAGTGGGTTATTCTTTATTTTTGAATACATCGACGGACCCACTCTGGCTCGACAACTCAAAAGCGGTCCGCTCGATATCCAGAATTTCTTTCACATTGCTTTTCAGGCTTTGGAGGGCTTGGGAGCTGCTCATCGCCGGGGCTGTTTGCATCTTGATTTGAAGCCTGCTAACATCATGTTGCATCAGTATCCATCACCCCAATATACAGTAAAAATCTTGGATTTTGGTTTGGCTAAGCTAGCCAGCGAGATGACGGGGGTGCGGCAAGATGAACTGACCATCGGTTCGGTTTATTACATATCTCCTGAGCAACTTGAGCACCAGCCACTGGGTGCTTTCACTGATCTTTATTCGCTGGGTTTCGTTTTCTACCATATGCTGGCGGGGACGGTGCCCTTTTCCGATCCGGATCCGGTGGTGGTGCGGATGGCTCATATCACCCAAGAGCCTCCAGATATCCGACACTATTGCGATGTCTGCAATGACGAACTGGCAGGCTGGCTGCACTGGCTCATGCAGAAGGCCCCAGAGCACAGGCCGCAGAACTGTCAGGAAGCGGTGGCAGCTCTGACCAAAATCTCCATGCGCTACACCAGCCGCATGTCGGCCCAAATACTGGAAGAGGCTGCCGCCGAGGTTTCAAAAGAACAACGACGAATTTCCCAACGTATGACCGGGCTGCTTTCGAAAATTCTCGGCTCTGATAAAAATCAGAATTAAAAACTATTTTACAATAGAAAGTTTTTTTGGTTTCAGATCAAAGCGCTATTAGTCCTTGAATCTCTGCAACTTTAGTTTAAGACTATTTGCCCGATCCAATGATTATTTCCCCGCCCGTCTCGGTTGCAAATTGAGATAAGTTTTTTGCTTTGGCATCCCCTTTTTTGGTCAACTGATCTCCACCATTAAAGTCATGTAGGATGACTTTCACTCCCGAACGTTTTAGTCGGTTGGTAAGTTGCTTGGCGAGCGCCTCATTGATCGAGTCATCAAAATCTGCCATCCAGTAAATCACGTCGCAACCCTGATCCATTAAATAATTGAAACCATATTGTGTCCCATGAATTCTAAGAATACGGGTTCCCGTCCCTATTTCGCCCATATCAATCTGAATGACGAACCCTCTTCCCTCTCTGATGGCTCGTTCCCAAAGCTTTACGAAATTTTTATTGCCCGCTTGTCCTTTTTCTTTGCCCAGCAGTCGGTTGAGGAAGCCAGCAGAAATGTAATGATCAGTGATTTGCTCTTTATTTTTCCCTTGATAAAAGTAGTCCTGCAGATTGTTAGTAAACTGAGTTCCTTCGATGACTTCACCTTTTTGCGATGGATCCATTCCGCAACCCGGTGCCAGCATGAGTAGGGCTTCGGGAAATCCGTTGTTAATTTCATTAATCGCTACATCGATCGTTCGGTGGGTGGAATTTGAAATGTCCAGAATGGCACCAAAACGGCTGGAAGTGACGGTGCGCCCAAAAATATTTGCCACGCGGGGGGTTCCTGCCTTGCCTTGTCCGGAGCTAGTTGTGCCTTTGAGTCCGGATGTCGATGGGGTGCCAAGAGCTGAGCCAGTGGACAAAGCTGGCTGATAAAATTGCGGCATCGCATTGGGATTAGAAGTCGTCGCCACGATCAGATCCTGGGTAGACAAGGTGTCAACCATGCCCATGTCGGTAGCCATAACAGGTTCCTCCATCGAGGAAAGATCCGAATCCGGCTGTTGTATTTCGTCCTCAAGTAATGGCGGAGCTTCAAGTTCATCTTGACCCGACTCAGCAAGAACCCCCCCACCAATAGAATTAAAAAAACTGGGCGGTGTAGTGGCCTCGAAAATCACTACAGTGCCAACAAAAAGAAAGAGAACCACATGCACCGCTACGGATACGACAAAAGCCACTGACGTAGCGGTTCGAGACGTTGATTTGATATCAGAGAAATTTGACGAACTCACATCAGGGTTTTTCATATATGGTAAAATATACCAAACACTACATTTTATTCAATGCACATTTCAAATTCAGCTTTGGCAAAGCCGAGACATCGCAATGTTGGGTAACTGCCTTCTTCAGCCAATGTCCGCAGATTTTTCTTCTAGCAGGTGAAAATGCGGATCTCGTTTCCAAATGTAGCGATACATAAGGACTTTGAGCGTCGCAGTAAGTGGTATGGCCAGAATGGCCCCCAGTAAACCTCCTAAGATGATCGACCAGATCAGGATCGAAACGATGATAGTAAGGGGATGCAGTCCAGTGCGATCCCCCATGATTTTAGGTGAAATGAAATTTCCCTCACAGAGCTGGACAATAACAAAGACTCCCAACGTCAAGGCGATAAAGGTGGGGCTTCCACTGGACTGCGCAATCGCGATCAACAATGCGGGCAGCACACTCAGTATAACACCTAAGTAGGGGATAATGCTGAAAAGTGCCGAAATCACGCCAATCACCAGCGCATACTTGAGTCCGATGATGCTTAATCCGATACCGGTTAAAATTCCCAGGATGACCGCAATGATCACTTGGCCTCGGAAAAAAGTAATCATGTGTTTATTGATTTCGCTGATGATGATGACGATTTCATCCCGCAGCCAGGAGCGTTGCAGAGGGACGTAGTCATGCCAGGAAGATTCAATAGAAGGCTGATCCCGCAGTAAGTAAAAAACGTAGAGCGGGATAAAGACCAATCCCAAAAGTAGGCCCAAGGTGCTGAAAAAGCCACCCACTCCAGTCCATACCCATGAGGCTATTTGGGCATTATACTTGGGTAGTTCGGCTTGAAGATGTTCTTCGATTTTTGGAACTTGGGCAGCAATGTCCGGGTTCGCATCCAGCCAGGATCGACTTTTTTCAAGCAAACTGTCTTTCATCTGCGGCAAATCCCTTATCAAGCCCGACGTTTCCGTGTAAAGTTTAGGCACCAAGATGGCACTGATAATGGCCAAGGTCACCGTGGTGCTGATAAAAAGTAGAATGATAGCCGGGGTGCGTTTCATGCCACGCCTTTCCAACCAGCATATCACCGGGTGAAGGAGATACGCAATGACTGCGGCAATAGCCAGAGGAACCAGCACTGAACTCAGAAACAACAGTCCTTGCAAAAATAAAACAAAGATCATCAATCCCAATGCGACAATAAACAGAAGGCAAAGTGAGGTGACAGCCTGCCAGATAATTTTTTCCTGTTCAGAAGTAGGGCCGTTCATATTTTTAGCTTCAGGATTTTTCTCCAGCATGGCTTTCAGGTCGATAACAAAAATGGATCCAGTTTATCACTTATTACGTTCATCTCTGATCGACAGGGGGAGGTGCGGCTCGGTTTTGAATTGACAAATAAGGGGGCTGAACAATAACCAGCTACCTTGAAATCTTCCGGATACTCCCGACTTTTAAGTCTCTCCCGCAGTCCGTAATGAGCTTAAAATAAGATTCAGGCTTCAGCTTGTGACCAACCCGCTTCATCAGTTCCTTAAACGCTTCTTTTTCGAGCATCGCGGCAAGATCATCTTCGCGCTGATCCTTAACCTCACCGTCGGAGGTGCCATCGCTTTCCAGAACGTCATTCCGAAGTTCCTCATTGATGACGCGCTCTTAAAAGAAGGCATCGATATGGACGAGCGTAAACAGCGTTTGATCAGTCTTGCCCTCCTCTACGTGGTCGTCGGCGTCTTCGCCCGTGCCCTACTCTGGAATGCTTCGTTGCGGATCTTCGGACGCGTGCGCGAGACGTGCGTGTTCGAGCTGCGCTCACTTTTTTTCCGCCACGTCAATCATCTTTGCCTGAGCTTTCACGCCCGGCGTCAGAGCGGCGAATTGTTCAGCTATCTCCTCGGGTCGCCCATCCAGCAGATCCAGCAGTATTACCAGCAACTCGCGATGATGCTCCCCTGTCATTTCGTCGCCATTATCCTCACGCTCGGCTTCCTCGGCTCCTGGGATCTTTATCTCAGCGCCCTCACCCTCGTCATCCTGTTGGTCTTTTGCTATGTCCTCTATTGCGCCCAGTTGCGGATGCGGGAGATCCAACGCGACTACCAGAACGCGGAAAGCAAAGTGAGCGGTAAAGTGGCTGACCTCCTGCGCGGCCACCGCACTGTCAAGGTCCACGCCTTCGAGGAGACTGCGCTGGAGGATTTTCAATTGGGGGCCGGGATACTCCGCGACAAATCTTACTGGCGGGATGTTGCCCACCACATGCAGAACGTCAAACAGGAGGCGATCCTCTACATAGGCTACGCCCTGCTCTGCGTCGGGGCTGGCTGGCGTTTCCTTTCCGGGGATCTGACCGAAGGGCAACTGACCGCCTACCTCACTTCCTTCATTGCGCTGCAGGGGCCACTGGGCCTATTTTTTCAAATCTCCATCCTTCGCGGCGGCTCCCAGGCCAGCCTCGAACGCATCGGCCAGGTTTTGGGAACCGACAGCACCACCCCCGACCCGGACAAACCGGAGCCGGTTCCGACCGGGGCGTCCATTGCGTTTCGGAATGTCACCTTTACCTATGGCAACGAACCGGCCCTGCGGCAGGTTTCCCTCGAAATTCCTTACGGGCAGAACGTCGCACTGGTCGGCGCTTCCGGCGCGGGCAAAAGCACCTTCGTCCAACTGGCCCTCCGACTCTACGATCCCAACGAAGGAACGGTAGAACTCAACGGCATGGATGTCCGCCGCATCGAAGCCAAAGCCCTGCGCCGTCGCTTCGGGGTGGTTCCCCAAGATCCTTTCTTCTTCAACGCCAGCGTGGCCGACAACCTGCGCGTCGCCGATCCCTCGGCAACCTTCGAGCGGCTCACCGAAGTTTGCCGCCAAGCCAACGCCTGGGAATTTATCGAACATCTTCCGGGCCAACTGGAGGGCATCATCGGCGAGGGTGGGGCGACCTTGTCCGGCGGCCAGAAGCAGCGCCTGGCCATCGCCCGCGCCCTGCTCGCCGACCCGGAATATTTCATTTTCGATGAAGCGACCAGTGCGCTCGACACCGTCAGCGAGGCCCTAATCCGGGATGCGATTTCACGGATCACGGCACATCGCACCGCCCTCTTCATCGCCCACCGATTCGCCTCCATCACCCACTGTGACCGGATCGTGGTTCTCGATGGTGGCCGCATCGTCCAGGATGGCGGCTTCGAAGAATTGGCGGCGCGTCCCGGCCCGTTCCGCGACTTGGTTCAAACCCAGAACCTCGCGCAGCATTCCTGATCCAAAACCACTCGTTCCCGAGCTCCTCATATATGCACCCTAGAAATATGATTAATACCCGCTACTTCGGACTACACTTCGACTTTCACGCCAAACCCTCTAAAGATCCCGCATTCGAAGTTGGTGCGCGCGTGGACCGCGCGATGGTGCGTCGCATCCTCGACACCGTCCGTCCTGAGTTCGTTCAGTGCGATTGCAAAGGCCATCCGGGCTGGTCGAGCTACGCCACCAAAGTCGGCTCCCCCGTTCCCGGCCTGGTCGGCGATCCGCTCCGAGCTTGGCGGGAGGAGACCGCCGCCCAAGGCGTGGCCCTCTACGTTCATCTCTCCGGGATCTGGGATCATGAGGCCTGCCTTCGGCACCCGGAATGGGCCGCAGTGGACGCGGAGGGATCGCGTGAACATGGCCGCGCCTCGGTCTTCGGACCCTACGCCGAGGAACACCTCGTGCCGCAACTCATCGAGCTGGCCACCGACTACGAAATCAACGGTGCGTGGATCGACGGCGAGAGCTGGGCGGTCGTTACCGATTATTCCGAACCGGCCCTGCGGGCTTGGGAAAGGGCTACTGGCAGGACGGAAGCACCCCGTCCGGGTGATCCTGATTTCCCGGTCTATGTCGAGTTCAACCGCGAAGGATTCCGGCACTACATCGCCCGTTACACGGCGGCACTCGCCAGTCGCTGCCCCGCGTTTGAAATGTGCAGCAACTGGCTCTACAGCTATTACATGCCGGAAAAGCCGGTCGCACACGTGGCCTTTCTATCAGGGGATTTCACCTTTGAAGATCCGGTCAACTCCGCCCGCTGGGCGGCCCGCATGTTCGATCCCCATGGCCTGCCCTGGGATCTGATGGCATGGGGCTTCAAAGGCAAGTGGACCGGTCCGGCGCACTCTTACAAAACAGCTCTTCAATTAAAACAGGAAGCTGCCATCGTTCTTGCCCAGAGCGGCGGATTTCAGGCTTATTACAAACAGCGTCGCGATGCCACCGTCGAGGAGTGGCCGCTGGGCAGAGCCGCCGAAGTGGGTGATTTCGTGCGTGCGCGAAGAAGGGCTTGCGAAGGAAGCCGCCCCTTCCCGCAGACAGCACTGCTCTTCGCCACCGACGCCTATTATGCCAAGCTTCCCAAACCCTTTGAGTGTTGGTCAGGTGAGCAGACCTTTGTTAAAGGAATCATGAACGCCTTGCTCCACGGCGGGCGCTCCGTGGACATCCTTTACCAATACCAGCTCGAATCCGAAGCGGATCGATACCCATTGATGATTGTTCCCGAGTGGTCTGGCATGTCCGATGTTTTACGCGATCAGCTTTTGCGCTACGTGGAACGTGGCGGAAAGCTGCTACTCGTGGGAGTCGGCCCGTTACAGACGTTCGCCGATCCACTGGCCCTAACCCATCTGCGCGTCCACACGGACGGAGTTGCCGATGTCCTGTATGGCGAGGATCGTTTCACCAATCAGGGTGACTTTGCCACGTTCGACATGGGGACTGGAACGGAAACCATCCATTGGCTCTCTCCCCGTGATAACGTGACCTCTCCATCCGCGCTTTTACGTCTCCACGGGGTGGGGGCGATAGCCGCCGTTTGTTTTAATTTTGGCTACGCCTACGCGCACGGACGCACCTGCACCGCTCGCGACTTCCTCCGCGACATCGCCGACCGTCTCCACCGGCCAGCGGTGCGCGTCACAGGCTCGCATCAAGTGGATGTGGTGCTTCGGGAAAAAGCGGGCACGCCGATCCTGCATCTGATCAACACCTCTGGCCCTCACGACCATGCAGAGCATTACGTTTTCGATGAAATCACCGCTCTCGGACCGCTGCAAATTGAATGGGATCTCCCGCAATGCCCGCAACGTCTCATCGCCGAGCCGGGCGCGGCTGAAGTAGATTTTACGTACAACGAAGGCGTGCTCCGCTTCAATCTTTCCCGGCTCGACATTCATCAAGCGTTCTTGCCGATAAATTAAGGGCCGCTATGTGCCAAATCCAAATGCATCCTGTATTGATAAAGAGCAAGGAGAATTAGATTTAACAGGAATAAATTCAAGTCAGGTCCGCTCTCATGTGGCCGTGAAGATTATTTTTCTATGGATTAAGACTATCGTTTTATGTTCAGCCTCAAGCTGGGGACAAGGGGCGCCCAACAGCCTGCCACACGCAGTAGATGCAGCACCCTCCGCCTTCACTGGACTACTATCCAAGTATGCAAGACCCGATGGCGTCCATTACGAGGCTTGGCGAGCCAACGAGGCAGACATAGAGGCCTTGCAGGAAGTGGTCGGTTTTTACGCCTCGCATCTACCGCCAGAGAATAAACAAGCCGCCCTCGCTTGGCATCTCAACGCCTACAATGCCTGGATCCTCCACCACGTTCTCAAAAAGTATCCCACCCCCGGACCATTGGACGGCAATCCCTTATTCTTCAAAATGGAATCGATCATCATTTCAGGGGAGAAAACCAGCTTCGACCACTTGGAGAAAAAACGAATCCTGGCGGTTTATCAAGACCCGCGCCTACATTTCGCTGTGAACTGCGCTAGCGAAAGCTGCCCGCCGCTCCACACCCAACCCTTCATCGGCGATACGCTGCAAGACGATCTCGACCGCCTAACCCGCGCCTTTATTAACACGAACCCGCAAGGCGTGGTAGCAGGACAGGGTGAAGTTGGGCTCTCCAAAATTTTCGATTGGTATGCCGACGACTTCGGAGGTCGGAATCAACTCATCGCCTACCTTAACCGCTACCGCGACCAAACCGTCCCCGCCAACGCCCGAGTTCGATTCCTCGACTACAGTTGGAAATTGAATGAAGTTAAATGAGAAGGATTACTTGCTAATTAACATCTAGTGAGAGCTCAACGTCAAGCCAACCAGAATCCAGTAACTGGGTCGTCACCTTGACATCAGGTCTAATTGATGTTTTGATGCCTTCATGAGAACCACACTGACGCTTGAAACGGCCAATGCGCAGCGCGTTACCGAATACGCTAAACGGGCTGGAATCTCTTTCAAAGAGGCGGTCAATCAACTTCTCGCCAAGGGTTTAAGAGGAACATTGGCCGAAGTGGAATCGCATCCCTTTTCGGTAAAGGCTCGCCCGATGCGTCTTAGGGCGGGGATCGATCTTGGGCGACTCAATCAATTGGCGGACGAGTTGGAAGTGGATGCTTTTTTGCAAACTAGTAAGCGCCAAGGTCGACGCAGAAGATGATCCTGCCTGATGCAAATCTGCTGCTATATGCCTATGACGCAGCCAGCCCCCATCACCCAAGAGCCAAGAAGTGGTGGGAGCTCGTTCTTTCCGGAGATGAGCCCGTGGGACTCTGCGCCGCAGTGGTGATGGCCTTTATTCGACTCGGAACCCATCCGCGTGTATTTGAAAATCCCTTCACGGTAGGTGAGGCGTCCGGGCATATCCGGTCTTGGCTAAAGCAGCCCATTTGTGATTTTATCATCTTTGAGGAGATGGATTTCCAGCGCAGCATAGAACTCTTGGAGGACGCCGGCACCGGGGGCAATCTTACCACTGACTCCCAATTGGCCGCCTTGGCCTTACGCCTTAAGGCCACCGTTTATTCCGCAGATACCGACTTCGCACGCTTTCCAAAATTGCGCTGGGTCAATCCCCTCGACGGAGCAGCACATAAGACAAAGGCCTGACTGCGGTTCCATGAAGACACTCCGCATCCCCTTGCTAAGTGACCTCGACCAAAGTCTGAAAGCAGCTGCCGATCCTGTGCACCGGGCCAGTATTCAAAAACACTTTGGTTCCAACGTGGACGATTTTTACGGCGTAAGAATGCAGGTAATCCGCGAGTGCGCGGCCAGTACATTGGCTGGTAAAGCGATCCCCTTGGCAACACGTTGGAAATGGTGCGATGAGCTGTTGAGTACAGATATTTTCGAGCACAAGATTGCAGCCTTTTTCTGGGCTTGGCAGGTCCGAAGGCAATGGGACGGTTCGGAGCTTCCACGCTTCGCCCGCTGGTTGCATGAATCGGTGGATGAGTGGATGGAAACCGATGATCTCTGTATTCGGGTCATCGGGGACTATTTTCTTCGGTTTCCCGAACAAGCGGTTGCTGTAAAAAAGTGGAGCCGATTGCCCGGTAAATGGTCACGTCGTGGATCCGCGGTTTCGCTGGTTCCATTGGCCCGCTCCGGTCAAGCATGGTCTCTCATCGAGTCCGTTGCGGACAGACTCAAGAACAATCCAGAACCCCTTGTTGCCAAAGCCTGTGGCTGGCTTCTGAAAGTGGCGTCAGGTAAAAAGCCCGCCGCAGTCCGTGCATTCGTGACAGCCGCAGGAAGCACCATGGCTCCCATCGTTCGCCGGACGGCTCTTGAGAAACGGATGCAGAGCCACTAGGACTCCGCTTGATGAGGGCTCTCGAGATGATAGATTTTCTATCATAAAACGTGCCACAGCTGCTGAGATCTCCTGGCTACACGTCCTCGCGGCTCCCCATCCATTCATTGCTGAGTTGGATGGCAAATCCATTGGTTTTCTGAAAATTCTCGATCCCGCGTTGGATACTGAAAATATTGGGGCGAATTGCCGCCGGGTTTTCGTGCGGTGGACTTATGGATCGGCGAGGCGGAGTTCCTTGGGAAAGGCATTGGCCGGGCCATGATGCAACAGGCACTGCACCTTTGTTTTGTGGAACCAGAAGTTCATACCGTGCTGGTCGATCCCCTTGCGGACAACTCCCCCGCACGCCGGTTTTACGAGCGATGCGGGTTTGTCTTCGTGGAAAATCGCGTGTTCGGTTCGGTCGACGGCTCTGTTTTCCGCAAGCGGCGTTCCTAGAACGGCCACCAACCCGAAATCCACTCAATCATTTTTGCACCAAAAAAAATAAAAGCGACCGCTACGGCTGCGAAATAGAGGATCGTCGCCACACCCCATGCGATCGAGACGAACACCATTAAGCCGTCGCGCTCCAGCCAGCCGAGACAGGCAAAAACGATCATCAATGCTGGGAGTGTGTTATTAAAGGGAAGATTAGCCATGGGCATGGCCAGAAGTAGTCCTCCGGTAAAAATGAGCCAGCCCACGAAGCGCTCACCCCACTGACCGGATACCCAGTGTTCTTTCCGTATTCGCGTGAATCGGCGGCAGAAAACGAGGAGGATTTCACAGAATTCGAGCACACGCACCCAGCCCTTGCCGTGGAGGCGAAGATCCAGAGCGGCCTGAGGTAGCGAGGGATAGGGACGTCCTCGCCCCATTTGCCAGCCTAACACGGTGAAAGTGATGCCGCCAATCATGGTAAAAGGTCCGAGTGAGAAAGGCTGAATAAAGGGAACCGCGAGTAGCAGTGCTGCGAAACAGAAGCCAGCCTGACCCAGAGAGACCAACATGGCTCCCAAAGTGATGCCGTCGCCACGCGCGTGCTCAATGCAGTCTCTAAGTGCGGATTTAACGGCGGCTTGATTCACGTAAGGTTGATGAAGTTGCTAGTGGGGCGGCTCTACTTATTCAACATGCTTTATCCCATGTCAACGTTGAGCCGGTGGATTTGCGCCAGCAAGCGGGCCAATTTTTTACCGACCGGGGTCAGGCGGTATTCGACATGCGGCATGGTTCCCGGTAGCTCCCGCCTCTCGATGACCCCGAAGTCCAGCAGCTTGCGGAGGCGTTCATTGAGAATTTTTTTGGAGATGCCCGGAATATAACGCTCCAACTCGCCGGGACGGTGAACCCCCTCGGCCAGCGAAGCCACCACCCCCGCCGACCCTTTGCACCCGATCACATCCTCCAGCCGGTGATACGCGGAGCGCTCCCTGACACTCAGATATTTTTTAGCCAGTGCCATATCGCGATCCTGTCACAACGTCGCAGAAGAAACAACCGGTAACCATTTTGTGCCCGGTTGTGGCCCACGCCAGCG